>NZ_AFWF01000285.1 GCF_000222605.1 Vibrio ichthyoenteri ATCC 700023 | reverse complement strand
ATTAAATCACGATAAGATTAATAATGGTTTTTCTTGTAAAGTTTTTAATGTAAAGCAATCAAATGAAAATAAATATCACAAAGAAAGAATTAGCCCACAAAGAAAACAACTCCCATTAGAGATCTTTTCCAAAAATGAAAAACTATTAGAAAAGCATATGAATCATCATCAAATTGGATTGAATAGTGCTTTTATGGGAATCGAAAGAGCTTTGAATTGTGAATTATTTACTGCCGAATCACTCAAAATTGATTTTAGAGGACTCGCAACAAATAATGGTTCATTAAGAGCAATGGCTACTGGTTTACAGGGATTAGTACAGTTCGGGGATTGCAAAACACAAAGACTTGCAGAAGAATTACTAAATAAACAAATTCAATCTATTCCATTTTCTCAGTTCGGGACTTATTCAGGAGTAGCAGCAGAACGTATAGCAACCGCAT
>NZ_AFWF01000286.1 GCF_000222605.1 Vibrio ichthyoenteri ATCC 700023 | reverse complement strand
AAGCGCCTCATCCTCAGTCACAACGTCACTCTTTTCTTCATCTGCTGCAGTGCTCTCAGCTTCTTGCATCAATTCCATCGCGTGACTGGCAACCGCCGGTATCACTTCTGGTTCGACGTCAACTGCTGCGACTTCAACCGGTACTTCTGCGATGTCTTGCTCAGCGCTTATCGCGTCCATACCAGGCATATAACTCATCAAATCTAAACTTAATGAAGGCTCTCTACTCTCCTGCTCCAATACCCCTTGACTTGCTGGTACTGTGGCAGTGCCCTCTACTTTGGTGACTGCGTCACTTAAATTCTCTCTCAGTGGCGATACAGGAGCATATTGAGTCAGTGATAACTCTCCATCATCTTGTGCGTCTTGAAGCTCTGACGTATCGATAACGGGCGTTATTGAGCCCTCAATCGACGCAAGCTCACCTTCGGGCCATATCGATGGCCAGTGAACACACACAAAGGTGAACGTCTGGCGCCAATCAAAGGCACTTAAAAAGACTTCACACTTCCATATCGCCATCTCATCGTCATTAGCGCGGATGAGTTGGTGCTGCTGCAATTCATTAAACAATCGTGAGTTGTCCGTTGGAACGTTAGTGATCCCACGTTCCAATAACGCTGCACGTAGTCGTTCAGCGATCGGCTTACTCATCAAAAACAGGTTTTCACCCTCAACAAACCCCTCGGCGCCTTTTCTGTTCAATGGGAACGCGCCCGATTGAAGCAAATGAGTGAGCGTCAATCGAAGCTGACCCGCCAATGAAGCAGCAGCGCCTCGCGCTTTTTCAGCAGCGAGGTTGATGCCGGCTTTATCGGCGCCGAGGTTTTGCGCCACACTGGCGGCGTCCGCTTGCATCACAATTTGCCCAATGACGCTGTCACTATCGGCATGGCCAGAAAGATAAGCGCTCATTTCATGGTAGAGCTGGCGATCGCTTGTGATCGCCGCCATTGGGTTTTCAGAGAGCATTGGCGTTAACCACATCAGTCCGCTGCGTTGATGCTGACTGTATTGACGCTCTTTGTGATAACGAAAACGGTACGGTTGACTGATCGCCCCCAGTGCCAGTGTCCAACGAACGGGTTCTTTTCCCTCCCCTACAAATAACTCAATGTCCATATCGAGCACCTTGCCCACGTCATGCAATAAGGCACACAGAAAAACGCCATACACCCAAACGATCTCCTTGTGGATCACGTCTTCTGGCGCCGTATTCGGCGGCAGAATGTAATTACGGCGAATACGCATTGCGTAAATCGCCACGTCTAAACTGTGTAGCAATAAGCCTCTTGGCGTTGCATGGTGGTAAGACTCTGATGCCGGTAAATCTTGGCAACAGGTCGCAAAGCGAATGACCGTATCAACGACAAACTCATCCCACACCTCGTAAGGCAGCGCTAAGCCACTGCGCTTAAGAACGCGAAGTTTGTCCTTGATAAGATCATCTTGTTTCAGTTGCTCTGCACTCCATGGCGCACAAAATCCCGTAGGAGTTTTGTTTTTAAGGGTGGCCTGGGGCAGTGCTTTCTTTTCTGGCTCATCATTGAACCAATCGATAACTTGTTTTATGCGAGTAAACACTGTGTTTCTCCGTGCAATGCAAACGCAACTGTATAAATAAACAGTAATGTTAATATATACAGTGTATTTTGTGAGAAAAATACATTTATGGTAACCAT
>NZ_AFWF01000287.1 GCF_000222605.1 Vibrio ichthyoenteri ATCC 700023 | reverse complement strand
TACTTGATCGGTCACATTTAGAACCGGATATTGTTGCAGTTGGGATTCAAAAGATATTAAAGAGTAAAGTAGATTTCACGCTACTTGATTATGCTTATCTCAATATTATTTTACATAACCTTTCACTCTATAGTGAAGAGCTATGGATAAATGAAGCAATGGGTACCGTACCACAAGAAATTGTTCAGATAGAATGGATGGGTCTTTTGCTAGAGGCAGAGTTAGCTTTGCATATTTGGCATTCTAGCGATAAACGCATAGGGTATCTTTTGCTAGAAGAGTTGCTGACGAACACGGAACTTAAAACACACGCTTTTCTATTGCCAAGATTACTGAATTGGGCAGGAAGTATGGCGTTAGCAGAAAATGAAATCATTGACGCTCAAAAATATCTATTAAGAAGTATCTATTTGTCGGGTAGGTACAATGAGCACTTATCGCAGAGCAAAAGTCACTATAATTTAGGGAAAATGTACTTAATTATGGGGCAGGGACAGCAAGCTTTGAACCATATACAAAGTGCTCGGCATCTTTATAGCCAACTCCCAAATCCAGATCATAGTATACAGCAGTTGTATTGGTACAATGAATCGGTTATCCAAGGTCAAATAGGTAATATAACTGCCGCCAAATCGGCAGATTTACAAGCTCATAAGTATTTTGAGCTGAGTAATAAAACCTTGCGCTATCAAATTCTTGATATAAGAAGCAAGATAAACATTGCATTGCTTAATAAAGAATATAGCCATGCTGGAACTCTATTAGAACAATGTATATTTCTTAGTCAACAAGAGCAACTTACTTATAATCTTGGGCGTTGCTATTTAAAACAATCAAAACTCGAAGTTGCTCAATATAACTACCCTGACGCTTTAAAAGCGATAGACCAGAGTATACATAATTTTCGTCTCAATGATAAAAGCTACCCTATATTTAAGTCTATGAAATATAAGGCTAAGATTTTGGAATTAAGCGGTGATTATAAATTCGCCTATGAACTGGCAAAGCAGGTCTACTTATCTGAGAAAAATCAAATGCTTTCAAAGTTGCATAACTTGACTCATGCACAAGAAATACTAGATTTGTTGTTACAAAGGGATCAGTTGAGTATTAATAACCAAGAAAAAATTCTTGCTCTTACAAAAAAACAACGCTATTTAGCTTACGCTAAATGGTTTGGCATGATTGCCATTTTATTAATCGTGTTGATGAGTGTTAGAACGTACCTAATAAAGCGTGAAAATCGATCTCTAGTAATTCGCTCCGGTGTTGACCAATTAACGGGTTTATATAATCGCCATTACTATTACCTTCAGCTATCTAAAGGAGAGAACATCTCGTTACATAACGAATACTATTTGGCTCTTTTAGATATCGATTACTTTAAGTTGATAAATGATACTTATGGTCATATGGTTGGTGATGAAGTATTAAAGAAACTCGCAGAGGCCGTGCAGTCAAAATTACATGCTAAAGAACTCTTTGTACGTTGGGGGGGAGAAGAGTTTTTGCTTTTAATTAGAGCGGATGGAAGAGCAATTCAACGTTTAGAAAATATACGTAAAATAATCGCGAGTTCACCACTACAA
>NZ_AFWF01000288.1 GCF_000222605.1 Vibrio ichthyoenteri ATCC 700023 | reverse complement strand
TGTTTGGGTTGGCCTTTCGATTCTCGATTCTCGCAGCGCAGCGTTCTCTATCGTTCTCTATCGATCAAAAAAGGGCTGACGATCACCGCCAACCCTTTTGTTATTCATCAGTCTGTAGAACATCTTCTCGAAGCGAAGCGTTCTCGCCTCTCAAATCTCTATTTGTCCGTATGGAACTGCTCACATGCCATCATGGTATTTTCAATCAGGCTTGCTACCGTCATCGGGCCAACACCACCTGGAACAGGTGTAATGAAGCTTGCGTGCTCTTTGGCTTTAGCATATTCCACATCACCAACCAGCTTGCCGCTATCTAAACGGTTAATACCAACATCAATTACCACCGCACCTTTCTTAATCCAGTCACCCGGAATAAAGTTAGGCTTGCCAACTGCAACCACAACCACGTCAGCTTGACGTACGTGGCCTTCCAAATCTTTAGTGAAGCGATGGCATGTTGTGGTTGTACAACCTGCGAGCAGCAGTTCTAGCGTCATTGGGCGACCAACAATGTTAGAAGCGCCAACGATAACAGCATGTTTACCACGCATCTCGATGTTGTAGCGCTCCATCAGAGTGATAATGCCTTTTGGCGTACATGAACGCAGTTTTGGAATACGCTGCGCTAAACGACCCACATTGTATGGGTGGAAACCATCAACATCTTTTTCTGGGTGGATTCGTTCTAACACGTGTGTGGTGTCAATACCAGCCGGTAAGGGCAGTTGCACTAGAATACCGTCAATCGTGTCATCACCATTCAATTCATCGATCAAGCTTAGTAAGTCTTGTTCATTGGTTGTGGCGGGTAAATCGAATGACTTTGAAACAAAGCCTACTTCTTCACAAGCGCGACGCTTGCTGCCTACATACACCTGTGATGCGGGATCTTCACCCACAAGAACCACAGCCAAACCTGGTGCACGTAGACCCGCTTCCTTGCGCGCTTTCACTCGTGCAGCAACTTCAGATCGCACAGTTTGCGATATCAACTTCCCATCAATGTTTTGAGCTGTCATGACTTTCCTTCAGAAATAGAATGGCGAGTAATACGCGGAGTATTGTCGCAAAAAATTTGACGAACATCTATAAGCAAACGTTTGCTTCGTGGTGTTTTTAATCATAGCCCCCAGCGCTGCCCTTTTTTTAAGCATTCAGATCAGAATGTTACTAAAAGGTCTTGTGTTGCGCGTTCTAACTCGTATAATCCTGCCCTGTAGCGCGCCCTTAGCTCAGCTGGATAGAGCACGTCCCTTCTAAGGATGTGGTCGCAGGTTCGAATCCTGCAGGGCGTGCCATTTATTCTAAGAGGCGATGTAATTCATAGAGTTACATCGCCTTTGTCGTTTCTGGACTCTGTCTCAATTTAGGCTCACAGTAGAGACAGTGCCATGAATTATGAGACGTTAGTCACACGTTGCAATCCCACGTTAGATACACCCATCCCAGTCGCTATTGATTTCTATATCGATGTTAAGGCGCAATACCACAAATCTTATCTGAACTCGCAGAGATACCGCCTTAATCGTATCTCGTCATACTTTTCAGCAATGACCATCAAATCACTTACGGTTGATTCCAAAGCCCGTGAACGCATTTATGAGTTTATGCAATGGAGATTGAAGAAAGTTAAGCATGGAACTGTTAGAAAGGATATGCAGGTCTTACAGGCGTTTCTGAACTGGTTACGCAAAGATATTGGTTTAGTGATCCCAGATGTATTCAAGCGAATCCGTATTCCTTCAGACTATGGTGTGAGAATGTTTGTTCCAACCGAGGAGCAGATCTACAAAGTTATTGCTCATTTGCCAACTGAAGAACTGAAAGATGTATGTCTTTTACTTGCCGAGACTGCTTGCCGAAGGAGTGAGATTCTTAAACTCAGGATCTGCGATGTGTTTGTCAATGAACGGTACATATTCTTACCGGATACTAAAAATGGCGATAGTCGTAAAGTTCCACTCTCTCGTTCTGCGGTAGCAATTCTTGAAAAGAGGTTGAGTTACGTGAATGGACGTTCCCACCAATACCCATTGTTTCATTTGATGCCAGAGTTCGTGAGCAAACAATTTCGAAAGGCTGCTGATAGGGAAGGGTTAGATGAGTTTGTGTTACATAGTTTGCGCCACTATCAGTTAAGTAGGCTTATTCAGAATGGACACGATAGTATCTTAGTTTCTAAGGTCTCGGGACATAAAGATCATAGAATGTTGAATCGATATGTGAAGGTTGATACAAAAACCTTAGCAACGACTCTCTTTGATTGAGCAAAGAGGTCAAAAGGGGGATGCTCCCCCTAATTTTATTGCCCAAAAATTAACTTTGAATCACTCTGACAAGATTTCAAAAGTTTGAGCGAGTCATTTTGTTGAAGTTTAAGAGTTCTTAAAAAACGTTCCGTATTCTTATAAGGGTCATTTTTTAATGATCCCGAACGTTCTGCTTGCTTATACTCATACGCATATTTTTGTGCGTCTGCATCAAAGCGCTTTCGGTAATCTTCGCACTGGTTGTACTGATTCTTATTAACTTCATCTTTCAGTAGTTTACGCTCATTCGCAAAGTGACGGTCGACATTTTCAATGCAGTGATTTGAGAGTGCAAACATATCAAGAGTTTGTTTTACTTTACCGGCCTTGAATGCTTCAACTTGAGTGTCTTTCAATGCAGGGTAACTTTCAGACATTTTATTACTAGCATTAGTAAAAACTTTTATCCAACGGTTAAGGTCTTTTTTCTCAAAGCCTATTGCGTTGTACTCATCGTAATTTGCAATTAAGTGACCGCCACAGTAAGCCATAGCATCATTTACTTTTCTAATATCAGTAACGCCTCTATATGCATAGGTGTTAGGTGAAAATGTATAGGCTGACGCATTCACGGATAGTAGTAGACTGACAAACAAAGTAAGTTTTTTCATAAAGCCTCAATAGGTAGAAGATTATTGTAAGGCATCCATGCCAATTATATGGTATGGTATTCTAAATGTTGGGCAACTGTCTACTTTAACAACTTTGAATGCAGATAATTAATTGGTTTTCTAATGAGAAGAGGAGGCAAGTGCCTCCTCTTATTTTAGTTAGGTAATGTAGGGATAACATCTGGGTGTATAGTTGCAAATGAGTCGAATTTATCGCTGATTTGTTCGATTTTATCCCATTCAATTGCTCCTGAAGGGAGTTTAGTTTTGTCTTGAGTGACAATGGCTAACAACAAATTTTCAACCGTAGCGTAGATATCTACATCTTTCATTTTAATCACAGCATTTTCAGGCTTACCTGCCGAAACAGGCTCGTTGAAATAAGCCGTTTCGAAATCAATAATTGAGCCAAACACCTTGCTGTACTCTGACATTTGTTCAAGGATTTTACCGTTATTAGTCCATGCAGGATTTTTTTCGATATTAGGCTTTCTTTCCTTTTTATCCTTCCCCTCTACTTTCATGAGTCGGTGTTTAAGGATCTCCTTGGTATCAATATCATGAAGTACGAAGTAACTTTTTTTGAAATGGTTGAGAATTTTCATGAACATTGAAACTTGCACTTTTCCTCCGCAGCGGAGGATGAACAAGTCATCAAAAGTCGTGTCACCTTTTTCTTTGTAATCTTTGATTACTTTACCAAATGCAGTGTATTCAGTGTCTCCTTCAACCAAGAAAACCTTACCACCAAAGAAAAACTCCATTACATCTGGATTAAGTAAGTTAAACAATTTTAATGATTCCGTCTCATCTTCAGTGAAGTTGATTTGATCTGGTCGAAAAATTGTTGTCGCCTCAACCTCGTTATTCGAATTATTTTCTACTCGAATAATCTTAGTGTGGTCACGTGTTAAGTCGATAAAACTTGGAGAGTGAGTAGTTATCATTACTTGCCAGTTTTCGTTATTCTCGGCAAGGTTATATAGCATGTCCCTTGTATCTCTACAGGCTGAAGGGTGTAAACTTAATTCGGGTTCATCTAGTAGTAGTAAATGTGACTTGTAATCCCCTAACTCATTATATTTCTTTGTTTTCTTTCCTGAGGATTCATATCCCATTTCAGCGATTTGTTTCAGAACAGACCAAAGTAACGTTCTTCTAGCACCGCTACCGTGATGACTAATTGGGAACACCTGTTCTCCTTTCCCAAATCGTACATCCACTTCTGATGAGTCAAAAATCTTCAGGTTAGAACTGACAATATCTTTCTCACTAATGTTTATTTTTAGTTCATGATTAGGGATGATTTTGGAAGCATATTGAGAGATTTCTTTAGCCAAGGTTTCCAGAGTCTCGGTACTTTGTTCCACAAACTCTTTTTTTAAGGATGACATTTGATCATACAGGGATGAGTAATCTGCGTTTTGTTTTGTTGGTTTGAAGTTTCTAACTTGCTCTTCTAAGAAAACATCAACCAAGATGCTTTGGATTGCTTCAGATTGATCCTCTGGGTTGCTAAAGGTGCCTACTAAATGTGCCTTAGGTCTATTCTTTTTAGAGGCGCCATCATTAGACCATGGCTTTCTTGGTGTATCAGTATCTTGTGCAAAACGATCCTCTTTTACTAAGTAGCCATACCTAGTAGGCGCTTTGTCTTTCTGTTTCCAAATGAAGCGTTCTTTAATTAGATAAGAAGTTTCTTCGGTTTCATTCTCTTCTGGTGTATAGAAGTGATCACTTGGTTTATCAGTTCCTGAGCAACGTGTGTGTATCTCTACCGTTGGTAAGGCATCTTTATCCAAAACTCGATTATGAAAATCGTCTAAACCAAGTTTTTCGCTGTTAACTGCTGCATGATAGGCCTTTAGT
>NZ_AFWF01000289.1 GCF_000222605.1 Vibrio ichthyoenteri ATCC 700023 | reverse complement strand
ACGGGCCAGATCACTCCATATTGCCGCGGAGTATTTTGCATCTAATGTTTGGCGGTACATGCGTAAGCCGTAATGACCTTCTTTAAATGCTGGTAGTGTAAAAAGCTGTTGTTCGTAAGTTTGACGAATCAAGTCTGCCGATTGTTTGTATTGGTTCTCTGAAGTATCAGCAAAAGCAGAATGCGATAGGGTCAGGCCAAGCATGAGTGTCAGAAGATAGCGGCGCATTAAATATCCCTAGTAAAATGATGAGTATACAATGGTAACAAACATTAGTGGCATCAATGTGAGAGGCGGGTCAGATGACAGCCGCGCACAAAAAGTGGCATTTGTTGATATAAATAGTGGCATGGAAAACTGCGCTTTTCTGCAAAAAATTACGGCCAATTGCGTCCAATAGAGGCCAATTACGTCCAGCGCATAACGGCAGGGTTAATCTTTACATAGAAAAACCCAGCTAAGGCTGGGTTTCTATTTCTATGCGAGTCCAGATAACCGAGGCCGCTCTCCGAAAGGATAATTGACACTCTCAGGATAATCACTCAGCAACTTTCTATCAGCTAGCAATTTTTGGCATTGTTCTTCTGTTCGAATTGGGGAAGTGCGATATTCCTCTGGATATCCTCGATCTTTTTCATATTGGTCAATCCGATTTAAAACTTGAGTAAGTTGCTCATCTCGCCAAAACTTCTCTTCTTGTTTCTTATAAGGTCGATGGCGCTCTATGTCATATGCCCAACCTTGATCTTCTAACCATGAATCAAACTGCTGATATTCGATAAGCGTATGAGTTACAGGCAGTTCGCCCTGCGCCTCGATTTCATAGTCGTGTTGAACTTCACTATCTCTATTTTTGGCATAAGCCATTTTTCCTCGATGATCGATGAGTTCAACCCATTCGTCATTTATAAGCTTTATTCCATATCCTTCTTTGAACTCAGGTGGGGGTTCCCATGAATGTCTCTCTGGTAAAACAAAGTTATAGTCAGAGACAAGAAACTCATTTCCCCATTCATCATAAAAAGGTCGGCCAATCAAGATTTCATAAATATGCCACTCTTCTTTCTTGTACAATACCGTATGAGTTTCTTTATCGTACTCAGGTGGGAAAATGTTAATCCCCCATTCAGGAAGTTCGTCATCCGGCTCTCCGATAGTAAATGCATGCCCATTAACATCCCAATAAGGCTCAAAAGTTTTATCTTTGATTTCTTCTGACCACGAGTTGTCATCACGGTCATATCGAGCAGTCATCCCTTCTTTTGATGGCGTGTAAATATTTTGAGTAAAATCAGAGCCAAGAGCAGTGCCTTTCACAACGTGTTCTGTTGTATTGCCTAGCCACCAACCTACTGCCGAAATGCGAGACACGTTAACTTTCTGGGATTTATTAAAAAAGCGAGTTGCTGTGCCCACTGGCTCATCAGAACTGATGTTATGCGAATAATTGTGAGTCATGGTTAAGCCATCCTTACTATCCAGTTAACTTTACGATGATTAATCGTATTTTTTGCTCCGCCGAATAAGGCGATCATAAGGGTATGAGCATGAGAGCCAATCGCTACTGTATGACTATGAGCGTGCGAAGTTGTGTTGGTCGTACCCGCATTTCTGCCTACGGGTTTATGAGTACCGTTACCGACATACTCACCATATGCAGAGTAGTTATAACGGTGTGAGTGTGTATCAGAACTGGTTGTTTTCGAGCCTAAATTAGTTGAACTTGCACTTGAACCTTCATGCCCATGCTGCTTCACTTGCCCTTCTTCATAAATGCCGACCTCCTCACCATCTTCTTTTCCAATAACTCCGCACCCACGCATATCCGGAATGACACCACTAGGAAAAACCTTAGCTAATTCAGTGAGCACATTCTTATCAAATGCTTGCCCTTTCCCTATAGCGAACCCCTCTGGTGCAATATCTGTAAACCACGGAATAAAAGCACCAACTGGAAATATTTTTGCCGCGAGCTTCAGCCATAGATTGCTCACAAGCTTATCGATGATGTGAGGTACGCTGAGAGAGTGAACCAATTTTTTTATCGTCAAAAATGAACTGTCGTTTTCACCTTCGTTAACTTGTTCATTCGTTGCAATACGAGCGATGCCTGCTTCATTTTCTGTTGCATGTGGGTAGATTGGGGCGTAATGGTTAAACTCACCATCTCAGTGTTTTCAAGTTCAATCATGCATTCAATCTCAAGCTGAATGAATTGACTGGTTGCTTCATCCGACACTAAGGTTTCAGGATAAGCTGCGTAAACGATTAGGTTGCCATCTTCGTCTCTAAGCCCAAACTCACGAATATGCTTACCAGCAAATCGACTTCGATTCACATAAACAATGGCATGGATGAAGTGTTCATGGACAGTACCTTCATGCAGCGCTTCTTGGCCAAGCTCATTGACTAGGCTATCAAAGCGCACATCCGGTGTAACGTAAGCTCCGTTACTATCCCCTAGGGACATTTGGGTTAAGTTAAGAGAGCGATGTTGCGCATAGGCGTCACGCAATAGCTGCTTACCCAATTCGGTCACAACCGCGTAATGTTTACTGTTTTGCGTCATGAATGATGTTCTCTATTTAGTCAATGATTGGGGCTGAGTGCGAATGCAGACACGTTGACGGCTGCGAACAGCGATAGGCAGATAGATTGCACCAATGGAGGGGCTATTCTTTACGGTCATCTTCCAGTGTTGCGAACCTCGCTTATTGCGCTCTACGCCATTTACAATATCGGTGTAATCCTTTTGCGTTAAACCTCTATTCTCGGTTTGGGTAAGGAAGATTGAAAACGTGCCATTAATGCCTTCGGGTATTTGATGCCATTCCAATACAGAGGCATCAAAGTTAAGCAGCGACATAGCTCGACTAATCGCCCAAGGTGTCCCTTTATACCGAAAGAGCAACAACGCTTCTTTCACCACCGCTCGTCTTTTTTCGATAGGCCAAGAGTCATCCCAAAACTCCGCACGCCATTGCCAGGCTAGCCAGGGCAAAAAAGAGTCATGAACCTGGTCTATATCGAGTATTTGAAGTTGACCTATGGCCTTTTTTAGTGACTGCAATTCTTCTTTGGTTAAGTCACTGATAGCTCTTTGTCTAAGGTTCGTTTTGAGTATTAGTGGTAGCATAATTCGTGTCTTTTCATTCATATGTAAAAGCTGTGAAGCCTTATTTCCTATGATACTCATGGCCCGATTTATTATTTTCATATGTACTCACAGCGGCTTATAGATGGCTATATTGCAGGCAGCAATATAGGAGATACTTTCATGCTAAATACCCAAGCTGATGCGCCACTCTTAAAAGGTGTTCAAATCATTGAGCGCTTTAATGTCTGTGTGTTTCGCCATCTCGTTCAAATTAATGGTGCTATCTACACAGGAGCGACAAGAACGCATGAAGCAAAAGTGCGCGATCGCATTAATGCTGAACGTTGGAGTAAAGAAGAGCTGGGTTTCGTGTGCGGAGATGGCATCATTGCTGGCGTTGCGAGTACCATTCTTGAATTCGGTACGATTGAAGGTAATACCGAACTCGATGCTGATGGTCGAGTCATAGGCCCTGTCACTCTGACTCAAAAAGCCACCTTAGCGCCAGATATGATTGTTGATAATTTTACGTATGACGACTTTCAAATATTGGCCATGCTCATGGGAAAGGAAGCGCCCTCACCAGAATCCGAACGCGAGAGCTCAAACAACTCATCAAATACGCCACCCATCGAAAAATTGGAGTTATGAGCTATCAGGAAGCCTTGGATTGCACCTGGGCTTCGCTGTTGTTTGCGTTGGAGATGATGAAGGATGAATAATAACTACGCGCTTAGTTTGGTGGTGGGGGTTAAAAACCAGTTCACGAAGGGGTCTAAAGATATTCAAGATGAATATAAGAAACTCAGTACGAGTCATAATAAGTTAAAGGCCAACCTTAATGATGTAAACGCTTATAAAAAAGCAGATGCCGCGTTAAAAGAACATCGTGACAGCCTCAATAAAATGGGTACGCCGACCGAAGAGGCGCAATTAAAACTCCAACATTTGACTCGAGAGCTTCGCCAGCAGTCTCGCGCTTTAAAACGTGCGGGAATCGATACCGACCAATTAGCGGAACATCACGAGAAGCTGCAAAAGCAACTGCGTAAAACCGCATCTGAAATGAACAATGTTAAACCACCTCAAATGCCCAGTGCAGAAACCTTAGCAGGGGCTGGTGTAGGCTTAGCAACAGGTGGGGCAATAGTCAGTAGCGGGCTAAATACGAACCAAGTTGAACGTCAGGCAGCGGCAGCAATTAGTGTCCAACCTGAACAAATCCAAGGGTGGCGTAACGCCTTAACGGAGATTGAAACTCAAACGGCAAGGCCCTATGAAGAGCTGGTTAACGCTCGAATTCAAGCGATGCAGTCGGGCTATGATGAACAAGCATCTTTAGAGCTAACTCAAACTTCAGCCCAATTGAGTAGCGCTTTTAAAAACCTCAACTGGCAACCGCAAGAAGTCATGTCGGCGCAAATGCGCCTAATGAAGTCCTTTGATATTTCTGCGCAAAAAGCGGCTGATTTGATAGCCATCACAGCTCAAAAGTCTGGTGACGATAAAGGCGACCTTCTCGATTCACTTTCAGAATACTCATCCACTTATGCAGGCCATGGTTTAAGTGTTGAGTCTGTCTTCGCTCAGTACATTGCTGGTCGTCAAGCGGGCACATGGAACTACGATAAAGTGGGTGATTCCATTAAAGAGATGTTGCAAGCACGAATGTCTGATCCTGACGAGTTTAAAAAATTGGTTGGCGATGGTAAAACGGCAGGCTCTGTAGATACTTTAATCAAAGACCAAGAGACGGCTGAGAGCTTTAAATCCGCACTCTTTGGCTTGCGTAATGCTATGCAGACAGGCGATGGTATTGACACTCAATATGGCCATGTAATGGGTTTGCTGAGTGATTTGTACAAGAGCGATAAAGGCGCAGCCCGCAATATCGCTGAGGGTGTGGGTGGGAATATTTTTGCTGAAGATATCGGTGAAAAAGGTATCCATGGCATTGCTCAAGCGGCCAACAATCCATTGGCGATTTTGGGGGACTATCAAGGGGCATTAAGTGAGGCTATCGACGTCGCGATTACACCAAGTCAAAAGCTTGTGGCTGAATTTATGGCGCTTGGCCGCGCCGTATCAACCGTTGTGGCCGATATAGAAAATTTAGCCAGTGGCGCATTAGGCTCACTTAGCGATGGTATCGCAAGCATCCGAGAAGAAGCCAATGAAAGCACATTAATATCAGGGGCACTGGCCGCATCCACATTAGCGGGTTTAGGCTACGGCTCTGCGCGTGGTTCAAAAATGGCAATGGGCATCTTTAAGAAATGGCGCGGCAGTGCGATCACCACACCGGATGTTGACTTACCTAACACAATGAAAGCCAGTAAGTTAGATACTCTCAAGCAAGGCGTCGGAGGAGCGTTTAAATCGGCGGGTAAATACATCAAACCACTCGCAATCGTTACCAGTGCAGTTCCTATGGCCATGGCGATTAAAGATGATGAGTATGGCGAGGCTGGCAAACTTGCAGGCTCTTTAGGGGGCGGCCTTGCTGGCATGAAGTTGGGAGCTATGGCTGGTGCACTTGGTGGCCCTATTGTCGCGGCAATAGGCGGAGTGGCAGGTGGCGCTATCGGGAGTATTTTGGGTGAAAAAGCGATATCGGAGCTACTCGACTATTTTTCGCCAAACACGAAAGCGGAAATAGAAAGTGTGACCGCCCAGGTTAGTGGTGCTGAAAAATTGCTCCCGTCATCCACCAGCGATGATAAGCCAATAGATGTCACCGTTAGCGTTCCTGTCACTATCGGTGATGGGGCCATCGTACCAACCGACTTTGAACTTCAATTAGTCAATGCGCTCAGAAAATCAACACCTGAGCTGACCTTGCAATTAAAGGAGACATTAAACAATCTAACTACTGTATAATTAACCAGTAGTTAGATTGAGGTGTACTCGAATGAAAACCATGCAATGCCCTAGATGCCGAAAAACACTGGGGTTTATTGACTACGGGCATGTTCAAATAAAATGCCCACGCTGCAAATTTATTAGTGACCAGAGAGCCAAGAGCTCCAACCCTGGAACAACTAATCATGAAAAACCTAACCCTCATCAATGATGATTGCTTACGCGCACTAAAAAACATCCCTGACAATTCGGTGGATTTAATCGTCACAGACCCACCTTACTTTCAGGTAAAGAAAGACGCATGGGATAACCAATGGCCCAACGTTGAAGCGTTTTTATCTTGGCTTGATGACGTGAATACGGAGCTTTGGCGCGTTCTTAAACCTTCCGGCACGCTTTACCTGTTTTGTGGCTCTAAGTTAGCCAGTGATACTGAACTTTTAATGCGCCAGCGTTTTAATGTGCTTAGTCATATTGTATGGGCGAAACCAAACGGCCCTTGGAGACGAATGCACAAAGAGGACTTGCGCACATTTTTTCCATCGACAGAACGCATCATCATGTGTGAACACTATGGTTCAGAAGGTTATGCCAAAGGAGCATCGAGTTACCATAAAAAATGCACCTCGTTAAAACAGGAAGTCTTTGCGCCCCTGATTAATTATTTCAAACACGCCAAAGAAACCGCAGGTATTACATCCAAACAAATTAATGCCGCCACAGGCACACAAATGGCCTCACATTGGTTTAGCGCTTCGCAATGGAAACTGCCTAATGAGGCGCAGTATCGCGCGCTACAAGCCTTGTTTAAGTCAGCTTTAACACCGCTAACACAATCATACTTACAACTAGAAAAGCAGCGCATAGAGCTTGGTACGCAGTATGGTGAGTTGGTAAAGAGTCATGATGAGCTTAAAGCGGAGTATGCTAGATTAAGGCGACCATTTACGGTCACGAAAGAAGTGCCGTATACCGATGTTTGGACATTTGCACCTGTTCAGTATTATCCAGGGAAACACCCTTGTGAAAAGCCAGCAGCATTACTTGAACATGTGATAAACAGTAGCAGTAGAGAGAACGAGGTAGTATTGGATTGCTTTATGGGCTCAGGCTCAACAGGTCGAGCTGTTCTTAAATTAAATCGCCAGTTCATCGGTATTGAAATGGATAGCGCTATCTTTAAACAAGCCGAGAGCTTTATCTCGAGATAATCATTTCAACACGCCTGGCTAATGTCAGGCGTTTCTATATCACGCTGTATTCTTGTGTGTAAGCCAAATCAGTACAAGCCAATTCACCTTGCTCGTTCTCGGCCAGTAAATGCTTGATTTGCATTTGAGCAACCACAAACTCAGCATGGTGTACCGAAGCATTATGTTGCGGTAAATCGAGCGTATCTAACAACGTCACAAGAGGCATCGGTTGTTGGTGTAAGTGTTTGAAAATCGCCAATGATAAAGACATAAAACCTCCTTCAAATTAGGTGGTCAGACACTAATTTGAAGGGGAATAGAAAGCCAGTTATTTAGAACGACAAATATAGATACTTGATATACATCACCATTTTTGTTGGCATGTAATTATGGAGAATGTAATGTATCTGAACGTAATTTAATGATTTTCTTGATTGTTTTCTTTTGTGGATGTGTTCGCTTTACTATCGGATTCTTTAGGAGCATTAATAACGCTTGCAGAGAGCTCTTGGAGTTTTTTTACGAAAACATCCCAGTTATACCCAGCGACACCGCCGATAGCTAAGTAACCAAGTGTTGCTGTTACTGTTGGCGCAGTAACGTCGGTAAGCACAGATTGGTTAGTAAGCACAACTAACCCACTTTGCAACATTGCAAAAATTAACAAACCTACAATTAGAGCTAAAATTGGGGCTAAGAAAAAACCTAAAAGGTGATCGCTATCAAAAGTTTTTTCAATTGCCATATAACGATGAAAAGAAGTAATACCAAGAATAGCGCAACCTAACAGAGCACCTAGCATGGTAAAAAATAAGCTTTGTACATGCGGTGGTAATGATGTTACAGACCATAATCCACTTATAGACGAAAACTGATTAACCCAACCATCGATCAGCAACCAGATGGCCATTGTTGTATAAATAAAAATGTAGGTAGGAACAATGAATGTACATAAAATTTTTGTTTTTCTTGTTGTGAATATATCGTTCAAAAGTTAAACCCTATAGACTGATTATTGTGACCCGCATTCAGATATGCAGCAGTATTTTTTTTTATTGGCTATACTTCATGTGTTAGTATTCGCTTAGTTTAATATTCAATGCATCTTCTATGAAGATCTTAGGTTGCGAAAGAATACTCAATGAGCGATATTAATATTCCATATCAATGGCCTAGTGACTTTCCTAATGGATTACCAGATAACCAAGATGTTGTCCCAGCGCATGGGCAAGCCTGCCGATTAGTTGATTGTACCCCACCTAATGACGATGACTTTAAACGTCATCGAGATGAAAAACCAGATTATCCATACAATACTGAAAGAAAACGCTTCTTGTCTTATGGCGTGTCATTTTGGGTATCAGTAGAGGCTGCTAAGCTAATTAAAGCAAAATATCCAGCCAAGGAGCAGTTCGGACTCAAAAAAATTGTATTAGGTGAATTAGTGCCAGAGCTAGGTGTGATACCTAGGAAAATTGCACGTGATGGGCACATTACTTTATGGAAGCAAATAGGAGCTGAACCTCATAACTATTTTAAGCATGAGGTGGAAGAATAATGAAAGTATTACCCTATGATACAGAATTAGGACGCTTACGGTTCTTTGAAATCTATGATGATTTTTTTGGCCCAAAATGTTTCTCCGTAAAGGATGAATTAGAACATCTTTATTTGGTTTACTGGAGTGGTGATTATGACAATGGTGCCTGTACTAAGTGGATCTACTTACCAATTACTCATTCTGCTTTAGATGCGTTATTGCGTGAGGAAAACACGGTACATCAAGCATTTGTTAATTCCAAACGATTAAAAGTCATGTCTGTTTATAACGATCGACCGACTAAATTCGAATCGATAAGTTGTTATGATTTAACAGCTGTCAATCTACCTCCCGAGTGCTTCTCATTTGATTCAGAGGAAATACAATTTATAGCTCCGGAATCAAAATGGGACTTCAATTTAAGGATTGCAAAAGAAACGAATAACAAGAAAACACCAACAGATTCAGTGATTTCAATTATCTTGGATGCATTTGGTGATATTGTTAGAGATTTAATGAAAGATGGTTCAAGAAACGAGCCTTCTCTTTTTCCATTAACAGCTGATTATGGTTCGTTCGATGTAAAATTAGGTACCAGTGATAAAGATAGAGCAAATGTTGCTATATCATTACTTGGTAGCTTATTGTCGGATGTTGACTCAATCGAAGATCAGCTAGCTAGAATTGAGCTAGATCCGTACCGTTTAAAAAATCTATTAGATATAGTCGAATTTCATCGTTTAGAACTAACTCTTAAGGCCAAGACATCTACATCGTTAGACAAACCTTTGGTTCTATCGGCAGCAAAGCTCCTCCCTGTTATAAAGACGTTACAAAAAATGACGTTAGTCATTATTGATTCCAATAAGATTCCGCAAGCAAATAAATTAGGAAGAGTAATTGAGGTCGTAAAAATACTTGCTAATAGAACAGAATTAACACATGAACAGTTAGAAGGCCTCACGACAAAAAGACAAGTTCAATATTACACGCATGCAGCGCAATGCTTAGGGTTACTACATAAAAACTTGAGTCTCACATCAGCTGGTGAAGTGCTTTTACAAAGAGAAAGTCAAGCTGCTCAATTCGAGTATCTAGCCAATAGATTTGAATCTAGTGACTTTGGTTGGGCTTGGATTAAGTGGGCGCAAGTTAAGAACCTTACAGAGTTAGATGAGAGTTCCGCTGAAGATTTCCTTAAAGAATGTGCCAAAGGCCTTCATCGTGGAACGATTAAGCGACGAGCAAGGGGGTTAGATGCTTGGGTTAAAACTTTAAAGAAATACTATCGGCAACATCAATAACCCGTGCAGTATATCTGCCGACTATAATTAATAAGCTTTCATAATGAAGGCTTATTAATTAATCCAATCTGATGTTTTTTTTCATCTTATAGATTAGTTCTTTTTTATTCATGGACCTAACAGACTGAATTACCTCATCAAACGCTCCTATACGTGTCACGCTGGCTAGATCTTTCTCTATCCATGAAACCAGGTAGATAACCGCTATTGCGTCACCATTTCTGAGTTGGTGAAGGCCATAGTACGCCTCATCTGTTTTCGCTAGATTCGCGATCTGCTCTTCTTTACCTTTGAGGTTATTGTTTTTGCTGACGACCTGCTTAACCTGGCTATCAGTGAGTCTCTTCGCTTGAGCGGCGGTGAAGGTGTTTTGAATTAGGCTTTTACTTTGCTTGAACGTTTGCTCGGTAATGTCATTTACTAATTTGTACTCTTTGGCTTTCTGCATTAATCCAGATGGAATGCGCTCGAGCGATTTAGTCGGGCTACTCTTAAATTGGTGCTCCTTTTGATAAGTCGGGTTCTTAGCCAGTGACTCACTGGTGATTGCTTGTGAGCGAGTTTTGTCCGATTGAGATAACGCATCAAACATTTCCTTCGCTATGGCCATCACAATCGCACGGCATTTATGATGATTGGGTGGATAATATTTCTCCCAAAACGAATCACCTTTGGGTTTGACGGTATTGTTGAGATGCTTACAAAGCTCGGTCGTACCATCGTCCAGAACCGACGAGTACATTAGGTACTCAACCACATCATTATGCTCCACCTGAGTCCAGCGGCCCGTGTTATAGGCACTCATCATGTTGTTGCGATAATGAAGCTCTAAGTAATAAGGATTGCTTTCGGTGATACCTGCGCGCTCAAGTAAGCCATCAATGTTTTGCATCACTTCAGATTTACTTTGCCCTTGCGCCAGAGCGTCGGTGTAATAACGCTTAACTCGCTGCATGCTCTCTTCACCCATCACTGAAGCAATCGTAAAAGCGCGCAACTTTAAGCTCGCTTCAAGTTGTTGGTAGGTTTTGTTATCCAGCGGTACTTGGCTTTTGAGATGGTCAATGGCTTCAGAAAACTCCACCATCACATCGTCGCTTGATAGGTTGATGTTTGTCTTTGTCGTATCAATGATGTGCTTTTGGCCATATAACCAGGCAAGCACCATACTGTCAGTAAATACTTGGGCAAACGTGTTGGTGTCTGAGGTTGGGATTGAGTTTTTAGTTAGCCGGCTTTTTATCAGTTCAGCGAGTTTTCTTGCCGTAAACAAAAGGGCTGAATCTTCCAGCCCTTTCATTTTGGTGACATTGCGCGTTTCTTGTTTGAGTAAGGCTTCTATA
>NZ_AFWF01000290.1 GCF_000222605.1 Vibrio ichthyoenteri ATCC 700023 | reverse complement strand
GTATCACAGATTTTCTTCAAGAGAAAATGGAGGCGCCTCCCGGAGTCGAACCGAGGTCCACGGATTTGCAATCCGCTGCATAGCCACTCTGCCAAGGCGCCTTAATGAAACGCTTGAGTTACCCACCGCTGCGTTCGCTGCATACTTTACGGATTCCGCGATCAGAGTCAAACAAAAATATTAAATCTATGTTTGTTTGCCGAATATAAAAGCGATTGGGTGACTATTCGATCAAATTGGACAAATTTTATAATGCTGACGCATGGGAATTTCACCCGCTAATCAAAACCCAGAGCAACACGTTCTAGTTTTTTCAGCCCCTTTACCACCAGCGCGTACGATCGTTCGCACAAATCTTCTACCATGCCATCTTCCACATCACCCGGATAATAAACCGTGATCCAGTGTCGCTTGTTGGTGTGATAGCCAGGGGTGATATCGCTAAATTGAGAAGCAAGCACTTCCCCATCCTCTGGTTGTACTTTTACAGTGACGTATTCGCGCCCTTCCCGCTTTGCCAATATCGCAAACATCTTCCCTTTCACTTTATAAACTAATGCATCAGGGCCAAATGGGTAATCAGCCTGCGCGCATTGGAGCGAATCGAGAAATATTGCCAGTTCTTTGTTTGTCATTCGTGTCCCCTTTTCAAATCAATCACCGCATCGATGGCTAAACTAAGGCCGTTGCTATTTAAACTGTGTTAGCCATTGTGTCAGCGTCGCGTTTAATTGGCCACGTTCGTTTTGGCTAATACCTGCGATGAGTTCTTTTTGCAGCGTGACATGTTGCTCAATGAGAAGAGTCATCAGGTCGTAACCGCTTTCACTCAATTGCACCGTCACACTGCGGCGATCTTGTGGATTACTCAATCTAACAATCAGTCCTTTTGTCGCTAGCCTATCGAGCCGATTCGTCATTGCGCCAGAGGTCAGCATTAACGCCTCCAGCAATGCGCTTGGTGTCAATGCATAAGGTTCTCCACTACGCAGCAGCGACGCCAACACGTCAAATTCACCAAGCTTGAGGCCATGCTGTTTATGCAATCGACTAATTTGAGCTTCCAGATGCTTACTTAGCAGTAGCATGCGGCCAATGATCGCCATTGGTTCCGTTTCTAATTGTGGTTTTTCTATTGCCCACTGATTAATGGCCCTTTCAACTGGGTCCGTATTTGATGAATCGTTCATAGCCGGTTCTTATTTCACTCAAATTCACGCGAGAAAATCATCACTGATGATGGCGCGTTAATCACAATCATCTAGCAAGTTGAATATTTACCTTAACGTAAAGATACTTTACATTGGTAGCATAACACCGTAAATTCTCATCTTAATATCTTTATGTAAAGATAAGTAATCATGAACGTCTTTCTTGCGATGATCCCAGCTTTTTTTTGGGGATCTACCTATGCCGTAACCCAATATTCTCTGCCTGATTGGCCACCTGTTTTATTGGGCGCATTACGTGCCTTACCCGCCGGTTTACTATTATTGGCCATTAAACCGATGTTTCCACACGGTAAACAATGGCGCCAACTGGCGTTACTGGGCACCATTAACATCGCCTTGTTTTTTAGCCTAATTTTCGTAATGGCTTTAACTCTTCCTTCGGCTATTTCAGGTGTCGGGATGATGTCGGTACCGGTATTTGCCATGCTCTATCACTGGCTATTTCGAGGCAGAACTCCTGCCGCCATTCAGGCCATCTGTGGTGCACTACTGATCCTCTTAGCTTGGTTGTTGTTTGATCCCAGTGAGATCTCCTTAAACCCTATCGGTTTATTGGCAATGTTAGCAGCGGTGATCTGTATTGTGATCGGCAGTGATATCACCAAATCGCTAGGGACAAGTATGCATTGGTGGCAAGTACTGACTTGGCAGTTAATTTTGGGGGGTGGTTTACTGAGTTTAGTTGCAACCGTGCATGGGGTGGTTGAACCTCTGCCATACTTAACCGCAATAGGCCAAATCAATCTAGACAACATGCTTGGACTGGTGTGGGTAATTTTACTCAATACCGCATTTGGCTACGGTTTATATGTTTGGTTATTACAACGCATGACGGTGGTGGAATTTACCTTCGGCGGCATTGCCAACCCTATCGCCGGCATCGTTTTTGGTTTATTGCTGTTAGGTGAGCAATTTAGTTCATTTCAATACAGTTTGATGGCAGGCATGATTGTGATGTCGTTACTGCCGCAAATAGTCATGCAGCGAAGACAGCGCAAGACTCACGCACATACATGACGGTAATAAAAACAGGTTAAACGATGGATAAGATTCACCACTTACGCATTAAACGTCCGACCAGATTAGGGTGATAAGCCCAGTTATGATCAAACATGCCAAGTAGTTGTGGGTTGCCATATTTAGACAAGCTTATCGCATGGAAGCGATTTGAACAGGCTTTCAAACTAAGCACTTGTTGCTGCGTTTCAGCTACCGGCACCGGGGCGATAAAATCGGAAATCACTACCATATCTGCATTGCGGTATTTGTCACCTTGCATCAACGAAACAGTTTTCTCGATCACCGGTTCTAAATCCGTACCGCCATGGAAGCTATAACTCAAAAAATCACTCGCTTCACGCAAACCATCTTGCTTGGTTAACTCATAAGTGATCACTTGTGTTGAGAACAGCATGACATAGCATTCTCGATCTTCAGCTAGTGCAATTTGCATCAGTGCGTAAGCCATTGCTTTCGCACATTGCTCAGGGAAACCACTCATTGAACCGGAGGAGTCAATACAAACGACAAACGGGCCTTTATCAATATCGGCTTTGCTGTTGTCAGGCGTATGAGCACGAACTTTTCTCAAGGTACGTGATTTACCCCGAGTTTTGTAGTTCATCAGCCGCTTATCCACCAAGTGTTTATAGAAAATGACTTCCAGCTCCGGATAGGCGAGAAATAGCGTTTCATTGGGCAACAATTTGTTAAGGTCATCACTTTCATGCACGCCGACAATATCATCGGTGGCTTCGTCACTTAACTCTTCAACCACTTGCAGTTCTTCTTTAGGCTTACGTTGCAAGCTTGGATCATTAACATCACTT
This sequence comes from Vibrio ichthyoenteri ATCC 700023, assembly GCF_000222605.1. GTDB lineage: Bacteria > Pseudomonadota > Gammaproteobacteria > Enterobacterales > Vibrionaceae > Vibrio > Vibrio ichthyoenteri. The sequence continues at coordinate 14,318 of NZ_AFWF01000290.1, read as the reverse complement.
GCCATACGTCCTAACTGCTCCGCAATCTCTTGCAACCCATGGTGCTTATGTAAAAACTCGGCGTGGCGCTTCATCACCGTCAGATCGCTTTTACTCAATTTTGCGGATGCCATATCCCATAAACGACCAACACTGCTTTCATCCCCTTCCTGCGTAACCTTATCCATGTTTTTCATGGTTTCCATCCGCTGATAAAGATCTTTCAGGACTTTCTCTTTATTCACTTCCAGCTCAGTTAACTGCGCTTGGCGAATCGCGTCATAGAGGCTTTGATACCATTGGTCACAGAAGTAATGAGGAAACATCGGGTTGGATAACCCTTTGTTTTTTTCAAGTAGCCGACGGGCTTGTAAATAAAAAGCGCTATGCCATTCAAGCTGCTTGACGACGTCGGGAATTTGGCGAAAGAATGTCGCCTCATCCCAATGAATGACTTCTTGGTATAAGGCTAATTCTTGCTGGAAACGTTCGGTTTCACACACCTTGGTAATGCGTTTTTTTACGTTTCCACGCCATTTAAGTAAATGGGTTTTAACTGAAGACTTAATTCCGCGATTTTCAGCCATCGCCATCACTTGAGAGCGAGCCATCAAATCGTTTACAGCAGAGTCAACAATGCCAGAATCGGCAATCATCAATGCGAGGTTGAGTCCATCAGCGCCTAACATGTCACCTCCTATGCGAAGAATTGATCAAGATTCTTAAATCGGAAAACGGTACGCTCACACTCCGCTTTGGTCGATTCAAGCTTGTGCTGCAGGGTTTGCAGCCCTGCTTCCATCGCAATGGGTAATTCTGGGTGAATAAAACCGTGTGGAAGTGCGCCATGAAAGTTTGATTTCACTTGACGCAAATGATGCTCAGCATGCTCCAGTTGTGCCACAGCTTGTTGCGACTTGGTCAACCACTCTTGGTAGAGAGAGTCATTAAGTCCTTTTTTGGTCACCAGTGCCACCAGCACAGCACGGTTAGCAATGTCTTTAACCACTAAGTTGTTTGCCGCATCCAAATCAAAGCGCAACAAGCACAAATTGGTATTTTGATTGACGTAGCCATAAACATTGCCGCTGCCTTCTTTTACGACTCGTTCCAACTCGTGTTTCGGCACGTAAATCCACCGGCTATCACCTTTCTCGCTTTCAGATACCGACATATTACTTTGTAATAACACGAGCTTGACCAGATCTTGTGCATTGCCAACCTTATACGCCTTGGCATTGCTCACATCGTAATGGTGTACTTGTTTTTTGATCAAGCCTGTTGTGGATTCAAGCGATACCAACATCGCAAACTCCGCTTCCAATTCCTCTTGAACATCAGCCAATTCTTCACAACACAAACTCAATTGTTGTTCCACTTCTTGCTGATCAAAAGCATGGTTAAGCGCGAATTCATTCATGACCTGTTGAACGATTTCCAATGACTCAGGGGTATTCCACAAGCAATCTTGTAACAATAAAAGGTCGAGCGGATTGATGGTGTCACGACCATTAAAATAAGCACTGGCTTTGAGTAATTTAACCGCTTTTTTCCAGCGACGATCAGAGACGTACATATCTGACTGCGCAAATTCAGCCCCGACCTCCTCAGCCTTTTGTTCCAGTAGTGATTTAAGCTGGTAGAGTTTTTCAAATACATCGTCGCTCAGCGTTAACTGATCTAACTCTTGCTGCCATTGATGATATTCCAAATCAGTGATGGCTAGCCCAGCCGGTATTTGCGCTTCTTGCGCAGTCCCTACCGTCAACATGGATTTAAAATTCTGCTTATTTTGGATTCGATTGACAAAGATACGAACCAGCATACGGTCATAAAGGGCTTCTAGACCACTGTCTTGATCAGGTAATTCATTGGACGCAGAGACAAGCAACCGCATCGGTACACGTTCAATATCGCTACCATTTTTAAAGGTTTTCTCGTTCACGACGGTAAGCAGCGTATTAAGAATTGCGGGGCCAGCCTTCCAGATTTCATCAAGGAAAACCACTTGAGCGGTGGGTAAATAACCTTGAGTTAAACGATGATAACGACCATGATCTTTCAATTCTTGAATACTAAGGGGGCCAAACACCTCTTCAGGTGTGGAAAAACGTGTCATTAAGTATTCAAAATAAGAAGAGTTATCAAACGCTTGAATTAAGCGTTTCGCGATCAAACTTTTTGCAATACCCGGAGGGCCTAACAAAAACACGCTCTCTCCGGCAAGCGCCGCCAATAGACACATTTTAATGGTATCTTCACGTTCGTACACGCCATCAGAAAGCGCTTTGGCTAACTTATTGATACGCTCAGACAGCAAAGCCTTACTGGAGTGGCTCACTCGGGACGTGTTTATCAACGTTTTGCTCCTTAGCCGTTCGGTATGATCTCCTTAAATGTAATCAATTGTTATTAAATTGTTACATATACATTTAAAGAATAGAGCAAATATTTATAACAGAACCACTTTTGCGGAAAAGGAATGCAATCAATGTTTGCACAATTGAGATGCGCATCACTTTACTTAATGCTCGATTCTCAACCTATTAGAATTCAACACCTTTTAATCCTCAGTAGAAATCGCTAAGGTAGCGTCAATATCATTAGAGCCGACCAATATCATGAAGCAACCGAGTTATCACAATGTGATCCATACATGGAAACGTATTTCACTGGTTGAAGAACGCGTCGAATTACCAAATGGTCAGCAAATCACTCACACTACCATTGCCCACCCGGGCGCTGCGGTCATTCTGCCCATCGCAGATAACGGTGATATTGTGCTGATCAATCAATACCGTCCTTCACTCAAGAAATGGCTGATTGAGTTACCAGCAGGCACGCTAGAGAATAATGAACCCATTGAACAATGTGCCAGCCGAGAACTTGAAGAAGAAACCGGCTACAGCACCAATGAACTTCACCCTCTAGGGCAAGTAACACCACTGGCCGGTTTTTGCGATGAAATACAGTATCTTTTCGTCGCCAAACAATTACACAAAACTTCCCGATATCAGTGTGATGATGATGAAGTCATTGAAGTGATTCACTTACCGCTTGCCCAAGTAGAGCAAATGATCATTAATGGTGAAATCACGGATACAAAAAGCATTGCCTGCTTGTCAAAGGCAAAGTTATGCGGATACCTCTCGTAGCGAGTCGTTGCTCGTTCGTAGCAATTTAATTAGGAGCACTCATGGATTTTCGTTCAGACACCGTAACTAAACCGACGCAAGCAATGCGTCAAGCCATGGCTAATGCTCTCGTCGGTGACGACGTATACGGCGACGACCCGACCGTAAATGAATTAGAACAGTGGGCAGCAGAGCGACACGGCTTTGAAGCGGCTTTATTTACCACCTCCGGCACACAAGCCAATTTATTAGGTTTAATGGCGCACTGTGGTCGTGGTGATGAGTACCTATGCGGTCAACAAGCCCACAACTATCGTTATGAAGCAGGTGGCGCGGCAGTCTTAGGCTCGATTCAGCCTCAACCAATTGAGAATAATCCTGATGGCACGCTTGATTTTGCCAAGCTGCAAGCCGCGATAAAACCCGATGACAGCCATTTTGCTCGCACGCGTCTATTGAGTCTTGAAAACACCATCAATGGTAAAGTATTGCCTCTTGAGTACTTGGCGCAAGCGCGTGAATTTGTCAACCAGAATGGGCTTGCTCTGCATCTCGATGGCGCGCGCGTCTACAATGCGGCCGTAGCTTTAGATATTGATGTCAAAGAGATCGCTCAATACTTTGATTCGATGACCATCTGTCTCTCAAAAGGACTGGCTGCGCCAATAGGCTCGCTTTTACTAGGAAGCCATGAATTTATAGCCAAAGCACGCCGTTTAAGAAAGATGGTCGGTGGCGGTATGCGTCAAGCGGGCATCTTAGCCGCCGCGGGCAAATTGGCCTTAACAGAACAAGTACCACAGCTGAAACAAGACCATGCGAACGCTAAGCGCTTAGCGCAAGGACTGAACCAAATCCGTGGGTTCTCAGTAAATCCTGAGTTTATTCATACCAATATTGTCTTTACCAAGCTCGATGAAACCATTGATGTGAAAGCATTGGCAGAAAAACTAGCGCAAGACGGTATTACGATTTCACCGAGTAATCCACTGCGCTTTGTGACCCATAAAGATATCTCAGCACAAGATATCGAAACTGTCTTGGTGAAAATAGCCGCGGCAATCTAAGCGGTCGGATCATAATTCCTTACGCACTAAGTAATTGATAACTCGACTGCATGACTCGTAATGCCTAACAACCGAGCTTCTCCGAAGGGGGAAGCTCTATTATTTTAATGACTTCTAATCTGCGCGACCCTATAACAATATGAAAAAAATCGTTCTGTTCTCTTTATCTTTTCTCGCTCCCCTCTCCATCGCCCAATCGGCATATGCCGAACCTTTTGGTGATGCCAAACTGGGTAAAATCAAATCGCCAAGTTGCGTTTTCTGCCACGGACAAACGGGTAAAGCTAGCAACCCAAGTTATCCCAATCTTAATGGACAAAATGCCGCCTATCTTTATCAATCGATGTTGGATTATCAGCAAGGTAAACGCACCGGTGGTATGGCGCAAATGATGGGGGCGCAGCTGCGTAACTTAAATGAGCAAGATCTTAAAGACATCGCAGCCTTTTACGCAGAACAACCTTAATTTTATCACAGCGATATCAAGGTTATTTCATCGCTTCCACAAGTGGCAATTTTCGTTTGTGTAATCATCGCCTTCGATATAGACTGCGCCACCTTCAAAATATGACGAACAATTAATGCAAAACACGACACGATCGTTCCAGCTAAAATTTCTCCACCCTCGTTACTGGGGAACGCTTCTATTGGTCGCGTTTATGTTCCTACTGAGTACGTTGCCATTTAAGCTACAACTGAGTCTAGGTAAAGGGATTGGCCGCTTTGCGCTAAAGCGCATGAAAAAGCGCACTCATACAATTCGTCGCAATCTTGATTTATGTTTCCCAAACATGAGTGACGAAGAAAAAACACGCCTCATCGAACAGAATGTAGAAAACACGGGCATCGCTCTGTTTGAAACTGCGATGGCCTGGTTTTGGCCGGATAAACGTGTCAATAAGCATGTGACCATCGTTGGTATTGAAAAACTGGTCGAGCTAGAAAAACAAGGGAAAGGCGCCTTGATGCTGGCAGTTCATTCGATGAACCTTGAGCTTGGCGCACGGGCATTTGGTATTCACATGTCTGGTATGGGTGTTTATCGTCCGAACAACAACCCATGTTTTGATCACTTCCAATACCATGGTCGTTCACGTTCAAACCGCACCTTGATTGACCGTAAAGATGTAAAAGGCATGATTCATGCGCTAAAAACCGCTGAACGTGTTTGGTATGCTCCGGATCATGATTATGGCCGTCGCCGTTCAACTTTCGCTCCGCTTTTTGCGGTAGAGAATGCTTGTACGACCACAGGTACCAGTCTATTAGTGAACGCATCTGATTGCGCTATTGTTCCATTTACGATGGTACGTGATGAAAACGATCACTACATCTTGACCATTCATACTCCGCTAGAAGGTTTCCCTAACGATGATGAAACCGCTGCGGCCGTATTTATTAATAAAGCCGTTGAGACCTCTATCATGGCAGCGCCAAGCCAATATATGTGGCTACATCGTCGCTTTAAAACCCGCCCAGAAGGCGAAGCGTGTTTTTACACTGCTCAATCTTAAATCACTCGCGGAAAGTTTGCTTTAGCTTGGTCGATAATGGATACAAACACGCCCCTATTTAGGGGCGTTAACCTCTAGATGATATCTAGATTGGCTTGTTGAAGACTAGATTACTTGGAAATTGTGCAAATTCTACATAACTAGGTGTGCTGGCTAAGCGCCGAGCGATTACAGTTTTAAACTGGTCGGCACTTAGTAATCATCAGTAAAGCGACCAACTTAACACGCTTCAATTCTTGCTTAGTCACCTAAATTCTTCCTTAATCACCTAAGTAGGCAAGAGCACAACTCCTCTTCAGCACTCCGCACCAAGGGGGCCACATTGTTACTGCAGAGCGGACCAGAAATAGATGGCAGGAATGGCTTCACCGCCTATCGCTGATACTTTTCAATATAACGCTGTAGATGGTTTATATCGACTGGGATAAGCGTCGATTTATCATCGGATTTGGTTATCAACCCTTCAACGATAAGTTCACGAATAATGCGGGAATAGGCTCGCTCTGTACAACCAAATCGCTCGGCTTCCTGGTACATGTAACCATGGTTAATTGACTGCTCTGGTAGCGTGTGTCGAGTAACCATATCTTTGATAATATTAAACTTAAGAGGATACAAAGAGCGTTCAAGCGCGATATTCATCGTATGCTGGTAGATACTTGAAATACGATGATTCAGCCAAAAAGCAACCAGACCTTCGTTCAATAATAGTTGGGTAAATTTCTGTTTTGGAATCGCAATCAGTTCGAGTTTCGTCGTTGCAATCATATCGAATGGACTTAACTCTCCCGAAAAATACTCAAACTCACCAAATAAATTGTCCTCTAAAGAGTAATCCCCCAAGCTAAGTCGTTTACCATTTTTGGCTGTGTGCAAAATGGCAAAATGAGCTGGGCTTGCCCAATAGATTTCATTCACCACTTGGTGCTGCTTAAGTATATAGTCGCCCTTGCCGACGCTTAAGGTTCGAAAGGGTTCTGTCTCGATGAAACGACGCACAATTTCGTAGCCCTGTTGCAAGAGATTCATTTTATCCATATCGAGTTCTTACCCAAAAGTTCCTACGTTCACCTTTATGTTTTTTGACCAGACAATTGTCATGTCATCGCCATAAAGAGATTAGATATATTCGCCTATCTCAATAAAAAACAACGGATTTCCTCACAGAGAAGCAGTATATGTGATAACAACATCGCTATGCGAGTCATCATAATCACTGAGTGAGAGCCGCTACTTACAGTTAGGCAAAAATGAACACCAATCGATTCCAATCAAACATCGTCGCCGCAATTGCGATGGCGTTAATCATACTCAGCCCACTCGCCATTGATATCTATTTACCGGCGTTTAATGCCATATCAACATCATTTAATGTTGATGTTGCTCAGCTACAAGATTCGATCACTTTGTTTATGATCTCTCTTGGCATCGGCCAGCTTCTTGCCGGTCCCATGGCTGATAAATATGGCCGAAAACCTGTCGCATATTTAGGGATCTCAATTTACGTTATCAGTTCTATCGCGGCTTATCTCTCATCAAGTATCGAGATGTTTTTAGTTGCCCGATTAATGCAAGGCTTTGGAGCTAGCGCAACCACGGTGATCGCCTTTACTTTGGTTAAGGACAACTTTGATCATGAAAAAAGTAATCGGGTGATCAGCTATCTCAATGGGGCAATTGCTTGCGTTCCAGCTTTAGCGCCAACCTTAGGGTACTGGCTAACAATGCACTATGGGTGGCGCTCCAACTTCGGTTTTCTCGCTTTGTTCTCCTTTCTCGTCGGTCTGGCTATCTTGAGTTTTATTCGCGAAACGCAAACTGAAAAAAGAAAAACGAACGAAGCGTTGATTAGTGTTAAACGCTACATGTCGATTCTAAAAGTGCCGACATTCCTCTTTCATGCCACACTTTGTGCACTCACAATCAGCGCGATCCTCGCTTACATTACCTCTGCGCCGATTTGGTTAATATCCAATATCGGGATCGATACGACAGAATTTACCCTTTGGTTCGCAGCCAACGCCGTCATCAATATATTGGCTTGCGTAATCGCACCTAAATTGATGTCAAAACTGAGTAGTCGAAGAGTTTTGCAATCAGGCTTAATCTTGCTGATTACCGCTGGCGGTTTAATGCAAACATTAGGTCAAAGCCACACGGCTTGGGGATTCATGTTACCCATCTTTGTCGCATCCATTGGCTTTGCGTTCGTACTCGGTACATCGGCAACCAAAGCGCTAGCGCCCTTTCCCGATCAAGTAGGAACCGCAGCCGCGATGCTAGGATTAATTCAGTTAAGTGGGAGCGGCATCATAGCGATCGGAATTCAGAGTTTGGGGCTACTTTCTCCGGATCTCATCTCGCTTCAGTTATGGTTAACCATTCCAGCTCTCATCATCATTGGGTCCAAAAAAGGACTATTGTTGCATCCTCATCAAACGTAATCATCGTGGAAAACACCAGCGGCAAGAACGATACATGAACGGTGACATTTACATTAAAAAAGCCCCTTTGGAGAACGAACGACCCTTGATTGGGGCCGTTTTTCGTTCCGCCGTGATTTAACATAGCCCCACTCTCGCGAACTCAAGTGATTAAGACGAAGCAAAGTCATCAACATCGAGCCAGTATTCCAACATAAAAAAATACCCTCAAACATAAATGCTTGAGGGTACTTTAACCATCCATCAGCTCGTGCAACTGATCATTTACTTAGCTGATCGGCGTTAGCTTAAAAGGGGCTTTTTTACATCAGCAATCATGATGACAGCCGTTAGGTGCGGTAAAGCACTTTGACAACGTGCCAGCCGAATTTTGTCTTCACTAAATGTGGAACCAAGGTTTCGCCACTGAAACAGACTTTATCGAACTGCGGTACCATTTGGCCCTTGCGAAACTCACCCAAATCACCGCCATTCTTACTTGACGGGCAGCTTGAATATTTTTTTGCCAACGCTTGAAATTTAGCGCCTTTCTTCAACTGCTTGATGATGTCTTCTGCTTGTTCTTTGTGCTTTACTAAAATGTGTAGAGCCGCGGCTGTATTGGCCATGGTTGTGCCTCTTTGTTTATCATTACCGTTATGAGAACAATTGTACCAAAAATTATGAGATCTTCATCATACCTTTGTACCATTGTCACAGTCCCAACATCTTATTCCTTCAATCTCTGATCTTGTGCATTGAACCGATCATCATTTGGGTTACCATGCAGTGTATTGTCTATTCAGTTTGAGAGTCACCAATGGCAAAAAAAAGCAAAGCGAATCAATCACAAGGCATGCTTATGTTTACCTTAACGGCCAGCAAGCAAATGTTCGCCATTGGGACATTGAAGGTACGAGAAATCGTTCCTTACGCGAAAACAACTCAGATTCCATACTCTCATCACCATGTGATTGGCACCGTAACCATTCGTGATCTCAACGTTCCCGTGATCGATATGCCCGCGGCAATCGGCTTTAGAGCCATTCAGCCTGAAGAGTATTCCTCTTGTTATTTGATCGTAACTGACTGCCTGCGTACCGTTGTTGCGTTTATGGTGCGTAGTATTGAAAAAATCATCGATTGTGACTGGCGTAATATAGAGCCGTCGCCACCCACTGCAGGCAATAATGTCTTTGTCACAGGCATTACTCGCTATGACGATAAGATTGTACAAATGCTGGATGTGGAATTGCTGCTCTCGAAAATCTACCCTCCATCGGAATCGGCTCGAATCCCAATTTTGACCGATGTTGAACGGGAAAGGCTCAAAGCGCTCAATATCTTATTGGTTGATGACTCCAGCATTGCGCGTAAACAACTCGCAGATGCACTGGATAGCATTAATATCCCTTATCAAATCCGTACCAATGGGGCGGAAGCTCTCGCTTCAATGCGTGCCGCGGTGAGCCAAGGACGAGCAATTGACTTGCTGGTTAGCGATATTGAAATGCCGGGACTGGATGGTTATGAACTGGCGTTTGAGACACAAAGCGATCCTGAATTACGCCATGCGTACATCATTTTGCATACGTCGTTATCCAGTGAGATTTGTGTCAATCGTGCTCAACAAGTTGGTGCTCATGAGGCGCTAGAAAAGTTCAACGCGGGCGATTTGATCAAAGCAATGTTACGCGGAGCTGCGCAACTGAGTCAGAGCAGCAGCCAACTTACTGACTAATCAGTAGACATATTGCAGCCATTAGAGCGCAAGCTATCACAAATTTTTGTCTAAATGTGACAAGAGACTATACCTAGGCGTTACGATTGTTTACCTTTTGCCTATATATAAATATAAACTTTTGAACCATATTTACGAATTAGTTACTAAACCGTGAGTAAAAAGATCCAAACTCAGGGGTATTTTAAGTAATATAAGTACAAGAGTTTTAAGAAGAATTACCCCAGAAGATGACAGAAGACGAATTCAAAAAGTCGACGGCGAACTTAAAAAAAGCTGTCCCACTCATGATGAAAAATCACGTTGCTGCAACGCCGTCTAATTACGCCTTGTGGTATACGTACGTCGATAATGCTATTCCAAAACTCAACCATGAATTAGAAACCGTCATCGAAAGCTTCGGGATATGCCCCCCCGCCGCTGGCGATCAACTCTATCATCGCCACGTTGCGACTCGCAGTGAAACCAAATTAAGTGATTTGCGCGCTAACATTGAAATACTGGTCAATGAAGTGGCGAGTTCAATGAACGATACCCTTAGCGACACCTCTCAATTTTCGGACATGATCGATAAGAGCTTCCGCAATCTTGAGCGAGTTGAAGACGAAAGTATGTCGATTGATGAAGTGATGGCTGTCATTCGTCAACTGGTCTCTGAATCTCGAGATATTCGCCATTCAACCAGCTTCCTTTCTAACCAACTGTCTACCGCTGGCCATGAAATTAGCCGCTTAAAAAATCAACTGGCTGAAGTACAAAGAGACGCCCTTTTCGACAGCCTGTCTGGCCTGTACAACCGTCGTTCATTTGACAACGATATTCATACCCTTTGCCGCAGTGAGCAAAACTTCTGCTTGATATTGGCGGATATCGACCACTTTAAGCATTACAACGACACCTATGGTCACCTGTTTGGTGATACGGTCATTCGTGGCCTTGCTCGACGTTTGCAAAGCAGCTGCCGTGACGGAATTACCGCCTATCGTTTTGGGGGGGAAGAATTCGCTCTAGTGGTACCTAATCGCAACTTACGCGTGGCTCGACAATTTGCCGAGAGCCTGCGCCGAGCCGTGGAAAAGCTCTCAATTAAAGATCGCCGTAGTGGCAAGCAAGTGGGTAACATTACCGCTTCGTTTGGCGTCACCGAACGCCTAGAAGGCGAGCAGGCTGAAGATCTTATCGAACGCACGGACAAACTGTTGTACGAAGCCAAACAACTTGGCCGCAACCGAGTAATGCCTATTTAAGCGTGGGTTAGAATTCTCGACTATCCTTTAGCGAAACTTTGGTGAAACACGATTCGCCCGTTAAGCAAATGATAAAGTGGAGATAAATAATGATCAGAACGCCTATACTGTTTACCATCATAGGGCTCTCTACGGCCCTTGGTCTCGTCGGCTGCGCTGCAGAAGATAATCCCTATAAAACGACCGAGTATCAAACCGCGAGCAATCCCGCCTCTGTCTATTGTGTCGAAACTGGCGGTGAATTAGAAATGATGACGTTAGATGGGCAGCGTACGACTTTCTGTGTGCTCAATAATGGTGAAAAAGTAGAACAATGGGAATACTACAAACAAAACCATCGTCAATCAGACTCAGCCTCTGAGCAATAAGCGTGCGACGATAAACCATACTCACTTTCCGGATCAAATCGACGATTTAATTGAGTGAGTATGGTATTGAACTCCACATATAAACGCTCTAATAAGACCTGTGAACAATTCGGCTCCGAGGCTGCAATGATCGCCGATAATCGAGCCAGCTCATCACGATAATCCAGCGTGCTGTCTAAGGTAAGTAAATGCCTAATGGCGCGAGTCGCCACTTGATAGGGTTGCCCCCTCACCTGACTTAACGGCAAGCTAAACACTTGAGCCAATACCCCTTCCAAATACACGCGATAAGTGGTCAATTCATCCAGCAACAAAAATGCCAGTGCCGACGCCCCTTGATGTGGGTATTCCACCGAGCAATGATCTTCAATATCCAATGAAATCGAGACGCTTAACCCAGCCTCTTGGCAACGCAGCTTCAGGGTAGTTAATAGGCCTTGCTGTGGCATCAATTTTTGAATTTCTATAATTCGTTCAATATGATACCCATTGGAAACCAAACTTATTTGGACCTTTTTCTGCTTTGAGCACAGCCCACTTTGAATTAATTTACTGGCCGCATTCTGAATATTTTCGACCGTATTAGTCGATTGATCCTCTAGCAGCCAATAGCCACTTGGAAAATCATTGGCCAGTGCAGAAAAGCGCTCGGTAAATCGTTCTGCCATCGCCTGCGCTTCTGACTTGGTTTGTCCCGCAAGTTGACCTCCACAAAAAATGAGTGCGGTGTGTGATAGATCCATTGGCGCTAAATACGCAGGTAATGCATCAACCCGTGAACAGCCTTCCGCGGTTAACTGGTTATCCAATAGTCTTTTACCCAAAACTAAAATGACGTGCTTCACGTTGCCAGAAGGCATTGTAACGATTCCCGTATTGGTCACAGCTCGACTCTCATTTTATTACTATAGTTGGTAGTGTGCCTGTAGTTTTGCCTATTGCAAAGGATGGTTGCGATGTTGTCGATCTTTGATATTTTTAAAATTGGCGTGGGCCCTTCTAGCTCTCATACCAATGGCCCAATGTTGGCCGGCTTTGATTTTACTCAACGGCTACAACGGTGGTTAGATTCACAACCCAATCAAGCTATCGCGCGTATTCAAATCGATCTGTTTGGTTCACTATCGCTGACCGGTAAAGGCCATCACACCGACCGAGCGGTGATTCTCGGCCTGATGGGCAATAAGCCCGATACTCTCAAGGTCACGAGTGCGAGAAATGCACTGCAAGAGTGCATTGAGCAACATCGGCTACCACTCCCGTGCCAACAAGAGATCGCCTTTCACTATCGTCGCGATTTAATTTTTCATACTACCAACCTGCCTCTACATGAAAATGGGATGTCTATTACTGCTTTTGATGCGGCGGGTACATCGATGCTCAATCAAACCTATTACTCCATTGGGGGCGGCTTCATCGCGACCGAACAAGAGCTATTACATGGTGTTCAAGAATCTGATGTTGCCGTGCCATTTCCATTTAATAGCGCCGATGAGATGCTAAATAAAGCCGATAAGCTTGGTTTAAGCCTCGCTGGCATGGTGCTGAAAAATGAAGTGTATTTTCAACCCATGGACGAAATTGATAGCAAAGCTGAGCAAATCTGGAAAGTGATGTCACTGTGTATGAACCGGGGATTTGTAACCGAGGGCACATTGGAGGGCGGCCTTAATGTCACACGCCGTGCACCTAACCTGCATAAAACATTGCTGGCGAACCAAGAATTTGAACATGACCCAATGGCCGTGATGGATTGGATCAATTTGTTCGCCTTTGCCGTGAGCGAAGAAAACGCAGCCGGAGGCCAAGTGGTAACATCACCAACCAACGGCGCCGCTGGCGTTATACCGGCAGTGCTCATGTATTACCATGAGTTTATTCGTCCACTCGATACTAAACAGATCAAGGACTTCCTTGCTGTCGCGGGGGCGATTGGTATTTTATACAAAACCAATGCCTCTATCTCGGGTGCCGAGGTGGGCTGCCAAGGTGAAATCGGCGTATCTTCTTCCATGGCTGCAGCGGGCATTACATCATTACGTGGCGGCAGTAATGAACAAATTTGTATCGCAGCGGAGATCGCGATGGAGCACTCACTAGGCATGACTTGCGACCCGATCGGCGGCTTAGTTCAAGTGCCGTGTATTGAGCGAAATGCAATGGGGGCAATAAAAGCTATTAATGCCTCGCGTATGGCCTTAAAACGCACCAGCAAATGTATTATTTCTCTGGATAAGGTAATTGAGACCATGTATCAAACGGGCAAAGATATGAATAAAAAATATCGGGAAACCTCACTGGGTGGCCTAGCTCTGATCAACATATGTCAATAAACTACTTGTTTCACATATTACAATAAAGAGAGGTAAATTTAATGTTTTCAATTACTTGTTAGTGGAATGCCATGAATAAAAACTTACAGCTCTCTTTTCTCTAATTGTTTGATATAATCAATTTAAATCAGTGTGCTTAGGCTGATTGGGAAGATAGGTCAAGGTTCGATTCCTTGGGCGTTTGTTGGCTCCATAGCTCTAATTTTTGTATTTTTACGTTACGTTAGTATCCAGTTGACTTCAACAATCACTGCAAGCAAAAATCAGGAGGTTCCTATGGAACAGACATTTATAGTTCGTACTCACATTTTCTTTAGTTCATTACTTGAAACATCTTGGGCTTTAGGAGTCGGCTGCGCTGCTGGACACCTATCAACCTAAGCACATTGCTCTTTTCTTCAATATTGCTTTTCCTACACCCTACCAGCTCTAAATTGACCATCGATATCAATCGCTCATACGTCAAATACTTCTTTATAAGAGATTGAATGCTATATACAAACGTAGCATTA
>NZ_AFWF01000291.1 GCF_000222605.1 Vibrio ichthyoenteri ATCC 700023 | reverse complement strand
TTCTAAATCTTCTTCGTTATTCTTGCTTTGAAATGTGCCGACATCGGTGATTACGCCGCTAAGTGTCGGCAAATATCCATAACTGCGCTTGGCTTGATCAATCAGGCTCAATTCGCTGGTGCTAGAGAAGCAAGACGGGATCGCCCCTGCATCTTCGATAAACATCGTTTTCAGTTCTTCAAAAGCGGTGATCACCAGCCAGTCGATGCCGTTAACATGATGGATAAACATAGGGTTTCTCAGTAATTCTAGTGCGGCGATTTTATCACTATCAGCGGCGAACGTCGTAGAGATTTCGTGGCTAAAATTGGACATTAAGTGCCACTTCGGTATGTTCACTCAGCCAATTTGAAACAGCTTGTTGTCCCTTTTAGTTTTACGCCTCGAAATGTGGTTTCAGTTAGTCAGCAATTTTAGACATCCCAAAAGTAATACGAGAAAAACGCACGATCTGACGCTATTCCCTCATGCCTCAACTTGCTACGTAAAAAGTATTCAAAATCATCAGATGCCGATATATTAGATGGTATCGTTTTTAAATAAATTTTGATTGATAAAATGACTGAACCACATACCCTCACATTGAATGATGTGACGTTTGACAAAGATACTGGTGCCATAGAGGAATATAGCGCCGATTATAAGCAGATCGTTATCCCAGATGATTTTGATGGCGCACCCGTAAGGTTAATTAAAAGTTCCGCTTTTGAAAACAAGTCGTTAATCAGCGTCTCCTTACCTGAATCGCTGACGTTTATTGATTATAGAAGTTTTAAAGGAAATGCTTTTACGACAATCACTTTCCCTCAATCAAAGATTAGCATCTCTTATCATGCGTTCGACGATGGCGTAGTAAAAGTTGTAGGCAATAAAAACCCAAAATGTTTATCTTTTAAAAATGATAATTTAAATACATTTAACAACTCTGGCATGATTACAAATGAAATTAGCGTGTCGGACATCTGTTCTTTAGACAGTTTAAATATCATTGCAGATATTTACGTCAAGTTATCAGAAAAAATTAATGAGAATATAGCCAACCATAGCATACAGGCAGAATATAACTTACTTGAATATAGCATCCGCGTCATAACCAAGGATGGCTTTAGCGATGAATCGTTCTTTGAACATTTCATTGGTCATCCAATGTTAGAGTTAAAAGTGGTTAATTTTATTCAAAATGTAAATGAATGGTGCCGAAACCAGGGTGCGACTATTTGGCAATGTGATGACCAACCTTTAGCCGAACATGCTGCTTACATTCTTTCTATGCATGATGACAAATATATCCCTCTGTATTGTGAAGTGATACTACTCAATGACATGGACCATGAGTGTTATCAAGAAGAACACATTGAAGATCTGATAGAAAAGTACGGCATATGTGAAAACACACTTTTCTTGATTGCACATCGTCTCGGCGGTGCTCGCGGGCAATGTGGTATTAACCATGCTGACGCACATCAAGAAGAAATGTTTACCTTATTCATGGAAAAACCAGAACTAAAAACGTTCTTTTTAAATACGGCTGCAAAATCAATTTATGATTCCTGTGGAGATGATATGGATTGTTTTGAAGAGTTTTTAGAGTATGCAGCAGACCTAATTGACGGTGATAATGAAAAATGGTTGAGCTCTCAACTATCACCATATAAACAATGATTCTATAACCAGCAATCAATCTCCGGCTTATGATTCCCTTTTTCAAGGGAATGGCCAAGTGGCGTTGAAAGCTCCAACTCCCACAATGACAATTCATCTACAGACCGAAAATCTTTCCTTGCGTCATTCCCGCGCAGGCGGGAATCTAGTGCGCATCGACTTGTTGTTAAGTAAATAACTATTTAGGACACACCAAAAGCAAAAGCGAGATTCCCTTCTTCAAGGGAATGACCAAGTCGCGTTGTAAGCTCTAATGCCCACAATAGCCATTCATCTACAGAGCGGAAACGCTTCCCTTGCGTCATTCCCGCGCAGGCGGGAATCTGGTGCGCATCGACTTGTTGTTAGGCTAATGACTATTTGGAACACACTAAAAGCAAAAGCGAGATTCCCTTTTTCAAGGGAATGACAAACGGGGAGCATATGAGTTGCGATTGAACGTCATCTTACTCGTTTGTGCCCCAAAGTGTTTTACGCAAGTTTTTGTGCACTGCATTTAGTTTGGCGTTTTCCTTACTTTTCCTCATGACGAAAACCTAGCTATGTCGCCAATTTTTCACTTCCACAGCAGTCATGACTTTTTATAGCGAGTTAGATTAATAGCGACAAGCCCCGAAATTATAATGACAGTGCCAATTACATGGTAGCTCTCAATATCTTCACCCAAGATTATGTAACTCAACATGGCGGCAATCACAGGCATGAAATTCATTGATAGTGAAGTTTTCATCGCGCCAATCATATCGATTGCCTTTTTCCAAAGATAAGTTGAAATGATGGAAAGGAAGAATACGGCATAGATTATGAGTGGGATTGACTCAGTAGAAGGAATATATGATTCACTAGTAACTAGCATAAGGGGAAATAATAGCACTGAAGCAACAAATAGTTGGCAATACAATAGTGTCCAACTTGACATTATTATGGGGTTCTTGTTGAGAATAATACTATATAGGGAGTAAGAAAATGTTCCGATTAGCATCAGGATATCCCCATAATTAAACTCTAAGCCATGTAAAACTTTCATGTCTCCTTTAATGAGTACATATATGACGCCGAGTAGTGATACTAACACTCCAATATATTGACCAATAGAGAGCCTAGTTTTTAGTATGATAATGCTCATTGTCAAAGTTACAGCAGGTATTAGAGAGTTAACTAATGACATATTGATGGGAGATGTATAGTGACCAGAGAAGTAAGTCATTGATTGACTTAATCCCATCCCGAAAAAGCCTAAATACAATAAAGTGAGGTGGTTTTTCTTAATGACACCAATATTCTTCTTGATTTGAGGTAGACAAATAGGTGTTAAGACTAAGAA
>NZ_AFWF01000292.1 GCF_000222605.1 Vibrio ichthyoenteri ATCC 700023 | reverse complement strand
GTCTCGCCAAATGGAGTGCCACTTAGCTCAATCATGCATTCACCAATAATCGCGACTTTCTTGTTACTCATCTAAGGCAACCTTAACCAAAGACCATATTTGGCAAGCCAATTGAAATAACTGGAATGTAGGTAATCATAAGTAGAGCGACAATCAGCAATAACCAAAATGGCATCACTTCTTTGACAAAGTCTTCTATCGTGACCTTAGTGATAGAACAGGTGGTAAACATCACTGTGCCGAGTGGAGGAGTAATGGTGCCGATAGCGCTGTTAAAGATAAAGATGATACCGAAATGCACCGGATCAATACCGTACGAATGTGCAACAGGTGCTAGCAGCGGTGCCAATACGATCATCACAGCGTTGCCCTCAAGGAACATACCAATGATCAATAGGAACAGGTTGACTAACAATAAGAACGTAAATGGGCTCTCTACCGCGCCAGTTAACCATGTTGCAAGCTCTTGTGGCACGCGCTCCCATGTTAGGAATTTAGAGAAACCAACGGCGACACAGATAATAAGAAGTACGTTAGCAGATGCTAGAACGGATTCTTTGGTCGCACTCCAAAGCAGTTTGCTGTTCATTTGCTTGTAAACGAACATACCCAAAATCAACGCATAGATAACCGCGGCTGCACCGGCTTCTGTTGGAGTAAATACCCCAAAACGAATACCGCCGATAATGATCACTGGCAGTAGAAGTGCTAGGAACGCATCTTTTGCTGACAGTGCAATCTCACCAATTGAAGCGCGCTTTTCTCGAATTGGAGCGTAATTACGTTTTTTCGAAATAACCGCAACCAGTCCCATCATCATGGCACACAGCATGACACCCGGAACGACACCTGCAAGGAACAATTTGCCGATTGAAACATTGTTCACGTAACCGTAAATGATTAACGCAATACCCGGCGGGATAATAGGTGTAATCAATGACGACGCAGCAGTCACAGCTGAAGAGAATGACGCGCTATAGCCACGCGCAACCATCTGTGGAACGAGAAGTTTTGAGCTCATCGCGGCATCGGCGATGTTTGAACCTGAAAGGCCGCCCATTAACGTGCTCAGAACAACGTTAACTTGTGCTAAACCACCATTCATGTGGCCAGTGAGCACTTCAGAGAATTTCAATAGTCGTTGGCTGATACCTGAGTGGTTCATGAATACGCCAGCCATTACAAAAAATGGAATAGCTAATAGAGTCACTGACTCCAATCCACCAGCAAGACGCTGCACTAGCATCATCATTGGCAGATGATCATTCATCAAAAAGTACGAAAGTGTCGCAAGAAAAATACAAAACGCAACTGGGATGCCCAGTGTGAATAACACTAATAATGCTGAAATAGGCAAAATAACGGACATGATTAGGCTTCCTTATTGCACGGAACAAAGAACGAGTAAAGATGCTTAAGTTGGTGGTAAAGCATGAACATGCCACTCACCGGAACCGCTGCGTAAATGTAGACATAAGGAAGTTTCAATGCAGGTGTAAAGCGAACCTGAGAAAAAGGCAGCAGTTTCCAGCCCCAATAAACCATGAATGCCAATGCAAAAATGACGAGTAGAGGACGGCATAAATTGTCTAATACGTTAGCGGCTTTAGCTGGAATTTTGTGGACTAAAAAGTCGATACGCACCACTTCGTCCGTGCGCATAAGTGCACTAGAGCCCATGAATGTCATCCAGACGAATAGTGCTAAACAAACTTCTTCTACCCATGAACTTGGCGAGTTAAAAACATAGCGTGTAACCACGCCATAACTCATAAGTAAGACGATGATCGCCAAGAAAGAGGCGGCAATAAAAGTATCAAGTTCACTGATACGATCGAGCGTCGCAATGATCTTATTCTTAGGCTTATCTTCAAGCTGATTTAATGAAACTTGAGTTTCCATGTGTTGTGCTCCCACAAACTGAAATTAGGGGGCTAAAAGCAAAGCCCCCGAAAAGCATTACAGTTCAGCTAACTTAGCTTGCGTGTCTTGGTACAGGTTTGGTGTCCACTCAGGGAACTCGCTTTGCACAACTTTACGTGCCGCTTCTTCGAATGACTGAATGTTCACTTCATTCACCGTCACACCTTCTGCTTTTAGTTGCTCAATCGCAGCAAGCTCACTTTCAGCAATCAAGTTCGCACCGTAGTCCACCATGTCGCGGCTAGTATCAAGAATGATTTTTTGCTCTTCAGCAGACAAACCATTCCAGAACATGGTGCCAGCGACAAATGGTGATAGGTGCTTAGTATGAGCCGTCAAATTAAGATGCTTAACCACTTCGTGGAATTTACCGCCATGTAGAACAACCGCTGGGTTTTCCACCCCTTCGATCACACCTTGAGATAGGCCAGGATATACATCCGCTAAAGACATTGGTGTTGGTACGCCACCCATTGCTTTTACCGTTGCCACAAATAGGCGAGAGTGTTGAACACGCACTTTCACACCATCAAGATCCGCGGGAGTTTCTACTTCGCCTTTAGACAGAAGATGACGAGTTCCGTAAACCACATCAGGTACGATGATATTCAAACCTTTTTCTGACAACTGAGCGTTAAGTCCATCAAACCATTCTGTGTGTAATAGCTTTGATTTTTTCTCAAAAGATTGTGATAAATACGGCGCGTTAATCACACCAAGATCCGGCACGGTATCCATCAGGTAGCCGTAAGAGCTAATCGTGATGATGTTCGCACCAAATTTAGCTTGCTCCATAACTTCAGTTTCGCTGCCCAATTGGCTAGATGGGAAAAGACGAAAAACAATTTCACCGTCAGACTTTTCTTTTACCTGCTCAGCCCAGTAATGCATTGCTTGATCGATCGGCTCACCTGGTTGGTTGCCGTAGGCAATCATTACTTCTGTCGCGGCATTGGCGCCAAAACTGAACGCCATTGCTAGACCAATTGCTGCGGATACTTTTTTAATTTTTGAATGTAGAGTGTTCATTGAGGATCCTTTCATATAATTGTTATATTTTGCTGCTTACAGCTGCTTCATTGCTTCTTTCATACCTAATGCTTGGATAGCGTTTACATATTTTGCGACCAGGAAAGGCAACTCTGGTAGCAGGGTTAAATCCATATCCCAATGATTTTCCATCGCTAAGAATTGACGGACATTTTCACTGTGGTCATCAGAAGTCTGACGCCAAGCTTCAAAGGGTTCCAAAAGGTGTTGGTCATCGCTCAAAGGAATCGCTTCATCACCGCGTTTCCCTAAATAAAAGCAGTAGAGTGCCGCTAAGCTAAAACTTAGATGCTTAGGTGCCGTGCCATGCTCATGGGAGTAAGTGATCAACTGAGGAAGTAGGCGAGTTTTAAACTTAGTAAGTGAATTCAACGCAATAGAAATTAGATAATGCTTAATATAAGGATTTCGGAATCGATCTAAAACGCTGTCTTTAAACGATTGCAGTTCCTGTTCATCCATGTCCAGTGATGGGATTACTTCACGATCAAGTAAGGCATCAAGGAATGCGCTCACTTCACCATCTTGCATCGCTTCACTAACCGTATCGATACCCGCTAGGTATGCCACTGGAACCATCGCCGTGTGGGCACCATTTAAAATACCGACTTTACGTTCTTTATATGGCTTAATGTCATCAACGATTTTGATATTCAAAGGACATTGAGCAAGATTCAATTTTTCGTTTAACCAACTCGGTCCCTGAATAACAAAAAGATAGAAGTATTCTGCAGCAACTAGGAAGTTATCTTGATAGCCAAATTCTGCTTCAATTGACTTAATTTCATCCTTTGGATAACCGGTGACGATTCTATCAACTAATGTTGAGCAAAATGTGTTTGCAGTCTCAATCCAGTTTAAAAATTCTGCATCCAGCTGCCATAGTTGTGCATATTTGATCACGGTCTCTTTTAATTTTTCGCCATTCGCATCGATCAATTCACACGGTAAAAGAATTAAACCACTCTCATTACTACCATTAAAGTGCTGGTAACGGCGATAAAGAAACTGAGTCAATTTTGCTGGAAAGGTAATCGGTGGCATAGCGTCAAACTGATCACGCTCATCAAAACAAATGCCCGCCTCTGTTGTGTTTGAGACGACCCATTCCAAATCTGGATTTTCCGCAACGCGCAGCACTTCTTCATACTCGCCATACGCAAGTAATTCGCGGTTAACACTCGTAATGATACGTGGTTCAGCGACACTTTCGCCCGCTTCGTTAATACCGCGGACTAATGCTGTATAAATGCCCCCTTGAGCGTCCAGCTTAGGGTGACCAGCGTCGATTGGTCGAACGATTGTGATGCCCGCATCAAAATCTGTGTGTTGATTGAGTAAATCGATCTGCCAATCAATAAAGGCACGCAAGAAATTACCTTCGCCAAATTGAATGACTTTTTCAGGTCGGCAAGGTTGTGATGTGAAATCTCTAAATAGTGGTGTCATTTTTATATCCCTAAATGATATCGCTCGATATCTAAACGGCAGATAAGTTCTGTATGTCGGACAGGTGTTATCGAATATGTAGCGAGTCTATGGCGGGAATCAAAAGAATGAATAATCAATCTACGCAAACGTGTAAGCGATCATCTTTAGGTGTTTTTTATCGGTATTTTATTATTCAGAAAATTGTTTTATTGACGTAAATAAACCGTGCAAGCTGATAATATTGCTATAAATATTAAATATTCGTAAAAATTATCGTTTTTTATTTGATTAAAAGACAGATGCCAATATAAGATAAACAGGTCGGACGGGATCACTTAATTGGGATACCCATGAAACAGTTCATAAAAATCAATGCCAAAGACAATGTCTTGGTTTGTCTTCATTCTCTTGTTGCTGGACACACACTGGATGTTGATGGCCAACACATCACCCTGACGCAAGACGTCGACCGTGGTAGCAAGATCGCCTTAAGCCAAATTACCGCAGGTGAAGATATCATCAAATATGGCGGCTCTATTGGTTACGCCACCGAGGACATTAGCGTCGGAGAATGGGTGCACACCCATAATATCAAAACCAAATTGTCAGAGACGGATCGTTACCAATATCTACCTAATTTTCACTCAATGAAACCATCTCACCTAGCTGAGCGCTTTTTTGATGGCTATCAAAGAGCCAATGGAGATGTAGCAATTCGCAATGAGATTTGGGTAATTCCAACCGTTGGCTGCGTCAATGGCATCGCCCAACAAGCCGTTAATCGTTTTAAACAGCGCTATCCTGATCTTGAGTGTGATGGTATCTACTTATTTCCTCATAACTATGGCTGCTCGCAACTGGGCGATGATCACGACAACACCAAAACCATCCTCGCCAATATGGTTAACCATCCTAATGCCGGTGGCGCACTGGTAATTGGACTTGGCTGTGAAAACAATCAGATAGGCCCGTTTAAAGAGCATGTCGGAGAAGTCGATGAGCAGCGAATTCGCTTTATGGTTGCACAGAACGAGCAAGATGAAGTGGAAGTGGCCATTACCCATTTAGAGGCTATCTATCAAAGTGTAAAACAAGATAAGCGTACCAATATCAGTATCGGTAGACTGCGCGTAGGCCTTGAGTGTGGTGGCTCTGATGGCTTATCAGGCATTACCGCTAACCCACTATTGGGAGAGTTTTCTGATTACTTAATCGAACTTGGAGGCACATCGGTACTAACCGAAGTTCCAGAGATGTTCGGTGCAGAGCATCTGCTTTTTGAACGTTGTATCGATAGACCAACATTCGACAAAGCGGTCAGCATGGTAAATGACTTCAAACAATATTTTATCGACCACAACCAACCTATCTATGAAAACCCATCACCAGGCAACAAGAAAGGTGGCATTTCAACCTTGGAAGATAAATCCATGGGTTGTACTCAAAAAGCGGGCATGAGCCCTGTTATCGGTGTTCTAAACTATGGTGAGCGCTTAACCAAACCGGGTTTAAACCTACTTAGCGCGCCGGGTAATGATGCCGTGGCCACATCAGCTCTGGCAGCCAGTGGTTGCCACATCGTTTTGTTTACCACTGGCCGAGGCACACCTTACGGTGGATTTGTCCCAACGATCAAACTCGCGACCAACTCAGAGCTTGCAACCAATAAACCTCACTGGATCGACTTTAATGCTGGTTCACTAGTGGAGGGGGTGGAAATGAAAACATTGCTAGAGCAATTTGTCGATTATGTAACGACTATCGCCAGCGGGACACCAACCAATAATGAACGCAACGATATACGTGAGCTGGCGATCTTTAAATCTGGGGTAACGCTCTAAATCGCGACGAATCCTTTAGCGAACAAGAAAATACCGTAACAAAACACCGCTTCAGAATTCATGTTCTGAAGCGGTTTTACATTTAAAATTACCGTATATCGCACCAAATACCCTCATCAAACCAGTCATGTATTGCGACTCACTTATCGCCACATAAGGTGATAGCTAGCTTTGACGCGCACATCGATAAAAGCGATTAATTTCTGAGCAAAAAGTCATTTCCTCATCATACTTATTGGGTGCTATCTATAGCCATGAATCACAACTGAGCGACTATTCGCTGGGTGAATGTGGTTTATTAAGCGGTAGGCTTAACTCTTTCAATAAGGAAAAATAATAATGAAATGTAAACTTGTACTTGCTGCTTTGTGCGTTGTTTCAACTGGAGCAATGGCAGATAAACTTAGCGTAGAAATGATTGACCTAGATAGCGGTAATTCAGCTGGTACCGTCACGATCACTGAAAGCAAATACGGCACCGTATTTACCCCTAAGCTAACAGGCTTATCACAAGGTATTCATGGTTTCCATGTCCATACCAACCCTTCTTGTGACAGTTCCGAAAACAATGGCAAGACCGTTCTCGGTGGCGCTGCAGGAGGTCACTACGATCCCGCTAACACCGGCAAGCATGGCTTACCATGGACTGATGATAATCACCTTGGCGACTTACCGGCGCTGTACGTTTTAGACGATGGTTCTGCCAATCAACCGGTGATGGCACCCCGTATTAAGTTGGCCGATCTAAGTGGCCGTGCACTCATGATTCATGCTGGCGGAGACAATCACTCAGATCATCCTGCACCATTAGGTGGTGGTGGTGCGCGCGTGGTGTGTGGGGTTATTAAATAATGTAATCAAGTAAATATATCGATCGCGTTAGTATAGCCACAACGCCTCTATGTGGCGCACATATAACGCGATCGAACTCAGCTCAACGAGCATCTTCACCTCACTCTAAGAATTATTCCTGCAACTGTTTAACCAGACTTTCCAAAACAGGCCCGCAAGCATGGCGACGAGAGACTAAACACCCAGTCGTGGTCAGCCAACCATCTTTCTCATGGGCAACGGGTAATTGCACTAATTTTCCTTGAGCAATGAAAGGCTGTGCCATTTCTTCTGGGATCAACGCCCAACCAATGCCTTGGCCAGCGAGTTTTGCCAGCATTTGATGAGTATTGGCATACCAAAACTGAGAGCTAATGCCGTAGCTGAACCATAGTTCCTTATGCGTCGCGCTGCGATGGACGATCTGACGGTGTGCCTTGAGGTCGACATCTCTGACCACCGCAAGATTAGCGAGAGGATGCTCTGGCGAGGTGACATTTAGAAAACGTCGCTGGCCTAAGGTGAAAAAATCCATATCTTCTCTTAATTCACCATCGGAAAAGATAATTCCGAGATGGGCTTTATTGCTACGTACCATCTCTTCCACGTCAAAAGTCGATGTCGTAATGATATCAAAGTTGGTGATTGGAAATTGTTGCGCCATATTAGCTAAAACACGCAATAACTCATCCGTCACCAAGCACTCATCAACCGCAATAAACAATTCGTTTTCGACCGACTTATTCAGCGATTCCACTTTTTGGTCAAAATAGTGTTGCTGACTAAGAATTGATTTAGCGATCGGGAGCAACGCCTGGCCATTGACGGTTAAATGGGGAATGTTTTTATCTCGAGTAAACAACTCTTGGTTAATGGCTAACTCAAGATTTGCTACCGCCTGACT
>NZ_AFWF01000293.1 GCF_000222605.1 Vibrio ichthyoenteri ATCC 700023 | reverse complement strand
TATACACCAATATTACGTTTACTCTGACGCATCATAGACATCAGAAACGCCATAATATTCAACGAAGGAAGCCACACTGACCGCGTTGATATATCCAACGGAATATCATGTTTAGTGGCGGTAACTTTCCAGTCCATATTATGTTGTTCAAAGTATTCCAAAAATGGTGCCAGATTACTTGAATGACTCGTATTTGTGTTCAGTTGGCTCAATACTCCGTCCTCACATGGCAGTATATGACCTATTTTGACCTTTACATTATCACTATAGTTCTACGTAGACAAACGTGGAGACGCATGATGAAACTGACACCAATAACACGAATTCTAGGCCCATTAGTACTCACTAGCTCAATGGCTTTCGCCAATAATTCAGCCCAACTAAATCCTGTAGAATCAGCACTTCTAGTTGATGGAGCGCAAGTTACGATCCCGGTGAAAGATGCAAAACAGGCATTTAGTCCCGAATTTATCTCTGCTGCTCGTACAGAGTTCAACAATTTCCATTGGCAAATGGGAGGAGATCACTCGCTTTATTACAACATGCACATGAGTGAGTTCCTACCAACAGCCATGGCGGCACCAAACGCAGACTTCAAACCATTAAAAAAAGCATTCGACTCACGTCTAGAAAGGCTTACGGTGAAAACAAAATCAAAAGGTGAAATGTCGATTACAGATTACCTGGCAGATGAGCAGTTTCGTACCCAAGGTTTTATGTTGATTCATAAAGGCAAGATCGTTTATGAAGCATACCCTGGTATGAACCCGACCGATAAGCACGTATGGGCCTCTTCTGCAAAAACGACCGTTGGCACCATCATGGCAATGTTGGTCGAAGAAGGAAAAGTCACCCCGACGGCAGAGATATCAACTTATATTCCAGAACTAAAAGGGACAAATTGGGATGGCGTAACCGTGCTAAATGTACTGAATATGTCGACAGCACTCGACAATGAAGAAACTTTAGCCTCTATCCTAAACCCAGATTCAGATGTTGTTCGCTTCTTTGCAGCCGCTTTTAACTCTCCACGAGCAGCAACAGGTAAAATGGAATCTTGGTTAAGTGTCGCACAAGGAGCACAAAAGCTTGAGGGTGAGGAACCAGGCGATCACTTCCGCTACGCCTCTATCAACACCATCATACTGACTAAGCTTATCGAGAATGTGGAAAATAAGAGCTGGACACAGGTGTTTGAGGACCGCGTTTGGTCAAAGGTTCATGCAAGACAATCGATAGACTTTAACTTAACGCCAGATGGTACCGCACTACCGGTAGGTTTAGTCTCGTCGACGGTAGAAGATATGGCTCGCTGGGGGATATTGTTTACTCCAAGTTGGAAAACGGTGGCTGATGAACCCGTGATATCTCAAGCAGTGATAGACCGAATTCATAATAGCGGCGATCCTAAAGCGTTTGTTGGCAGCGAAAAAGAGAGCAGTTCAATCAGCGCTTTTGACGAGAAAGCCAAGTACAACGCCTATCAATTCGATTTCATCTTTGGTGATGGAGCAATGGCAAAAAGTGGCAACTTAGGCCAACTAATCTACATCGACCCTGATCGTGACTTTGTTGGTGTGATGTTCTCTACCAACCCTTACCACTCAGGATTTGGTGAAAACAAAGGAGCAGCCTTAATGCGTTCTGCAGCTAAGCTTTTAGCTGATTAAGCAGCCCAGCACAAAGGTACATGCACACGCCTAGAGACGATATATCCTCTGCCCCATTTCGGTTTGTAAACCCTAAATGGGGCAGTATTCTCTCGCTCTCAAACAAGCCTTCTAATCAGCAAACGACAAACGCAAGATCTAAAAAGGCGAACCAATCGATTCGCCTTTTGTTTGCTGAGTACATAAGAACTCGCGTTGACACACAACCTTATCGCAAGAAGCAATAAACTTATTTGTGTTTTGATGCTGGGTGTTGCTCAAGCATGAACGCGATCACTTCTTCATTTAAGCAAGATTTACTCACATATTGACGTTGTTTACCCATGTGAAGAATGAAACCTAAGTCGGTTTGTTCAAGTTGGTCGACATCACTCCAGGTGATTTTTCGATCTATTTTACCACTTTTATAAGTCACACCGTCAGTGTTCACTTGAAGCACCACTTTACGACCACGACTCGAGCTTATGGTTTGTCGCCATAGCCACCATGTTCGCTTGCAATAAACACTGAACGCTTCAATCACACTCAATACAATAAAGAACCAACCGACATAGCTGCTAGGTAACAACTCAAACTCTATTAAAACCACACCAAAAATAAGAAAGAGTATTCCTTTTAAATACGCGTGTGGGAACCGAGTTGGCTGACTAGTTTGATCATAACACTCGGCAAAGAAAGGCTTGTCGAGCGTATATTCTGTAGTGAAATCGAAATCTTTAGACATGTATGGTTACTTTAAGGTTTCAGTGAATGGGTATTCTATATTGCGATCTTGCAACACGGACATTGTATCACTTCTCAGAGCTTATCATTGAATAAAAAGGCATCCCCCAAAAACGTAAGCATCCTGCCTACCCTCTTTGATCTTTGAAGAGTACAAGCCTGCGGATTACTGTATTGGCATTCGCTTTTTATGGTTATACTGCCCTAAGCTAAAAACGATAAGATTATAAAAACTCGCGGCCTCAGCCAGACACTCCATTTTAAACCAAAAGAACTACTATGAATTTTGATATCAATGCACTGAAACATCACCAACTGGTCGAAGATGGTCAACTTGAAGGGTGTTACATTCATCAACCCGTACAAGGAAGTCAGCAAAACGACCAAGCGGTTTTAGCAGAGCGCCACGCGCTAGAAAAGATGGGGCGTAAGGTAGTACAGGTTCAAGCTAAAGGCGGGACCACAACGTTTGCCGAAGCAATGCAAAAACTTGCGAAGAAGACTGGCCACTTGCCCAAGGAATAAGCGAGTGGGGAAAACCAGATCACATAATATCGCTAAGACTAAAAATAGGCTTTATTCCCAAATTCAATAATATGTTTTACTACCAAGCCCATTAAAAATAACCGCTGGACACTTTATGCCACCGATTAAACAGCTTTCATCCACTGTTGTTTACCAAAATAACTGGATGTCAGTAAGAGAAGATAAAATTGAACGAGCAAGTGGTAAGCAAGGCATTTATGGCGTAGTCGATAAGCCTGACTGCGCTGCCATTATCGCCATTGATAATGGCATGATTTATCTGGTTAATCAGTATCGCTATACCGTGCAAAATAACTACTGGGAGCTGCCTCAAGGGGCTTGGGAAACAAACCCAGATGCCGATCATCTTGAGCTCGCTAAAGGCGAACTCCAAGAAGAGACCGGACTTATTGCCAACCGTATGACTTACCTAGGCTCGCAATTCATTGCCTATGGCTTTCTTAATCAAACCTGCCACATATACCTAGCCACTGAATTGACCCAATCTACTACTCAACTCGATCAAGAAGAGGAAGATCTCATCAGCCAAGCATTTGAGATCAATCAGTTTGAACAAATGCTAATAAGCGGTGAAATCAAAGACTGCGTGACTACCGCCGCTTACGGTCTAGCAAAATTGAAAGGCTTGGTTTAACCCCATTCCTGCTTGATTTGATTGATTTAGCGCTCACCAAACGTAAAGTCAGGTAAAGATACCTTGGTTCTTTGCTCGATAGATTGACGAGCACAACCCGTCACCTTATTTTTACTTTTTGTGTAAAAAACGATTAAGAGAAGAGCACGCATGGATTCGATAACCCAAGCCGCGCTTGGTGCAACCGTAGCGGGTGCGATTGCAGGTAAAAAATGCAACGCCAAAGTGCTACTTGCAGGTGCAGCGCTTGGCACACTGCCAGATTTAGATGTACTGCTAGATTATGGCGATGCAATCAGCAACACCATCAAGCATCGTGGTTTTAGCCATTCACTGCTGCTACTGCCTCCTTTTGGGTTACTTCTTGCATGGCTCTACACTCGCCTGCATCCTGACAGTTTTTGGACCTTCACTCGTGTCTCAACTCTGACCATCAGCGTGCTGGTTACCCATACCCTTCTAGATGCGATGACAACCTACGGAACCCAACTACTATGGCCAATCAAAGGGTATTTTGAAGTCAGTAATATCTTTATTATCGACCCCATTTATACCTTGCCATTAATTGCAGGGGTCATCGTTGCGTTGCTATCAAAAACTCAAGGTGGCAGATGGTGCCAAGCCGTCGTCTTGATCTCTACGCTTTACCTTGGTTGGGGCTACGCTGCCCAACAAAACATCAGTGACCGAGTTGAACAAAATCTATTAGCACAAAACATTCCTGCAGATCATGTCCGGATAATGCCGACCCCCTTTAATACCGTATTATGGCGAGTGATTGTGCGAGATGGCGACCAGTATTGGGAAGGCTTAGCCTCACTGTTAGACCACGACCAACATATCGATTTTATCTCCCGTCCTCTTGGTAGTTGGCCATTAGAAGAAAAGCCACCAACACTGTTAGGACTAAAAGCCTTTTCGCATAATTTCCTCAACTACCGTGAAGAAAACGGCAAACTGATCGTGACGGATTTACGCCTTGGTATGGCAAACAGCCTCGCGTTCCAATTTGTTTTAGCGACGATGGATCACGAGGGAGAATGGCAATTGCTCGAATCCCCTACCCGTCATCCAACTAATAGAGGCTTACAGCAGTTAGAGATTCTATGGCAACGCCTAAAAGGCGATCAAAACATTGATGCCAACCTGCAACCTATTGATCTCAGCTACAGTCGATAATTAAAAAAGCACTCGCGAACGAGTGCTTTTTTATTAAGTACCTAGTATTGAACTGGCGTACTGATATACAGAGTTTTATTCAAGGTCGTCGTACTTGGCTCAAGCTCGAAGTTCCAATTACCGACGATTGGGGCGTGGTACCCACCTTCGACAATAAACTCGACGGTTTTGTTGGTTTTCTTCCAGATGCGCACCAATCCGTCAACATTACTGGTTCGAATAATGCTATGTGCAACAGGATCAGCACAACCAGGAAGGAACTCCCCTTCATTCAATGTGATCTTATATAATGTGCGATTTGAGTCGATAAGAAAATCATCTGCTTGAACACTATCCACATTTAAAGTCGCAATTTGGTTTGCCAAAATATGTGGCGTATCTGGTGGCGTTACGTCAATTTCAACCGGAATGCGAAGGCTCAAATCGTGATCGGTTGAAAGTACGCTTTTATCCAAAGTGAAATCAATAAAGTTCACTGCTCTATGATCCAATTCACCAGAGATACGGTAGCTGATCTTATTTGCGCTTACACGGTATGGACGGACAACATTGTGGGATGAAAGGCTAGTCGCGTCACGTAGCTCGTTCACATTTGTCGTGTTTAGTGTTGCTCCTTCTAGCTCCACATGAAGCTGGAAACCATACAAAATGTGCTGGTAAGGAAGCACGTCATAATTCACTTTGATCGTCGGTACATTGACACCATATCGCTCAGCATCTTGTGCTGAAAGTGTGTACTCATGAGCTAACGCAGATTGCGCCATGCCCAATGACAGAGCGGAAGCAATAAATAGAGCCGTAACTGATTTTGTTGTTTTCATAATCACACCTTTACTTGGGATTGATTAGTTTTGTGAATAAATCAGATCAGTAAATAGCTCGAAAACAATAAATCCCGCAACTGTTTCACGAAACGTGAATTCAATATTGAGATACCAGTGCAAAACATTGCAAATCTAGCTTATTTTAGTGGAATAAACTAATTGATGGTTCGTTCCAACTTCGCTTGAATATAGAGCAAATCCGGCTTAATTTTTGTCCTTCCTATGGTTCAAAAATCAGGCTTAAAGAATGGATACCCATCCACACTTCCCCACAACCAGAGATGCAACAACAGAAAATATCAGCAAGATTTAGAAGCTTGAAAAGCTTGAAAGGACGCACATTTCAACAGCCCTTTATCTTCACCTAGTTATCGGCAAAATAACGACTCTTTAGAGGTTGCGACAACGCAGTACTGCTGTAGGTTGTATCTATAATGCCGATATTGTCAGGCAGGCTTTAAATAAAAAACGGTTGCACCTATTTCGATTGGATTCGTAAGGCCAACTACGCAGCCTAGCTTCCGACTTTGATAGAGAGACACAAAGAAAAGAACAGGCTTCAGATATGAAAAAGCCCCAGCATTTCTGCTAAGGCTTAGAATGTGGCGGAGCAATAAAGATTTATGCTCGCAGGCCGTGCCTTAAGACGCCTTCGGCTGGCAACGTTTTTTCGCTTCGCTCTAATGACCCCTCGCTAGGGTTCTTCACCCTATATTTCTCAGAACCCAAATAGCAAAAAGCCCGCTAATTTCTTAGCAGGCTTCTTTAAATGTGGCGGAGAGATAGGGATTTGAACCCCACCGCTAAAAAAATTATTTAACGCAAACCATTGATTTAAATCAGATTAATTCAATAAAAACTGCAAATCTAGTTACAAACGTTTAAGTCAATTGACTTGTTAAAAAATATTACACGGGTTCGTCGAAAAGTCAAACGATGCGACCACAATTGTCCAATTTATATCTCCTGAACAATTGCACTCCGTCTTGAAACCTTTAACTGTATTTTTTACGCCATATTCTCTGCATCATATCGACAGATTTGGCATTTAAAATCATCTTCTTGGTAACTAATTAATAGAGACTCATCGTCAACTACACCGTCACCATTACAAGTGTCTACCCAATCTCCATCGTCGGTTTCAATCATGC
This sequence comes from Vibrio ichthyoenteri ATCC 700023, assembly GCF_000222605.1. Classification (GTDB taxonomy): domain Bacteria; phylum Pseudomonadota; class Gammaproteobacteria; order Enterobacterales; family Vibrionaceae; genus Vibrio; species Vibrio ichthyoenteri. The sequence continues at coordinate 2,509 of NZ_AFWF01000293.1, read as the reverse complement.
CCAAAACACCATCACAGCTAACATTTTCTAGTAAAGGCTGTAATACTTGCTGGTAGTGATACATTTGGTTATTACTTAGTTCATCTAGGTCGCCATCACTTGCCAATAGCTTTCGAGCAATGCCAATAGAAGCGCTTGCATCTAGCCCTGCATCTTCTGCTGATTCTTCAATGATCTGCTCGTTATCCAATAAAAACCCTAATACTTCTAAATCCATCCTAACCTCATTAATTATTTTTTAGCACCTAATGCGCAACGGCAATTATAAATTAACACTTAATAAGAATGATGTGTGCCAGATCCAAAAGGTTTAATCACACTGCTGACTTGAAAAACAGGGGGAGATCGTATGTGTGAGCGATGCAATGCCAAAGCTTCCGCATACTACCTTAAACACTAAGCGCAACGCATAGTGAAAATGCTACGCGTTGCGAACCACTCTTAAACAGATTGTTATAAAGCAATCATGTGACTAAGCTCATCTTTAATTGGGATAATCTGTTCGTAAAGTCGGTGATATGCCTTACCTATTGCACCCCTAAATTGAATTAGTTCAGGCGCATTGTCACCAATATTAATGATGTGTTCCTGCGCAATACCTGGATATGGGTCAATAAAAATGATTTCAGACATACCTAGCTGATAAGCTTTCTTAGCACACAATTCACAAGGACTCGCTGTTGTATACAGCTTACCACCTTCAATTCCTGAACTACCATATTTGGTCAGTTGTAAAAACGCATTTTCTTCTGCGTGCAAGGCTCTTGTGTGAACCTGATTGCCTTTATCATCAAGGCTATTATGAATATCCTTGAAACAATACGATAAGTTGTGCCCTTCAAAGATTTGGTTTTTGGAATTTATCTCTTTAATTTTAATTAGTTGTTCATTCGCTTTAATACGAAAGCTCTGGTTATTTCTTTCGTAATTACTATAAGCAACTGGATTGAACTCTTCTATCAGACCATTTAATGAACGCATAGAACAAGGTATTTGACCTTTTGCTACGTCATTCCAACCGACTGACTTAATTGAGTTACTGGCATCAGTAACAACTGCGCCAACTTGGCGAGAAATACAACCTGAGTTCATTTTCATGGTATAAGCAACTTGCATAACCCGTTCCATCGAAGAAGGTGGAACTAGACCTGGATGTTGCATTAAAGCGACGTACCAAACAATTTGTGCTTTTAGGATATTATTGTTGTCGAACTCATTTTTAGGATTGAACAAGTGGATATCAGAGATTTCAATGCACTTTTTCACATTTTGATTTGTAAATGCAACGAAGTCCCCTTTCACTTTACCTGATTCGATTTTTTCAATAGTATCAATCTGGTCTGATGAAAATTTATGCAGCTTTTGCATGTACTTACTCCGATGTTCATCGGGGGCATTGATAGACACCAAATGAAAAGCTGCGTAACGATCTTTAAAAAACTTCGCTTCGTAAGGATTACGAATCGCGTCAATTACAATATATGCTTTGTTTTTTGTTACCTTGCGAATCATCTTAATGACTCGATTAATCGTTTCAGGTAGGTGGAACACGCATGTAGGATCAAAATCAGCTTTATCGTATGCATTTTGGACGCTACCGGTCTTACGTATTGAATTACCACATGCTTGATAAGTCGATACATAAAGACCATGTCTGATCTCTTCTAGTTCTGTTTTAAAATCTCTCGTGAACTTTCGAATCAACGTCAGGATGCGAATGAAGGCATTTGCTTCTTTTTCTGAAACATCTAGATCTTTCGAGTGTTCTAATAAATTGAATATCAAATCTTTGTGATTTGATACGAGTCGGTTGTTGCTAAAAACGCCAGTTTTTAGCTTGGTATAAACTCGGTTCTCATCCAATGGATGTTCACTAGACCCACATATGAACTTAGCTAAATGTTCAGGCGATAGTGTTAGGATGTAAGTTGAGATTAGATCACTTACTTTAATGGAATAAAAGTTACTCCAATGCTGCTCTGCATATTTTCTAACAATTTTATAACGCTCGACATCCAAGCCTTTATAAAATCCATTTAAGTGTTCTGGTTCCGGAAAGTTAGGTTTTTTACTTTCCAATATATTAGCCGTAGTCGTACATCCTGAGCCGGTACGACCTGTTAAGCCGACTAAAATAAACTGGCTATTCTCTAGGAACAACTGACTAATAAACTGTTTGTTTTCCATATATTTCTCATTATTTTATAATACGTAACTCAACATTGCTTTATAACACTTATCAGACGACATATTGTCGTCTTTAATCTTTCGTTAATGCCATCATTTTCATATTAACTCAACTGATAATCAATAAGTTATGACACATGACGGGAAGTTAGGCTGCAAGATGTCGCCTAATGACGAGAATGAATAGTTATCAACTCTATCGGATAAGTTTGAGTTAGGAAAAGGCACGCCCTCTGAATTGTGTAGAGTATTTGATCTAAGTGATTTTGGGGCAAATCTAAGCTAGCCACGATAACTAGACATTTCCGGTGTTTTTCAAGAC
>NZ_AFWF01000294.1 GCF_000222605.1 Vibrio ichthyoenteri ATCC 700023 | reverse complement strand
GGAGGGGATTTTTGCGGCCGTGAAGGTTATCCAAGCTACAAGTTAACCAACAACAGCGCGACCATTCGCACCACCAAGCAGCGCATCGAGGAATTAGAAGCGCTACACAATCAAGCGGCATTAAGTGAGCAAGGCTGTATTGATTCGGTTAACTGGTCATTGTATGAGGAAGACGGACGCATAAAAGTAACCTTTGATGCTATCCCTAGTGAAGAGGTGCGCAAGGTTCTAAAATCAAACGGTTTCAAGTGGTCACGTTATAGCAAAGCATGGGTTAGAAAAATAACCGCAAACGCAGTAGCAACGACCCGATACATGATCCAACAACTTAACGAGTTTTAATCAAAAATCAGCCTTCGGGCTGTTTTTTTTGGGGGTCGAGGCTCATTCTTCGCCTCGCCCCCAAATGAGCCTAAAGGCTCAATCGCACTTACCCACATATCAACAATCGGCTGGAAATAGTCCTAAAGGTTTCCAGTTATCCTCATATTGATATATGGATAAGTGCGATGGTGGTGGTTGTTAATCAATCAAAAAACTTGAATAAATCGTCGTGCCTTTGTTGAGAGTTAAATTAAAAACTCATCAATGGATTTACCAGAATCTAATTGCGATTGAATTGCGGACGGAGTGCGCCCTTGACCTGTCCAAGTTTTCTCTTGTCCGTTTTCGTCTGTATAGCGGTATTTTGCTGGACGTGGAGTGCGCTTGGTTTTATTTTTTGTTTTAGGTTGTCCAGATAACGCACTGATTAACGCTTCAACATCAATACCTTGTTTCGTTATTTGTTCTGCTATTGAAGATAGTTTTTCTTCTTGTTCAGCGCGTTCTTTCAATTCAATTTCATCACTCTCTTGTCGTTCAAGAACAACAGTTGTTAATTTATCAAGAGCTTCCTCTAATTGTTCTAAAGTTAATTCACGAGAAAAAGCACGAAGTGAACGAATGTTGAGTAAAGTTTTGGTTAAATCTGTCAAAGTTATTGTCCTTTCATTACTTGCTTAGTTACAGGGTACATATTTTCTTTATACGCTGCTCTGAATTTATTGCGTTCTGTAGCTGTCATATCATTATCAAGGGTAGTATCCATGATTTTAGACATAATAGTCATTTGTATTTCGTTATGTTCCACTACTTTACTATAATAGTGTTGAGTTGCAAGCCCAGCAACTAAAGCCCCAACAATTAAAGACAGACATAATACGATGATGATCGTCATGTTGCTCGATGTACTTTTTTGAGGCTGCACAATTGTTGTAGATAATTGTGCAATCGCGTCAGGAATAGCGGATAGCTTGTCAATTTGTGGTTGAAGCAACCTGTCAATACTATCTTTTGTAGCTACGATAAAATCGGTTTGAGCATCATTTAAATTTTTCTGTATGGCTCTTTTATTAGATTCTTGCAGTTCTTTTACGTGTTCTTGCGCAGCATCGGCTGCATCAACAATGGCATTAACTTTATCTTGAATAACAGGATCTATTTTTTCCGATAATTTTTCTGGAAGTAATTCAATGCTATCAATCATTGCTTGAATATCATTGTTTAATTCAACTAACGCTGCATCTTGAACCGCTTGTGCTAATTTACTCATAATATCCCTTTATCGGTCGAATGACCATCCACATGCTTTAGAAAGCTTTTCGAAACAAACGTCCAATTCGTTGTCAAAACCAATAAATAGAGATTTTATTGTTCGTTTAATGGACAATTCTGCTCTTTCATCTTTGTCTTTGGTAGCACGAATAAGGGCTTTGTAGTCTCGTTCGTCTGAAACTATTTCTTTATAATCTAGGCCAGCTTCTGCGGCTAGATCAAAAAGCTCAGTCATTGGGATAGTTAGCTGGTTATCATGGTTGTTTAAATTAAGTTTGTTAAGGGAGTTTTCAGAAAATAAAAGTGAGAATTGCTTCTCTATCGAAAAGTCCGTGTCATACATATTCATTATGATTTTGATTTTATCAAGTTCAACGCCCAATAACTTCAATGATGATAATGTGTTTACTGTATCTGTAAGTTGCTTAGGTTTAGGTGTTGTTGGGATGATAAAAACATCAATATCATCTACAGTATCATTCATTTTTGATAAAGAGTTAATAAACGTTTCAATATTTGATGCGCCAACGTCAATGATACAAATGTCGGATGTATCTATACGTGTTCTAACTTCCGCAGTGTCTTTCGCAGAAATTTTTTCATCATTAGAACCATCTGCATTAATGGTTTCAATTTTTATAATTTCACTATTTGGTATTCTAGGTTTTAGCAATCTCTCGCAAATCATTGATTTGCCAACGTTGCCAGAATTGTTAAGAACGGCGATTTTTAAAAAATCCATATATATTACTCTTTATCGAATTTGTGAACTTTACGATTAGCATGTACGGCAGCTAGTCGTTTAGCATTAAAAATATTATGTTGTGATTTGTACAAGTGCCAATTTTCAGGTGTTAGCCCCATTTGACTAAAATCATATGCAAAATCCTCAGTCGAGTTGTCATTAACATGAAACCCAAAGGCTTTACGCCAATCGTCTAGTGAATAACACGAGTTGTTGTTATTATCTCTGTTTACAGTTTCAATAGTCGATAGTTTTTTTTCTGGTTTATTAGTAGTGATAGATAAGCCTTGAAGTGAACTAAGTGCAGCTTTTTTTCTAGCTCTGAAAATTGAATTTTTGAAAGTGCCTAATGAGCACGATCTTTCCTTGCTAATGACGGCATGGATTTCAGATAGGCTATAACCATCGTTAATCAAACTTTGCATGAGAGATAAGTGTCGGCTAATGACAAAGGCTAGTTTTCGACCTCTATTGAGATCTTTTGTTATAGGTAACATTGTGTTTTCAATGCTTTCAGAATCACCCATCGCTCTATCCTAAATAAGTTTCATGTAATTGTAACCACTTGAAACCCAAGTTGCTACCTTTATGCTATCTAAAAGCTACCTTTATGCTATCTAAAAGCTACCTTTATGCTTCTTTTTTGCTATTTAACTGCTACCTATTTGCTATCTGTTTGCTACCCATCTGCTATCTTTTTGCTATCTTTTTGCTATCTTTGTTCGACTGTTATTTTTTACAAAAGGCACGCTGTCGGCTGTATACAAACTCGTTCCTCGTTGTATAATGCCGGACGTGCAAAGGGGTAAACCCCTTTAACCCCTTGGCTCTACGAGCCTGATTTTTATTAGGAGTAAATGATTGAGCATGACAAAGGAAAATCGTTCTATCCCTGTCTCATTCCGTTTGACTGAAAGAGAATTTGCGCCATATAAGCTAATCATGGATGAAGCAAACATAAGTAGAACCGAGTTTTTCCGAGCTATTTTTTTAAGCAAGCAATATACATTCACTAAAAATCAAAAAAATGAGGTTGGTAAAATATTATTTGCATTTAACAAAACAAGTAATAATATCAACCAGATCGCAAAGCGATTAAATACGGACAATAAAAAAGGTATTATATCACAACGGTCTTATAACTTAGCCATTAATGAATTAATTTCAATTCAATCTCAATTGCAAAGGCTTATTGAAAAATGTTAGCGCGAGTAACTGCTGCAAAGGCAGGTATAATTGAATACCTTGAACATGGAATGAAGAGTGGTCGAGATTTTACTCGTGACGAACTTGACCAGCGTGTATGTATCGATGGCAATATAGCGTTGACGGATTCTATAATAAAAACTATTAGTGAACCTGATAGGGATAATTACTATCATATTACATTATCTTTTAAAGAGAAGAATCTGACAAACGGTCAAATTGAAGCTGTCTATCAAGATTATAAGTCAGATTTGTTATCGGCGTATGATGAACGTGAATATAATGTATATGCTGAAATTCACCGCCCTAAGATACAGACATATCAAGATAAGAAAACAGGCGAAACTATAGAGAGGTATCCACATGTTCACATCGTTATTCCAAAAAGGAACTTGATTACAAATAATGATGTAAATCCATTTGGTGAATATCAAAAGATAGAAATCTTCCATGATGCCATACAAGAATCCATTAACTATAAGTTTGATCTAAGTTCTCCGTATGATAATCCAAGAGAAATGGCATCAAAAGCTGACCTTATCTCAAGGTACAAAGGTGATAATTTTAGCGGTCAACACTCAGATCTAAAAGCGTCACTATTGGATGAAATACACAATAAAGACATTAGAACTGTAGATGACTTTAAATCCGTAGTTAGTCAGTATGGCAATGTGTCCGTAGGAAATTCAAAAACTGGTCAATACTTGAAGTTGAAACTTAGTAATTCAACCAAAAACATTAGATTAAAAGAATCCTGTTTTAGTGAGCAATATTTAAAGACAAGATGCTATCGAGCTGAACGCCCTACGAAAGAACGTGTAAACCGAATACGATCTCTTTGGGTTGATGTAAAGGCTAATGAAACGAGACATATTAGACAAGGTGCTAGTCGGTCTTTTAGAGATAAATATTACGCACTACCAGAATTGGAACGCAAGAAAGTATTAGAAGAGGTTATAAAAAAGCATGAGCAAAGATACAATATTCGAAAGGGAAGATCATCATCAAATTTCCAGCTTGGTATTAAACACACTTCATTCAGAAAAGTCCGAACATTTGCCGAAGTTAAAAATAGCGTGTCACGTATGCCCCAACGCAATGTGGTTAACGGAATCGGTAGACAGCGCAATGGAGCTTCAAGTGTATTGTCGAATAATGCAATGCAAAATGTGGACGACAAGCAATCATATAAATATAACGATGTGCGACGGAATAGAGATCAGTACAGGGGAGGAGGAAGATTAAACGTTGTTACTCAACTTGCTAATGATGATAAAGAAAAATCTAAACAGTTGTCAGAGTTAGAGTTTTTTAAAGAAGTAAGAAAAAACTTAAATCCTAAAGAGTTATTTCCTTTTGTTGCGAAGTTTGGTGTGAAAGATGATGTTCACAAATTTTTCAAATCCAGAGACGGTTCTTATCGTATTAATGTAGATAACCGTAATTTGAATGTGTCTGATTTCTTAACGAAACATTTGAATCTGCCTTGGTTAGACGCTAGGGAGATATTATTGAATGCTTATCAAAAACAAGCTGAAAATAACTTATCTAATGCAGGATATAATAGTATAATATTTGCACGAGAGGATATTGTTTCTCTAGAGTATTCTGTATATGACTCGATTAAAATTTTCGAGTATTTGAAAAAAGTTGAATTACATAAGGATGCTAATATGTCAGCTTTAGATAAGTTACGTTCCCTTAGAGGAGATGAATCAAATGAGATTGAATCTAAACATAAAAGTTTATCGTTTAAGGATATATTTCAATATCAACAGCAGCTTAATAAGCAATTGGATGAGTTTAAGTTAAATGATTTAGTAGCAACAAAGAATATAAAGCGTGGACAAGTAGAATATAAACATTCTGAGTCAGGTAAAACCGTTTTCACTGATAAAGGAGACCGTATTTCTTTTGTAGACAATCCACCGTCAGAATCCGCCGTTATTAACGGATTGAAAATGGCAGCAGAAAAATTTGGAACTGTTAAATTACGAGGTTCGCAAGAATTTAAAAGCTCTGTTTTGGAGCAAGCTGCTAAACATGATGTGAAAGTTATATTTAGTCCTGAATCGCTACATAAGCAGTATCTTGAGTTAAAGGCTCAAACAACAGGTGATAATGTTATTGAGAAAGTCAGCGTTCAAGAGCATAAAGATGTTCCAATAGACAGTGCTGTTGAAAGTCTAAAACAAAGTGCCGTAGAGAAGTTGCATCAAATTAAAAGCTTGAGATCTACCGATGGTTACTCAGACAGTATGGATATGAAGACTCAAGCGAAAGAATTGTACGGGGAAATGAAGCAAGACGTAGCTGAATTAACTAAGCGTGTTGATGTAAATCCATTTGATCAAGGCCAGAGTGAATTGTATGAAGAATTCAAACAAGCTAAGTCATTAAGTGCTGATGCGACAAAAGTCGAACTGTCTTCTCAACCGGAATCACATAGTGTTCCTGTCAGTGAGCAGGTCGTATCGAAAGAATCAGATGCTACTGTTCAAAAAGTGGATGTAATTCAAGATGATAATTCAACGCGGATTCCTACGGATGTAAAAGCAGAAATAGATCGAGCTAATGAGCTTGTAGAGCAATGGAGTAAAGATAAACGATTTAAAAAGGTGTACAGAGAGGCAGAAGATGGTGCGGTATCAGTCGGTGTGAAATTTAAAGAGTTGGGCATCAAAGATAATCCGTTCGAGGGTAAATTAGCCGAAGCTTTCGATAAAGGTTTTTCAGGTATCGATCAGCAAACGCATACTGTCAGCTATCGTTGGAATAAAGACGAGAATGTGATGGATGTTAATCTAAACGGAAAGCCTATCGAATCTGCGACAATAACTAAAGAGTTTGTTGAGCAATTGCGACAACAAGATAAGTTCTTGGAGAATTTTAGCAGCGACCAAATTATGAAAGGCAGTTTGTCATTTAATGATGTAAATAATGGTGCTAAACCAACGCAATTGACGGTAGATGAATCAGGGAAAAAAGTCGAAGTTCAACAAGATATTGGGCAACAAACCAATTCGATTAAACTCTAGTATTCGTATGCGTGTTAATCCAATGATTTGTTGTTGGTGTGGTAAGCTGCCACAATTGTGGTAAAAATTAATGGGAGTTTAATTATGCCAACAACAAGTGTACGAATTGACTCGAAAATAGGGGGGGTGATGGAAGATAATCCAGACTTGCCTTATGAATTTGTTCTACAAGCGATTATCGCTAAAGCTGAAATAGAAGCTGGAAAATTTGAGGCTTATACCTTTGATTAAAGTTTCGTTAGTGCTTCAAACGCCAGCATTTTAAAAGGCGGTGAAGAAGCTTCATAAAAATCAAAAGCTAGATAGGTTCATTGATGGATAAATCCGTTACTCTTGATGAAATGAGAGAAGCAGTTATATTTGTTTACAATGAGTGTGGTCGAAATTTACCGCTTGAGTTTAAGATCAGAGAAACACCAGAGGAGATCTTTGGATATGAAAGAGTTGCAGATAACCCAGAAGCCTACCAATTTGAAGGAGCCTATTTTCCTAGAAGAGGACTCGTCGTTTTTACCTGCGCCAACGTTTTATACCCCTGTGGGAGTCAGGAGGGACATGGAGAAAATAGTGAGAGACAAGGATACACGAAAGCACTCGAAGTCGTAAGACATGAGGTGTTAGGTCATTACGCATTGAATACATGCAGCGATGAAAAGAAATTAAACATATTAAGTAAAATTATCGAGTGTAAAAATGAACCAAGTTTGAAATCAACGTGGGCTTATGTAGAAAAGCATTATTCAGGAAAAAGCCAACTGATTCAGGCAGAAGAGGTATTTGCTTTTATTGCAGAATCCAAGCCTAAGCTGATTCAATCATTCGAGTTATCAAAATTGCCGTTTACTTTTGAGCACGTAGAGCAAATATCAGCTCGAATAACCGAGGGTATTCAACTTGGTGAGCGTTCACAACAAATCTTTCCAAAGACAGATGCAGGGCAGTTTTCTAATGGTATGCACGAGAACACGTTAGAGCCAGCTAATCAAATTACGTACCGCTGGAATAAGGATGATTCTCTACTTGAGGTTCAACTCAATGGCAAACCTATCAGCGATTCATTTGTGTCACGTGATGTTGTTCAACAACTGCGTGGGCAAGATAAGTTCTTGTTCAATTTTAGCTATGAGCAAATAGCACGTGGAAGTTTGTCGTTTGATGATGTAACTAATGGATCGTTGCCTAAAACTTTAAATGTAGACAATTTGGGGCGAAAGGTATCAATGCAGCAAGACCTCGCAAATTCAAGTCGGCTAAGTATATAAGGAAGCGAAATGACTAACTACCAAACTGAATTATTAGACTTAATCAAGCTGGAATTTAAAGATTACAGCGCAATTTCTCTAACTGATCATCAGCGTAGGCATGATAAGAAACAATTTATAAATGGCTTAATGACCGCTGCTAGGGCTATTGGAATAAGCTTTGAGCAATTGAATGCGGTTGTTGAATCTTTCCAGTTGACCCTGTGTGATTGTGATGATCTTTCTGTTCCTGCTTATATTCGTGAATTAGCACGAACAACGTCATCTGTTAGATCGTGATCATTATGCGATAAAACCATTTAATCTATGTGGTATTTCATTGATTTGATATAAAATGTTGCCTTGGCTATTTATTAAGAATTATTTCAATGAAAAAAATTTTACCACTAATTATTATTACGCTACTTTCTGGTTGTGGTGCAATCGACAACGCAGTTCGTAATGATTCAAGTATTCAAGAAAAAACAGCATTTGCATTAGGCACGACAGCGGAAAAGATCACGATCGAAAATCGTAAGGGTGATTTAATGGCTGTTCGATTTAATGCTAAATATGCTGGAAGAGTTTATCAATGTTATTACACATCTGCTGGCATTACGAGTGACGTACTTTGTTCTCCAACTGATGGAAAAGCAATGCCCACAAGTCAGCAATGCAATGCTTTATTGAAAGCCGCTGGCAGATGTTAATTTAATAGATGGTAGAAAACTGGATTAATTGACTAAAATCAATTAATCCAGTTTTCTATACGTAGAGCATCAACACGAATAAATTCTTTCTCATTATTAGTCACTAGTACCAGCCCCTCGCTTCGAGCGTGTCCTGCTATGTGCAGATCATTTACTCCAATAGGAGTGCCTTTTTTTTCTAGGTCAGCTCGAATGTCGCCATAATGGGACGCTGCTTTAGATGAATAATTTAGAATCTCAAGACGTGAAACAAAATCCTCAATCTGTAGCATGTTGTGTTCAGGTCTTGCGCTCTTGGATGCCCCATGAAGAAGTTCAGCAAGTGTTATAGAACTAATACACATTTGCCCTGCATGAATATTAAAAGCTTGTAGTGCCTCTATCGGTTTTCGCTTTATCACATAGATACAAATGTTGGTATCGAGCATAAATCTCAGCATTAAAACGATTCCCTTTCTGATTGGGTTTGTGATGCACGTTCTACCATAAAGTCATCGGTTACCTTGCTATCAGAACAGAAAAAACTGTCCCATGAGTTTCCTACTGGTGCGAGTATGCGTTCTTTTCCAACGACTCGAACATGAACCTTTTTTACATTATCAGGAAATCGAGAATCGGCTGGTAAGCGTACCGCTTGTGTTCGGTTGTTTTCAAAAACAGATGCAATTGACATATTAGATCTCACTTATAAAAAATGCTCTATAGCATGACTATAGAGCATTGAGATTATATAGCAACTGTATATAGCATTTTAATCGAATACCGGCTTTCCGTTCTTTTCAGGATATGAGGCTTTGCACGTAGGGTATCCAGAACAGCCATAGAAAAATTTGCGCTTTTGTCCCCTCTTAACTTTACTCGCACGTCTTATCAACGGTTTGGTGCAGTCAGGGCAGTTGTGTTCAGAAAGAACTTGCGCTGCTTTAGGTGTGGTGTCGGGTTTGCCAGCTTTATCAGGGAATGAGGTTTTGCATTCAGGATAACCGTTACACGCCCAGAATAGCCCATTAGAACCATTTCGTTTAGTTATGCGACCATCGACACAGCTAGGGCATGGATGCGACTCTACGTGGATTTTAACGCCCTCATTCTTGACCTTTTGAACGTGTTCTTCAATGAATCGATCTAAGTTGGTTAAAAATTGAGGAACTGTCATTTCACCAGATCTGATCGCTGTTTGTTGTTGCGACCAGATAGCCGATATATCAGGAGCAACAAACTCAGGCGGCAACATTGCGATAAATTCTTGTCCTAGTTTGGTTGTGACCCAAACATCCTCTTTGTAACCTTTCATTTTTGTTAGCTGAACCAAATCAACTCTTGAGCGTAGCTTATTTAAAATGTCGGCTCTTGTCGCTTCAGTGCCTATTGAGCCACAGTTATCACGATCGCCTTTATCCTTTGCTTCAAACTCTTTGCGTAATTCTGGATTTTGGATCAATTTTCCTGCTTTTTTCATGCTGGCAAGCAAGGTTGATTCAACATGGTATTTTGCTGGCTTGGTTTTGCCTTTATCAACATGAGTGTTAGTGACAGTTAATGATTGTCCAGTGCTTAATGTAGTAAGGTCTGTTCCCTCAATAGGTTTGTCTTCCTCGATGTCACCTTTATATAGAGATTCCCAACCACTTGATTTTAAAACTGTTTGATTCGCTCTAAATTGGTGCTTGCTATCGATTAGTTCAAAAATGACGTTGGTCTTATCCCGGATAGAGGGAGGATAAAATAATCCAATGAAGCTTATGGCCACAAGCTCGTACACATTGCGTTCTTTTTGGGTAAGGGTAACTCCTGCCCCTGATTTTGTTGGTACGATAGCGTGGTGAGCTTCTATCTTGGCTGGATTAAATGCACCATGCTTTCTTGAAGTATCGACCCCATTTATCGCAGTTTGTAGTTCAGGCATTGTACCAACGATAAAATTTAAAATATCTTGTCGCTGATCAAAGTGCGAATCACCAAGAAAACGGTTATCAGTACGTGGGTAAGATAAGAGCTTATGGGTTTCATAGAGGCTTTGGCAGATTTCTAAGGTTTCGCTGGCAGTGTAACCCCATTTTCTGGCACACAATTGTTGAATACTTGATAAATCGTATGGTCTTGGTGGTGCTGCTTGCGCTGGCTTTGTTTCCGAAACGATGATCAAGGCTGATTGCTGACAACTTTGTTTAGCTATTTGAGATGCTTCTGACTCAACTATCAAGCGGTGCTGGTCGTCAATATTGTTGTTATCGGTAGGTAAATATTGAGCTTTGAAGTTAGCTCCGTATTGTTCGAAATGAGCAAATACATTATAAAAAAAACTTTCTTGGTGATTTTGGTTCGCTAATGTTCGTTCGTTGACCATTCCAAGCACTACGGTTTGAACGCGCCCAATGCTCAATGTACCAGAATAACCAATCTCCCTAGCTTTTAACGTGTATGCTTGAGACATATTAAAACCATATAACTGATCGCCTATGCTTCTCGCCAATGCAGATAACGTCCAGTGATGGAAGTTTTCATTTGGCTGCATATTGGCAAGAGCTTGCTTGACTGGCTCTAAGTTAACATCTGCAATTAATAATCGTTTAACTGGCTTAGTATTGTTTGTATAAGTTAGCACCTCGTCAACTAACAGATTCCCCTCTTCATCGGGATCGCCAGCGTTCACGATTTCATCTGCTTGCTTAATGAGTTTAGCAACAATATTGAATTGTTTTTTTGTCTTTTCTATTGGTTGTAGTTTTGGGGGAAACTGACTCTTGATAGGTAAATATTCAAGTTGCCATTGATTATCAGGGGCGCATAATTCAAGCAAATGGCCTACACACCAAGTTACAATGTCACTCCCTTTTTGGAAATATCCCTCTTTTCGTTCCGTTTTTGGATTTCCACCTAACCCCTCGAATATCGCGGTTGCAAGTGTTGGTTTTTCGGCTATAAATAAGCGCATAGTTTAATACCTATGTGAAACAAATTATAGAGCTATTACAGTTAGTCTATATTTGAGATTGAATTGGTTTTTTCGTTTAATGGTAGAGTTAATTGCTAGCTTGTAGATGGAGGTTGAAATTTGTTATTTGTTTGAATTGTCAACTAAATCACTAAGAGTTCTGCATTTTAAATGCTCATTACCCAGTTCTTTAATGCATTTATATTTGAGTGTTTTGTATATATTAGATGTATTCGTCTTGTCTGTTGTGGGTTTTATTTTGGAAGCTTCAAGATATGTATCATATTTAATTTCATCTAATATTTTACATTTTTCATTTTGCTTTCCGTTTGTGTCAACGCAATTCTGATAAGATAATCGAACATTTTCTGTTGCCAAAAGCCATGTGTTCATCTGGAAAACAGCACCGCAACCTGCACAAGGAATTGCCGTAGAATTTGCATTTAAGGATGTTAATGTAGCAAAAATAAAAACCATTAGTGGTGTTTTCATTTGCAAATATCCTTTATTAAAATCTCCAATTCATTTTCATTAATCCAACTTGATTTTTTTTCAATTAATCTTGCGTAACCATCATGGATAGCGTCAATTTCGTCAGGACTTAATGATTGTTTAGATAAATTTTCAAAATAGGTGTTTGCTATTTGTTGTCTTTTGTAACGCTCTGATTTACCGTCAAAAATGAAAGTAATGAATTCTGGTCGTCCTTGAGGTGATTTTTCACACTCATCAACTGGAGCAAAAGCCCATATTCCAAGTAGTTCAGCAAGCATCTGGCAGTTTTCATTCTTACAATTAGAAAATGATTTTTTTTCGCTTTGCCAAATACCACAACCTAACGATACCCCACCATGAATACGATTAGAATATTCATTGATTTCATCTAGCGTTGCATCGATGATAAAGTCTTCAATGGTAGTGAGATATTGATATTTAGCTTCTTCCAGAGTAATTATAGATTTTGCCATTCTTTATCTCCATTTTTGAGCGTATTTAACGGCTCGATGTGGATCAATGTAGGTTCGCCAGTTTTCAAGTGTTGGTTCTGATTTGAATCGTTTCTCAGGTGCGATCAATGAAAACAACCCTTTTCTGTTAAGTAATGTCGTTAAAATGTCCATATCGAACCAGCGTAAATATGCGGTTTTTGCTTGAGTTTTGCCATTACCGAGTTTGAAGTCTTTAGGAGCGATTAATAAAGCTGCAAATGCCACCTTATTTGTAGTGTGTGGTTTTGGGCAATGCGCACAACTTCCTGTTATTGTCACGTCATAGTAAGGTTCAATGTCTTCAATTCCTATATTAATCGCGTGCAGCCCGTTGATATGTATTAACCAATTATTAACGCACTCTTCGATGTGACGCTTAATTTCGCTCTTTGGAAAGTCAAAATCTATTTGAGGAATGTAAACGCCGTAAACTACTTGTCTACATAGTGTTGATTCATATTCATCATCGGGCATTGATTCAATTAATTTATCCAGCCCTTGGTCTAATGCGTAAATCTCGTTGGCGTCAAGAAGAATATTAGCATTTGATAATTTCATTGCTGCGTATT
The DNA here is from genome assembly GCF_000222605.1 of Vibrio ichthyoenteri ATCC 700023. Lineage (GTDB taxonomy): Bacteria > Pseudomonadota > Gammaproteobacteria > Enterobacterales > Vibrionaceae > Vibrio > Vibrio ichthyoenteri. Next base: position 28,930 of record NZ_AFWF01000294.1, on the reverse strand, counting down.
GCATATTAATTCCCTATAGAATATTCAGGATTTACTTTGTACCAATGACAAGACACATACCAATCTTCATCTTCATTTTCAGTGGTTGGCTCTTCAATGATTGTTTCTTGGAAAGAACCATCATCATCAGGTGTGATGGATATTTCGAGTAATGTTTTATTCTCTATCATGGTGTTGATTGTTGAAATTAACAATGGACTGACGAGGAAGTCTATCAAATGAATGCTTTCATCAGAAATTACATGAATAATATGTATGTGAGTGTGCAGATGTTTATTTTTCCCTTCTGATTTTTGAATCTCTAAGTAGTTGCGACCTATTTGTTTTAATATTTCATCTTCATTCATTTATTTACCCTTAATCAAGTTGTTCATTAATCCAGTTTAAATTACACTCTGTTAAATCGAAAGGTTCTAGTAACTCAAAGGTGTCAGTGAATGCTACTCCTGTGTATCCTTTATCACATCCAAGTGCGATATTTTCAGTGTGAGCGATTAAATCAGTTATAGTAATTTTGTTACCCTCTACAGGACAACGTATTGTCATGCCTACAACTAACTGGTGAGCTGTAATTGTCGTCGTGCTTTCCATATAATTCCTTATTAACGTTGATAATAATGTCGTTGACCGTATTGATTACCATCCATCAATGTATCCAAGTAGTGCCACGTTCCGGTGCAGCCGTATGGTTTCCATATTAATTGGTGATCTTGACCGCCAGAGTCCACGTAGTGAACGCAGCTTGTACCATCGATGTATGAACCATTCGGCATCTTTGCAGCAACGCCCTCACGATAACTCATTGTACTTGGATCTTTGTCGGCTACGGTTGGATAGTCAGGTGAACTAACAATACAACTTGCTAGATTTGGCAACGGAGGTTTGAATTTCTTGATTCTATCTTTGAAGGCTTTTTTTGCATCACCACAGCCGCTTGGAAAGCCAGTTGGTAAGCATAGCCAAATTGAACAATCCGCATCACTAGCCACTAGTGGACTAGATAAGCCAATCGCTATCAACGGGAGCAGTATTAGTTTGTTCTTCTTCATCTTCGTAGTCCTTTTTAATTTCAATATTATCAGGAAGTTTTATATTACCTTGGCTTAAATCAAGGAGAGGGATTTTTGGAGGATTGCATTTAGCATAATTAACACGTTCCATAAAAGCTGGATCATCAAAGTAAATAATTTTATCAGCGATAAATGGTCTCATATTTTCCATGATGATCAGTTGTTTTAAACCAACGCCTTTGTACATCTCAAAACCAAGTTCCACAATTTCTTGTGGTAACATAAGTGCTCTTTTTTGTTCACTTTCACTAATGGTTGTACTTGAGTTTTTACCTTTTGCTCGTGATCTACTTTTTACTTTCACGGTTTTGTAGCCAAGAGTTTCACTAAGGGATTTTGCTAATTCATTTACTTCTTTAGGTGGATAAATTTGTTTAACCGCCATGTTATCTTTTAAAATTTGAGCACCCTCTCTTCCGTAATTTGTGACCTCATTTAATTGTGCGTCTGTTTGATAAACGATAAGAAAGCGCATATTGTAGCTGGCGGTGTAACCTATTGAATGTCTAATAATTTCAACTCGCCCCAGCGAGGTGAATTCATCCATGATCATTAAACATTGATATTTAAGTGTTGGATCATCATCAGGTTCAACTTGTGTATTTTCCCCGATAAGTTGTGACCAGAAAAGATTGAGCAACTTAGCAAATTTTTTTAGATTAGTTGGTCGAACCCCCAAATAAATACTCATACGTTTACGGCGAATATCTCGTAAATCAAAAGAATCACCACTCGTAGCCGCAGCACAAACAGCATCACTAAAGATTGCTAAAGGTGAGACTAGATTTGATAAAATACTTCCTCTTGTATCATCGGGGGCTGCCATGAATGCATAAAACTCATCTCTACATTCTTCCGAGATTAAGTTCATATCTATTTCTTGTTTCATCCATGCAACAAGGCCGCCCTCTGGCGTAGTGAGTTTTAATAATTGCGCGAAACTAACAGGCATCCCATTAATCGATTCATTGTCGAGCATGTAAAGGCATAAACCTTTAAATAATTTCCCAGCAAGTTCATTCCATATGTCGTTTTTATCGCCTGTAAGTGGAAAGAAAACAGCACTGATATTAAGAATGTCACCAATTCGATAAATGGGTTCTCTACGTATATATGACATAGGATTCCACTGGTGAGAACGCAATAGTAATTTTGGCCTATCTTCTACTTCGTCTAATACATATCCATCTGGTGAAAACAAGAAAACCTCTTGTCCTTGCGATGCTCTGTATCCAGCAGTTTTACGAAAGTTTTCTAACTTAATGTCGTTACACACAACAGAATCACGATAGTTCACTAAATTAGGAATTATGCTTCCTACGCCTTTTCCACTTCGTGTAGGAGCAGCTAAACACACAAATTGTTGACCTCTGAACTTTAATAATTCGCCTTTGTATTTTCCAGACTCGACACGTCCTATTAAAATCTCAGGGTACTTGTGTTCTTTATGTGGTTTTTTTGCCATTAGTCAATTAATCCTCTTTTTTTGATTTCTAAATCAGTGGCGAATCGTGCTGAACCGTGAAGTTCCTCTTTCTTTTGAACAGATATAAACATAAAGAACCCAAACAAAGCTGGCAACAATGAAACAAAACCAGCGATAGCAAATCCAATGCTAATGAATTTCTTCACTGCGCTATCATGTTGATAAGCTTCGTAGTAAATAAAAAGAGTTTCATACGATAGGATGTTAGTATCTATTTGAACTTTTTTAAGGAAGAAATAACCACCGCCATAGAGTCCGCAAAATAATGCAATTATGGTGAAAACGATAAAAAGGAGTGAAAAAAATACTTTGTTGGACATGGAATATCCTCGATATGCGAAATAAGCTTATTCTATTAAGTGCAGTCCTTTGTCTAGCTCAAAACATGTTGATGCGCTAATAAGCTCTTGTGGTAAGTCGCCAATATGTGTCGATAACAAAATTAAGCTATTTCTCTTTCTTATGAAATAAAGAAGTTGTGATAAGCAATATTTTGTAAAATATTCAGCACCGTCAATTATGCACGTGTTACTTTTTATGGAAAAGTCGGGTGTTTCTAATGATTGTATTTTATAGCTCGACATTAACCCTGCGTCGATTAGTAAAGACTGATGGATTTTTAAGTTGATTGCTTTTGATAGTTTGCTTTTACCACTCCCAGAAGCGCCGACTATTATAATGGAGGTTAATTTGTTTTGTCTTTTTAACGTCTCAATGGTGTCCTTTATGATGTTGATTTCATTAGTAAATTCAAGGTTGCTTTTAGTTTTTTTTGACACAAGGTTATCTCGATAAAAAGGAGATTAAAAATCTCCTTTACGTTGCTTGATAATTATTAACTATTTATTGCTGCTGTTCGCTATCCCAAAAAACATAAGCTTTTAGTGGAGCACTTGGATTAAGGGGCATCGTGTCAATTTCGATTTCCACATTTGGCATGTTTGAATTGGGTTTGTTAGGCCATAAGGTAGCTCTACCAATTGGTGCATAACGATTTTTAACAATGGGCTGATTGTTATCGCCTAATTGATTAGTTTGATAACGCTCTGCAATGATACAAACACGTCCTTTATCTATTGGTTGGTTCATGTTATTTCCCTTTTCTTATCTACAGGCCGTGTATACGTCAATTTCAACACGGCGATTTTGTGCTCTACCGTCTTCTGTCCAGTTATCACCTACGTAGTCACCAGATGGTGCGTAATTAGTAAAAACAATTTCAGATTTAACGCCGTATTTCACTAGCTGATCACGTACATTACTGGCGCGTTTTTGTGCGATTTCTTTTTCTTTCGGCGTTATCACTTGCCCATCAGTTCGACCTTGAATATCAATGCGGCAAGCCGTTCTTGCTGCTTCAAGAACAGATTCAATTTGTGTAAATGAAGCGGTTGTACCATTTGTTGAGTAATGGAAGATGAATTGTCGCGGTTGTTCTTTGTAATAAGCATTTTCCGCGAAGTAATCCATTTTTTTATTTAGTACAGCAAGCTCATGGTTTGTTATTTGTAAGTGAGCTATTTGTTTTTGCACATCCGTAGTCTTTGTAACGGTAACCAGTTGAGGATTATTAGAATCAATAATAAGGATTGGGTTTACCTCTGCTGCCGTTTTTGGTTCAGATGCGCAAGCGGTGAGCAGTAGCGAAGCTACGCCCAATAAAGCTGGTTTATACATTTTTATTTACCTTGTGTTTGAGTGAGAAATTCACTCATATTTAATGATTTTTAAAATTTTAATTGTGATTAAACAAATTATTCACTTAACAATTTGTTTTTTTCTTCGGGATCAAAATATATTTCCTTGAGGTGCGTGTACTTAAAAAAACACACAACATCAATGGAGGATTTGATAGTTTTTAAAATGAAGTCGTACTCAAGGGTTTGCCCAACTTCGGATTGTTTAACCAATGAGGCTAAGCGACTAAACGCTGAATAGCAGTCATTCGCGTGAATAGTCGTAATGCTTCCAGCATGGCCTGTATTGAGCATTTCAATGTAGTTCCATGCCTCATCCCCCCTTAATTCCGCTAGAAGCACATGATCGGGTTTCATGCGCATACAAGCTTCGATAATGTGCTTAGGAGTCATACCTTTTGCTTTATAGAACAAATGTAGATGATTGGGATGATTTGGCAGTGATAACTCGTGAACGTCCTCAATAGTAAACAGGCGTTTTTCTATTGGATAGCAATCAACTAAGGCTTTCATAATGGTTGTTTTACCACTACCAGTACCACCGACTAACAATATGTTGAGATCCGATTTGACCGCCAATTCGAAAAATTCCTCAATCTTATTGTTGTCTTTTAAGGTTAATAGCTCTTTTTGAAGTGGTGATAATTTAATGTTTGTTCTTTCTGCCCCCTTAGCATGTGCTAGTCGTCCAGATTGTTGGTAATCCGCTAAACTAAATCGCTTTAACGACGGTTTACGGAACGTAAATGAAACACAACCTTGCTCACAAGCTGGCGGTATCAATATCTGACCGCGTTCCCCGTCAGGCAAAACAACGGATGCCACAGGGCTGTTAAAATCTAACGCTACACTAATTGCGCTGAACACAGATAAAGCGCGAGCGAGATCTAAACAAGCTTGATATGTGCATAACGGCTCGTCGATATGCTCCCAACCATTACCTCTTTCAAACCAGATTTTTTTTGGTTGATTTACTGCTACTTCGGTGATGTTTTCTAAATCGAGAACTTTTTGAAGTCCTGTAGTGATCAGTAAGTTGCGAACGGTGATCGATGAGTCTATTTGATTATTCATAATGAAGACCTTGAAGAATCTACATAGAGAGTGAACCTTACCAGGTATTATTCTAATACTTGGTAAGGTTCACTCTCATGGCTGACTAATTACTCGTTTGATTGGAGTTGGTAGACGCTACTCATATCAATGTCACGAGCAACAAGGATGTTAAGTCTCGTACCTATTGGTACATATCCCGTAGGCGGTATATTGATTGAGTTCTCAAGCGCGATTGAAGCCATATCACTGACATTATCCGAGGAGTTTTCAGTCGATATTTTAGAATCAGCCTGATGATTCGCAATTGTGGCAAAAGCATCATCAATAAACGCAAGTAAGATTGCGCCACCAAAACGTTCCTTGAAGTGATTATCAACCCAAGCATCAACGCCTGACGCACCTAATGCGCCAGTGCCTAAACTGTCAATCTGTATAGATACTCCCTCTGGTGTCTGAATATCTGACCATGTAACAAAAACACGTGCTTGACCTTGTTCAAGAGTAATACTTTGTTCACCAAAGACGCTCGACCCTTTTTCAACAAGCAACGTCTTGCCGTTCGCAGAATATACGTCACTGATAACATTGCATGTTACTAAGCCAGCATAAGTTGAAATGATCTCAGTACGTAAAGCACAGGCTATATTTGTGCCGTGTACTAATAGCAGATCACGTTTATTGCGCCACTTGGTCGATGCGCTACCCTGAACAAAGTTTTTACTGTCTAACGTGTTGTTAGTCGTATTTTGTGAGGGTGGTGTGCTCGACGGTGGACTTGGTATTTCTGGCATAACAGCGGAGGTTAATTTTCTTTCGTAGGGCGTTGGTACATCTGAATTGGATTGACTACTAGCATTTGAAGAATCAACTTGTGGTGTTGGAAGCGTTGAATCATTGTTGCTAGAGTCAGGGGGAGAGTCGTCCTTTGGTGGATTATCACGCTCTTTCTCTAATCGATCATTTTCTTCTCTTAAACGTTTTTCTTCTGCTTTACGGAGTCTTTCAGCCTCTTCTTTCTGCTGTCTTATGATTTCTTGTTGTTGGAGGTGTAATGCTTCGGCGGCGGCTTTTTCTTTTGCTTCTTGTACTGCAATTTTATTCATTAAATTAGTAATACTATCAGCATCCGATCCGATCTCTTTAACGACTATTGCCTCGTCAACTTCTGCATAAGTTGTGTCATATGTTGGTTCTTCCTTATCACCCCCGATAATAAAATAAAATGCGCCCAAGACGGCAACAACACAAACAGCAACCATTCCCAGTACGACAAAATCAATTTTTTTTCCGCGATTTTTTCCGACTGTTGATTCACCTCGATCTTTCTTCGGTTTCTTCGTTTTTTTGGGTTTAGTTGGCTTGGCATCAATAGGAGTTATAGCCCCTTGATTATCACTCATGCTCAATCACCACTCGTTTTTCGTCTTTCAATGTTGTGCCTTTATAATTGAAACCTTGCGGAGCAAGTACAAAAGGCTTAACACCTAGAACAGATTCACCAAGGCGTAAACGAAATTCGTTCGCCACTCCATGCGCTACCAGTGTGTCTTTTTCCATATGAGTATTAATGAGCGTTTCTTGTCCTGATATGGTTTTTTGATAAAGCACTGGTAACTCAACGTTGTTCTTAAATTTAAAACAAGTAAATCGACCATCATCCCAGACATATTGAGGTGATAAGTTGTCATCCCCCCACTTCAAGTATTTGAAGTTCTGCTCTCCATCAGAGCAAGGGACAGATTTTTCATCACGTATGGCTTTTTTCTTTGGCTCAGGGTAGAGAAGCTTAACGACATAGGAAGTTAAGCTTTCCTTTTTTGCCGTGATCAAATCAAAGGAATAAGTACGATTCTTATCAGTAACGATCAATAGATTTGTGTCTGGCTTTTCTGCCGTGGGCTTTAAAAAAATGTTATTGCCCCGAACGGACAAGCCCCAAGCGGTTGCATCACCCATCCCCATGCCACTTAATTCTTTCGACATAATGCTTTCCCCATTTTGTAGCTGGATGAGTGTAGCCCGTCCAATAGAGGTAGAAACATTAATCACAGTCTTAGGGTTATAGAGAACTTCTTGGACTCTTGGATCGAAACCTTGAGAATTTGGCGTAGCAGCAGATGCAGCATTAAATGAGATTAATGCCGTACTGAAAAATAACGGTATTTTCATTGTTTGCCTTATTGTAAGGATTAATCCTGAACTGGATCGATGTGGTAGCTTGTTATCTGAAAACCTAAAGGATTAATTTGCTCTTCTTTTTCACGTTTGATTTCTTTTTTGTAATCAAACGTAGAGGTAGCAATCCAATGAGTGACAGGGAATAATGCAACAGGAAGCCCCGCATTATCAATAACAGTTTTAGTTAGTCGTGTTTGAGCGAATATCTGTCCATTTGTTTCTAAAAAAGTTGTGCCCTTAATGTCAACTTTAACAGAACGGGTTGTTTTGAATTTATTAAGTGGGGAGTTTACGCCGTTAAGGTAAGATTGATATTGTTTAAATACATCGTCCGTAGATAAAAGCTCTAATCGTGCCGCGTTATCTTTTAGAGTAGACCAGTAATAATTCTCACGCATATTGACAAATTGTTGCGTCCAAAATTTATTAAGCTTTTCTTCATACGTTTCTTGTCCATTTGATAATGGATTTACAATATCTGTTTCGCCAGTATTGTTATCTACTCGAACGAGGAAAGGGACAACTGTTTTTAAAGGCAGCACACTAATCACTGCCCCGATTGATAAACATGAAATTAAACAAGCACCAATAGCCACACGCCAAGCAAATTTATTTTGTTGCTTGATGAATTCCACTCGGTCTGATTCGAAATTCTGCATCTGTTTAAGATATTCAGCAACAGCTTTGGTTGCTGAACCGTTCATTTTTTGCTTTTCAATGTGCTTGTTTTCATCAAGCACATTTTCAATGGTTTTAAGTTCAGGCTTGTTCTTTGAACTCGATGATTCATCTAATTCTGATTCAGCTATTAATGTGTCTAAATCAGATTCAGGTTGTAACAATTCTACGGATTGATTTTCATCATCCGTTTTTTTTCTTTTCCAAAACATATTAAACCTTTAATTCAGGAATGTAGATAATCGAGGGATTAACAGGTGTTTGCTTGCCTTCTGGTTCTGGTGGTAACGGTAGTGAAGATGAGCAAGCGGAAAGTAGAGATATTGCGAGAAGTACAGCTATTTTTTTCATTTAATTTATCCTGCTTTGATGTTGTTTCCTTTTCTTTTTTGTCGCCATTGATAAGCAGCCATTCCAGCCTTGCCAGCCCCTTTGCCAAGACTTTTGCCGCCACTTAGCATTGGGTTAGTTACCGATCTTAAACTGCCCATCATGGAGGAAAAAGAACCCGACATACCATTAATTCCCACTCCACCCGATAAGCTGGATGCAAGCGTAGGGATTTGTGTTGAGATAGCTAAAAATGCCCCTAGCACTACCAATAGTTTAAATGCGGTAGACATATCAGCCGTTAGAACACCTCCCACATAGACAAATTGCTTAATGGCGGTCATTTCTATTGATAATGCGATAGGGAAAAGAGTGGCTATTAATACATAGTTCCAACACATCCCGATCCATTGCATAAACCATGTTCTTGTTTGAGGGAAAAAGGCAAAACAAATAAAGATCGTACCTACACTTAACAGCAGTGCGACCATGAACTTAGCGGTTAATAATATGCCAAATGATGTAACTATGAACGGAGCTGAGCCAATAAGCAGTAAACATATGGTTAAAAGACTTTCAAACATGTTACTTTCACCAGTAACACTAAATTCTGCCTTATCCCAAATATCAATAACCGTACTAAATATCATCGTGGCAAATTGATCTAGCATTTCAGGAGCACCACCTGAATTTGATATTAAGTTAGCTATACCATCCCCTAAGTCTAATATTATTGGAACTATAGTGTCGTTGTAATATGTTCCTTTTAATGCAATGAATGAAATGACACCAAGTAAAACAAAGGTTTGTAACCCTTGCTTTACGGAGTCTGCCCTATCTGCCATGAACCATGTGTAACCCATATAAACCGCATATAAACCAAAAGCAGCCACCATAACCAATCCAAGTTGTTCATTAATGGCTGCAACATTAGTGCCTATACTTTCAGTTATTAATAGGGTTACGAATTCAAAGGTTTCAGTTATAAAATGAAAGCCAGCCATGTTTATCCTATTTGATAGCTTTAATTCCCGTTACGAATCTTTTCTAGCTCTCGCTTGATAAATTCATCCTTTTCTTTTTCGGACATTTCGCTTAATTTTGGTGCTGTAGGGTTGGGTTTTGCTTCGCCGAGTATTTTCTTTTTCTTTTCTTTCATTGTTAGTTCTTGCTTTGCTTCTGCTGTGGTTGAAGTTTCATCACCACAAGCCGTTAAAGATAGAGCGCCAAAAACAATTAAAGCTACTGATAGTTTACGCATTTATTCCCATTCCTTTTTTAACAAGTTCTTTTTGTTTGTTCGGATTCGCAACGTTGTTTCTAAATCTCGTTGCTGTTCCATTAATGATTGCATATTTGATGCTAGTAGGCGTTCATTGTCTAACTGAATTCGCTCAAACTCAAGACTATTTGATAAATCAGCTTTCTTTGCTGGCGTGTCCGCAGACTGTAATAAGCCACTTAGCTGAATAAGTCTATTTTGACGTTCAACGCTACTTTTATACTGCTTCTCTTGAAGTGAGTGATTTTGAAGCAAGCTGTCATAATATTGTTGGGTTTTTGGATCGTCGCTCTCTAGGCCATATTTGTTTCGTAACGACGAAATATCATCACTTTGGCTACCGTAAATAGAATCCCAGCTACCATGTGTTACATAGTCACTCGAATTTGGTTTGTTTAAAGCATTGCTAAATATATCGGTATGGTTGTTTACCATATCTTCGTAGAACTGGCCTTGCCTTTCAGCTTCTAGTAATTGATTTTTCGCCTCTTGGATTTGATTTCGCACCCCGTCCATTTGTTCCTTGAATCGTTTAACTTGCTCTGCCCCGTCAAGAACCATTTGGGCAATCGCTGCTACATCAATTGTTGGGATGCCTGCGGAATAAGATGGTGTGGATACAACAAGGGCAATAGCGAGAGCTATTTTTTTCATAATGGATTCTCCATGACGGTTTTGACCCATCTGATAGGATCTGAACCATGATTTTTAGTAAAATCTTTGGTTTTCTGTAATTGTTTGACCTGTAAAAAAACAGGTATCCAATTGTCAGGTTCATCATTTTGTATTTGTTCGCAAACGCATTCGTAAAGTGCAATATCTTCACTCGAACCCGAGATGATCGGCAAATGTTCGAACCCGTGTAAATCTAGTTTTGCAAACACTGAATCATTGGATTGCTTGACAAGGAAAGTTCTTGATGCAGTGTTAAGTGCAAGAACCTCTTGAATTTCTTTGTCAGATAAACCGATTTTTTTATAGCTCTCAGGATCACCATCTGGATTAGGTAAAAGTATTTTAGTTGGTGTTTGCTGAACAATTGCGGCAAAAATCGCGCAGTTAATTGCATCCTCTGGACTTTGAGAGACTAGGTACATAAATTCCCCCCTCAAACGACCAGCCTTTAATATTTTTTTCATCAGGCTTTGAGTGAGTGGGAAATTTGCAGGACACCAAAATTCCTCAACAATTGTAAGGCATAGCTGTCCGTCTTTTTGCATTAATTCTTTAATGAAAAAGAGAGTTGCTAGAATTGGTTCACATGCAGGATGGATCTTGTCCCCGTCAGGCTCTAGTAGGAACGTTGTATCAAAGCCAATGCGGTTAAATTCGGACGGATTAAATTTGTTTTCGTTAGCATCTAACGCCCATGCGAGAGTGCCATTTTCAGAGTGACACCACTTACTTAATCGTAACCGTAAACTTGTACCCATTGGTATAGATTGCAACATGACGCTAAAGCGACGATTAATAAAATCTAGCGACATTACGGTATCGACCGCTTGCTTAATGGTGTAATTGTCTTCGTCAGAAACAGTATTCGTACCATCAGCGGCGCATCGAGAAACTAAACGATATAAAAACGATCGGAGTTTCGGGGTATCATCAAGTTGAAACGGGTTCAGTCCTGTGCAAATACCCTCATTAAAAGCAAAGTATTTCCCCCCAAATGCTCTAATATAGAGTTCCGTTGAGCGGTTGTAATCAATAGCAAAAATGGCTGGATCGAATCGTGTAGCAAAGCCGACTAATGTTCCCTCAAGAGTTGTTTTGCCTGTTCCTGTAGTTCCAAGGATTAATGTATGGCCTGAATACTTTTCGCCTTGCACGTTTTTGTAGTGATCACTGGCATGGCTATTGAAGTAATACAGAGTGTCATCTTTGGTTTTTAGTGGTATCAATGCTGTACCATCGCCAATAGGATTGCCTATTTTTTTTCCGAGTGAGTTATTATGAAGTGATAAACCACAAGTTAAGTTAGCGATAGTCCGAGGGCTTGATAACGGTCTAACGTCTGACGCTGGTAGCTGGCTTTGTAAAGTGTAAATCGACGTTAAATTGCTTCTTCTCCATGTTGTATCACGGCTAAGAAATTCGTTAGTAATAATGCTGCCTTTTTCTATGGCAGTATCTTCATCTTCACCAAAAACGATAATGGACGCATGATAATCACCAAAACTTATCTCACCACTTTTGATTGCATCGCGTCCAAACGCTAGTTCTCCAATGTCATCGACTGATTCATCAGCGGATTCTAATTGGTTTATCATCGAGTTCATTAATTTAACGGTTTTCGACGTTTGCATAAAAATCATCGACTGACAGAGCACGAATTCAACGGGCATATTTAAAATAAAATCCCACATGCCAGCCGTAGTAGATTGCGCATAAACATCCAATTCATAACATACCGCAAATTTAGACGTGTCTGAATCGTGATTGCGAATTTCCACTGTGTCATACCCAAAATGTATATTACTTTTAGGTATGGTATAGACCGCTTTGTCGTGTGATAACGGAATGTCTGTAAATGAATTGTTGAGAATAAAACTCAAAAAGCTCAAGTTATCGCACAAGAATGTTCCTTTTTTTTCTTGAATGCTTAGGACTTGCATGTTAAACGGGCTGAAAATAACTCGTGCAGCCCTTAATATATCTTCAAGTTCACTTATTCCGTCATCAAGTTTTTTATGTTTAAGCACAAATGTAATGTAGTAATCGGTGCAATAAAAATCAGTTTTATTGAATCGCTTGGTGTACTTGTCAGAAAATGACTGCATAAATTCGCTTTCAAATTTATACGTTTCATTAAATGTATCCTTACGTCTGACAATATGAGTCCACACCGCCAAATCCGAGCCGTACTTACGACAAAGAGCATTCAGCAATCTTTTTTCTGATAGAAAATAATTATTTAGAGAATTGTCAGATGCAGTTTCGTAGATAATGCCTCGTATTTTAATTGTTGCTATTACTTTTTCATTGTCTAAGGCGAGAATATCAGGTGTTACTAGGCGGCTATACTTTGGCAAAAGTTCATCGCTTGGAATACTGCTTAAAGAAGTCATTAATTCTCTCACTCCTTTTTTTCTTTGATGTGAGTTGAGGTGAAACTTGAATCGTCATCGAATGGTGAACAAGTCGTAAAGCAAGTCCTTTCATTGTCCATTTTATTTTATCAACGGCTCTTGAGTCATCTTCACATAAGAATTTGATAACAAATAAACTAATGGCTAATGAAAAAGGTATTGTGGCAAACAAAATTGAACCAAGAAAAACGGCAATGAATGTTGTAAATACAATCAGTATCAACATAAGCAATCCAAGCATCAGTGGTACACCACCAACTAACGGCTTTCTTGCCAGCATGTTGTAAGACAAGTATTCGTCTTGTTCTTTTTCCATACAAAAAGGCATTAATTACTTAATGCCCTCTCCGTCATTGATTACGCAAAGAAAGACCATGCAAAAGGAACGGCAGCCGCAGTTCCGCCGACAATGGCAACTTGGAATACAGCCACGCCTACTTCACTCCATTGTTTACGTTCCATCTTGGCTTGAATTGCGTACCACATGACATAAATAAAAGAAGTGATACCAAGCATGGTATATAACTCTGTCTTCCATCCTTCAAGTGCTGTAATCAGTTTGCCAAATGCTGATGCGTGTGCAGAAGTAGTTAAAACAGGTGCTGTTAGCAAGATAGCAATTTGAAGAAAACGAACATGTGCTTTTTGTTTTTGTTTAATAAGGAAAGACTTAAATTTTTTCATTTTTTTTACTCGCAATTAATTAGAGAAATCACCAAAAACATCCCATGATTCAGTATTACGTGGTTTGTCTGATAGGTTTTCTGGTTGTTTCTTGGGTTTAATAGTGTTTTTACTTTTTGATTTGATACCACGGAATTTATCTACATAGCTGACATTGTTTTTACCCTCTTTTGTGAAACCATAATCAAAATTACCACTGTAATAGCAGCTTGCTGCATGGTTTAATATTTCATCTTTTGTTTTGTTGCTAAATTTTACTTTGGCTCTGTCGTGGCATTCGTTAAATATTTGGCTGCCAGCGTTAATGTTTTTGCAATAATCAAAAGCCGTTTCAATTGTTAAATTTGTTTTGTCAAAATTGGTGTGATTTATTTGCATTAATCCAACGCTGAAATTAAAGCCTAATTTGTCAAGCTGACGTGCTGATTGAATAGCTTCGTCTAATGTGTCTGGTTGTTTAACAATTGGAACACCTTTCACAGCAATTGCGTAAGGATTACCAGAGGATTCAATACTGATTAATTGTTGTATTACGTCTGTATCTACATATGTTTGGCACTCACTGGCGAGTGACAACAAAATAGCTGGTTCTAAAAACATTGGTAAATATCCAGTTAGGAGGAAAATAACCGTTCACATTAAGTTGCTACGGTAATCACAACGCCTACATTTAGTCGCCAACTAAACGTGTGGTGTGTTTAACGGAAATTGTTGGCTTCCATTGTTGATAAGATTAGATCTGTTACCTCTCAATATATGTATAAATCTTACCTGCCATATTCCTGTTAAATTGTTAAAGAGCAAAATTCTAAGAGTTATTGTTTAAATCCTTTACAACCGATAACTAAATATTTAGTTAAGTGATAAGCGAGACAACATCCAGCAATTATGCTTTTAGATGTTGGTTTTTCTCTACGGTCATTAATTTTAGAAACAAGACGATTCAAATTCTCGTTGGTTTCTTTTGTTAAAGAACAAGTAATGTATGTACCGATATCTTTTTTTAAGAAAATAAATTCGTCAATTTCATCAGTGAGTCTTCCATCAAATGAACCGAGATAATCCTCAATTCTTAACGTTGTTTCTGATCTGAGGCTGCGGTAGGAACAGGTTGCTGCATTATTTAATGTCTCAACATAATCTCTACTGAGTGCAACATTTATTTGTCTATAAGTGGTCATGTCTTCTGTATACCTTGTTCCCGTTGTCGGGATCATAATCCCATTTGAGTTTGAAATCAACACTGTTTAAAATTGAATCAAAAAATGAGATTGGTACTCAAATGTGCGTTATTGAAGATAAAATTAAGAGCGTGATCATTCGTAGTGATTTGGACTATACCGAGATTGCAAAACGTTGCGGTGTAGAACGAAGTGCTGTTGGTAAGTGGGCAAAAACAGGAAAAATATCGCTACAGAATTTTGCAAAGTTGTGTTCAGTATTCAATCTTGACCCCAATGAGATACTTAATCTTAGGAAAAATGCTTCTAGTGTTAGTGAAGTTGCCAAGTTAACTAACAGGATAAATAAATTGGACGATTTAGATCCGAGGATTTCGATCGTTAACATGCTGCTGTCACTCGATATAAGATATTAAATGAGTATCGGCAGAGAGTTAAAGTGCTAAATTTTATTTGTCGTCTAACGTAGTGTTTCTTTAGTTATGGTTTTTGTATGTAATTGATTAATTATGTTTTTTATGTGTTTTTAGAAGTGCAAACTGTCGTCGAAATCGTAAGGAATTCGACGACAGTTTTTTATTAGAGCCTCAAAATTATGAAAAAGTTATTGTTGTACATTTTTTTTCCTTTCAATGTTATGTCGATGGAACTTTCTGTGATTATTGGAAATGATACTTTTGGTTCGAGTCCGAGCAATAGAGAAAAGCTGTGTGTTGTAAAAGGTTTCGAAAAAGAAAGTGGAATGAAAATTGATATTTACCCAAATAACCATTCACGTATAGGCACGTTAAGAGCATTGAAAAAAGCACGATCAGAAGTGATTGTTTTACCGTTATTGACGAATGAACTGTTGGAATGGAGCGAGTTTAAATCGTTTTCTAGTAAAAATTCAGCATATGTATTTACATCTAGTGTTGATATACCGCCTTCGTTGGGGGCGAACTACATAAGTGTAACGCCTAATATTGGAAGTCAGCTTGATTATTTGTTGAAAGAATTTAAAGGAAAAGAGTTCACATTAATTGGAGACAATGGTAAGTATACAGAGTTAATTAGAGAGTTATTATATATGTCAGATGTACAGTACGAATTTTTATATGATAATGAGATTCATAAATTAGGTACGAATTATGGTCTAGTTCTAATGTCATTACCTAGAAGCAGGGTTTTAGCTGCTTATGATAAATTAGATAATCTTAATAGAAAAATGGATGTGGTTTCGTTTGATGTTGGTGCAATTACAGATGTAATGAAGAAACGTTTGAAAATAAATAATTTAACATTGTACTCAGTGAAAAATTGGAGCGGTGAAGTATCTAGTGCTTTTAAAAAAGTATACATGCACTATTGTTCAAACGTGCAAAAGAAACCAACCTATTTGAACATTGCTACTTATGATGCACTTTCTGCTGCAACAGCTAAAGCAAAAAACAAGGAGTTTTTTTGGAGTGAGAGGATTCAAGGGTTTATGAAGTTAACAGAAAGAGAACAGTCATTTATTCTTGAGAAATTAAATGTTAAGTAAGTCTATAGCATTAATAACAGCGTTGATGGTTCTGATTAATGCTGTAAAGATAGAACAGCCTAGAAACTCGAATTATATAATGGGACTAATAACAAGTAGAGTTATGCAAGATAACATGTACAATTCAAACTTTGACATAGTGAATGAAATAATATTGAATTCAATCTTGTCATCTAGTTTTAAAGTTTGTTTTAAAACAAGTTTGTCAGATCGTGATGTTATTATGAATTATGAGGGTAAATATTTATGTAATCAAGGTGAATTTAATGCAGGCTATGCTGGTATACACGCACCTCTTTTTGAAGTTTATAAATTAAATCTTGAAGGTGTGCAGGTCGGAAAGGTTGAAGTGATTTCTTATGATAAGGTTAACATAGACATCATAAACATAATTGCATTTGTGTTTATGATGTTATCTTTCATGATAAGGCGTAACTATAAATCAGAAATTAATAGGGCGGAGAGGATACATGTAGGCGTATTTCTTAAAAACAAAAAGAAGTTCCCAATAAGAATAGATAATTACATTTACGTTAAGTATAATGGTAATTATTGTTTGGTGCATTTAAAAAATGATGAGATTGTTAATCTTCGGTGCTCGCTGGATGCTTTGGAGTCGCTGCTTTATGATTCAATAAAGATAAAGAGAAATATTATAGTATCTCCTTGCGTTAAAGTTGACAAAACCAAAGGAGGAGGTTTTTTGTTGCAATTAAATGGTAAAACGTATGAGTTATAGTTTGGTTACATGTGCAAATAGCGGAATAGCAAAAGCTATTATAAATAAATTCAGAAGTGACGGTGTTGGTCTAACGTTAATGACAAGGACAAAAAAGGATGATCATTTAGAATTGGATTTTTTTTCAAAAGAATCAATTGAAAAAAGTATAGAGTATCTAAAGATAAACAACATTTCTTTCGATTCTTTGGTTTTAATATTGCCTAGAATTCCACCGTCTGCAAATGCTTTACCAGAATCTGATGAATGGTTGATGTTGTTTGAAAATTATTTCGTAAACCCGATGTTTTTTTTAAAAGAATTAATAAAATTAGAATTGTTAAAATCCGATGCAAAAGTTGTGATGATTAGCGGTGTTTCCAGTAAGCAAGCGATGAAAAATTACGCGCTTAATAATGTGATACGCTCATCATGGATTGCTCAAATGAAGACCCTAGCTCTATCGTTTTCATCAATGTCTTTTAATAGTGTTTCATTGGGAGGTGTTTTAACCGAGTCCTATATAAACAAAATGGAAATTAAGGCTGGTGAGCAGGGAGTAAGCTACGATAATATAATTTCTCAAGAGGTGGAAAACGTGCCTATGAGAAAGTACGCAACACCCGAAGATGTGGCAAACGTTGTTGTTCCATTATGTGGTTCATTTGCTTCGCATATGACAGGGCAAAACATTGTAGTAGATGGTGGATTTATAAAAACTTATAGTTAGGCTGGAGTTTGCAGCCAAAAAGCTGTTTAAAAAAGTTAATTTCATTTTGACATTCGATGAGGATGGTGTATGATCACGATAGTTCTTGTTAATAAAGTGCATTACATAGCACGCTACTCTACTACATAGTTTACTATGTAGTGTATTTTACAAGTTCTAGAGTGTGTTGAGCTTCCAACTCAACTAGATAGCATTCGCAAATAGCCGTCTTACCCAGTGCGTAGACGGCTTTTTTGTATCCTCTATTTTACTATTTGATCTTTAACGAGATCTTGTGTAAATTAGACTTTCATTGTTTGGCGTGGAAACCAAACAACCTCAAATCGCACTGGAATAAAAAAATGATCAACATTTTACTGTCATGCCTAAGGCAAGAACAAATTAGACTCAGAACTCAAGACGTAACCGTGAATAATGGCTATCTTAATGATACCCGTTTAGGTTATGACTTAGAGGGTGAGTCATATGTTAGCAGATAACACCTCTCCTACTCTTACAAAGCCTGAATACGATAAAGCGTACCGAGCCAAGCGTAAGTTACGTAAACAAGAACTTGTAAAGCTTTTTGATGAAGCGGTTGCGATCAAGCAAGAGACTAATCCAGATTTTGCGATCGGTTTTCGTTGTTACCGTTTGCTACGTA
This sequence comes from Vibrio ichthyoenteri ATCC 700023, assembly GCF_000222605.1. Lineage (GTDB taxonomy): Bacteria > Pseudomonadota > Gammaproteobacteria > Enterobacterales > Vibrionaceae > Vibrio > Vibrio ichthyoenteri. The sequence goes on along the minus strand of NZ_AFWF01000294.1, from coordinate 10,583 downwards.
GTGGTGAAGTAGTCAAGCTACCACATGAATATGCGTTTATCTTAAAAGCATGTCAGGAGTTCATCGATAATCCTCAACGTTTCCCGGCTCTATTTGCATGGGGAGGCGCAGCAGTGAATAATATTCAATGTCGAACACTCATATCTAAAGTGTTAGCGTGTATCATGCCAAACACTGATCTGATTGGTGGGCGTATTGGTTTACCTACGCTTGCTGGCTTAAAAACGATTAGCTACGACCAATTGCAAGAAGATTACGTTTTACGTTGGGGCGAATACATTTCGCCTAAGTCATTTGGCAAGGTAATGAAATACCTCAAGCGTGCAAATTATCTTCGCTCTGAAAGAATCAACGTATGTGTTGATGATGCCGAGGGAACGGTACGCAGTGCCGCAGCTTACAAGCAATTCTCAGCGGAATTTTTTAAAGACCTCAAAGTGGTAGGTTATAAAGAAATTTGTGCGCTTATCATTGCTTCTCGTAAGCGTATGGAGAAGAAAGGGTTACGTTTTGATTGGCTAACCTATCGCACTATCGCGTCAGGCATACAAGATATATTTAACGCGACACGCTTTAATGATTACGCTAATACAGTGTCGTCACTCTTTACTGGATACCAACCGTCGCAGTTTACCCCTGCTCCTAATTAGATTTATTGAACGTATCCGCTTTACGGCGGAGGATTCGTCACGTCCATAGCGTGAAGCCGTACAAAAAATAACCAATTTTAGCCGGCGCGTTTTCGTTGTGGCCACCAGAAGTGCCTTTGTTTTCCGAAATTATAATATTATTGGTGTTTGTTTTTCAAAGGTAGTGCAAGTTAGGGAGTTTAGAATCTACTGTTAATATAACCCTTAAAAGTAAACTGCGGTTATGTGTACTTCGTAGTTAGACTTTGTATGTACATAAATAGATAAATGAATATTAAAGGGTTTCCATATAGTTAAGGTTCGCGCTGGCTGCTATATGCTTGCATGTAGAGCCAGTGTGAAGCCGACAAGCGATAGCGCGTCAGTCTCATCCCCCACGGCCAACTTGATCGATCCCATTTTAAAAGAAGTCGCTACGCTCTAAAGTACCCTCAGCCAGTATTAATTTATAAATACACCCGTCTATTTAGTGCACTAACTGGCTGCGCTGAACCTTTCTTTTGTCATCCGACAGGAAACTATCGAGCATATACGCATGATTTAGTGGAACTACCACATAAAGATCGAGATTTATTCAACCTAAACCGTTTATAAGATTCCAGCAGGGTATGAGGTTATTTTTGTTCTATTGCCTTTATCAATGTCTGAATGCTCTCAGAACCGTTTAGTCTGTATCTTACTCGCTAAAGCGAGCGCGTTCTGGTATTCGTCGCACAGCGACTTATTTATACTGTTACACCGTAACATTAATCAAACACTAATTAATATGTATCGATACGTATTAATCAATATTCTATTGCTATAGGGGGATCGTCGGGTTAGCATGGTATTAATATTTATCGATTATTTTTAATACGTATTAAAAGGTGTTTTATGAATGGATTGATTGTTGTTGGTAACACCAAAGGCGGTTGCGGAAAATCAACATTAGTTATGAGTCTGATCGCGGAAGCTGAATCTCGTCATCAAAAGGTTCTCGTTGTTGATGCTGACCCAACAAGTGTTTTGAAATATTGGTGCTCAAGGCGCAATGTAGAATGTCTGCATATTGCATCTACATTAAATATTAGTGAATATTTGTCTAAACTTAAATCTGAACATCCACATTCAATTATCATGGTTGATACTGGTGGTTTTGATAGTGTTGCTGCAAGATCAGCAATTACAACTAATGATGTAGATATAGTAATTTTTCCTGTAAAAACTAGCCCTGTCGATTTATTCGTAACAAAACAATTTTTAAATGAGGCATTGAGTTATTTATCTCATACAAACCCTATCGGTGTACTTATGGAGGCAGATCATTTACAAAATGCCACTTCTGATATTTTGGCAGCTAAGGAATTGTTAAGTTCTTTTGGAATAAAACCATTAGAAAACTTCACCATAAAAAGGAAAATTTATCGTGAAAATTTCATTAAAGGCGGTGATCATTTGAAAAATGAAAAAGCAAAAAAAGAAGTTGCTGGTATTTATGACGAATTAAGAGGTTATTTAAGTGAGTAAAATGTTTGATGATTTCGATGCAAAGCCATTTAATAAAAGTGATTTTGTTAACAATACAAATCAATCAAATGGTTTAGATGTTAGTGACTTAACTAGAGCTAAGGCTATTAGTAAAACAATAACTATAAACCAAAATACAATCGATTTAGTAGAGGAAATGCTAACAGAAAGTCGAGTTGATTTTAGCCAGATGGTTAGGGCTGGAATTCTTGCGTTGCATGGCATGGATTTAGAAAATCGCAATCGACTCTTTGATGCTTGTTATGTTCCAAGAAATGCAGGAAGAAAAAAGAACAAACACACTAATTGATATAAATTAAAACGTATTAACCAGTATCAAAAAGCAATAAAACGTTTTAATACGTATTAATGGTTATTAAAAAGCCTCAAACACCCGATCAAAGCTATTTGAGGCTATGTCTAAATCTCTCAAAGGAAAAGAAAAGACAAATGAACAATACAATTATCAAAGCCTTTTGCATAGTCCTTTCTATAGCAACCGCTTGTATGTCAGCAATTCTTACTACTAAGTTTATGTATAGTATTGGCTCTGATATGGAGTCTCCATACTTAATGGCGGCGCTTGGTTTGATTCTCGATTTAGCGAAATGTGCCACTCCTTTGTTTATCATATACTTATGGGTTCAACATTTACGAGTTGCTGCAATTTTTGGTTTTGTTTTGAGCTTTATTTTAAGCTTCGTTTCGTTTTCTGCATCTGTAGCTGCCCTTGAAGCAGGAGTGATCGCTAATGTTCAAAGTTCTAATAGATACCAAACAATCGAAACTCAAATTAGTGAATATCAGCTACAAATCAAGCAATTGCGTGTGCTTGCGGAGAAACAACAAAGTGCAAAGCTAATAACTCGATCACAACAGACGCTTGAAAAAATACCAGAATTATTAAAACGTATTAATACATTGTCTGAACAGCAGGGTTTATTTACAGGAAATGAAACAGTCTTAGATCGCTTTGGGATGGTAATTGCTTACATTACCGCTGCTATTTTAGAGCTATTATCTTGGTTGTTCGTGTGTGTTAGTTTTGCACTCCATAGGGCTGAACACACTCAGACACAGTTGCGCTCACTTAAACACAGTCAGCTTAATTTAAGTGTGTTTCCGTTAGAGCATGTAAACTCTGCTCAAGAGCGGCAAACACAGCCGCACACAGTGGTTACACACTTGAACGCAGTTAATGAGCCTGAATTTAATGCATCTCGTGCCGTTTTTAACGATGATTCAGATTGTAGAGTAGATAGAATTAGAAGTGACTCCCAACTGTATAGTGATATACGTGATGCCATTTTAGCAAAGTCAGTTAAACCATCATTTCGTGGTGTTGCGCTTCAATTTAAGGGTGTGAGTAGAGCCTTAATTTCACAAGTTTTAAATGATTTACATGAAACTGGTTTTTTGAAAACATACAGAAAAGGTTTTGCTTATGTTTGATATTTTCTTATGCTATTTAATAAACTAAACATTCCAACTTTACGTAAGTTATTAGTTGGAATTTATTTTAGGTAGTTAACTTTATTTAATGTGGTTCTTATGGATGTAAGGTATGTTATAAAGCTTGAGACTAGAATTAGAACTTGGAAAAAACAATTTATTGAATGGGTTATGACCACCATTTTACTCAATATTAGTTTAGGTTTCTTTGGTTCTTATTTGTTATCTGTATCAATATCTGGTTTAGATTGGGTTTCGTGGGGAGTAATTTTAAGTTTAATATTATTTGTGCCAGCTATTTTTTATTCATTCCCACGAATACCAACTCAAGCTGACGTTGATTTTGAAATTGAATTTTTAACCAAATGCGATATGAAAGTCATTCTAGTAGATGAATGATTATTTATAGCATGGGTGCACAATTTTTTTTGGTGCGTCATATGCCTATTACGTTAAATAGCTAATTTTGCCCTTACTTTTGCCGCTTAGGGAACAGACCTTGCTACAAGGTGACGAAAGTGGGGGCTTTCCTATCTAAGAACCCTCGAAATCATTCTGAAAGTTAATTACAGTTTTTCGCCAAATGTTAAGCGCTTGTGATGCGTTTTCATTTCAGCTCGATCTCGTCCCGTAATCCTCAAAATGATCAGTTTTCTTGCTGTTGGCTAAAACGTGGTGAAAATTGCCTCCTTAATCGTATGCGTACGATTAAGACGTAAAAAAGCCCTCTTGTAAAAGAGGGCGCTTCAAAGTGAAGAAGAATTGTGTAAGTCGTAGCGTCTGCATAATGGCGCTACAAAAGCACAATAACCAATGTGCAATCAGGTTGCTATGTTGCCAATTCTGAATGCGATGCACATCAAGTATGTTTACGCTGGTCTAGTCAGTCTTCATAGCGTCAACTAACTCGCTTTTGGACAAAAGCGAGTTGCACACTCAGCTAAAACAGGATAACCGAAAGTAAGTAAGGGAACTCACGGGTAAAAGCGACCCACGCCTATATTCAAATTTTAAGTTACTAGATTTGAAATCTTTAAAGTCATCGAAGGCGAGTCACTGATTTTTCGGGTTGAAATATTGTATAATGCATACAGGTTCTTAAGGAGTAATTCATGTTTATCGACAATCAGAAACCAGCTATTCGTACTGGTGATTTTGTATTGCATTGTACTCGTGTGAAAGTATGGCAAAAAATACAAACAGGTATCCAGTTATCTGGCCACGGAACGATTAAAATAAACCTTAATGGTTGTTTATATTTGGAGTTCATATGCACCAAATCCGAGAACCTGCCGAATGTGCTTTTTAACCAAAAAATACCTGAAGATACGTTGCTTGAAGAACAAAAACTATTCCTTGAAGTCGAATCACTAGATGGCGACATTTTCATATCTAGTGGTTTTTCTATTACAATCAATATGAATACTAGCCGTGCTTCGAGCTGTATGTATATATTTTTGTCGGACATATCCAGTGCTAGTGAGTTAGAGAACTATTCGGATAAACCAAACTATCTACACTTTGAGTTTTCAGAATACTTCGATATCCCCACTAATAAAATGAACTCAGAATCTTCAACATTAGGTTCAAGTTCGTCAAGTTGGAACGAAACAGTTATTAAATCTGATGATGTATCCATTTCTATGGTAAAAAAAGATGGCTATGTGTCGGTAAATGCGACTGGTGAATTTGACACTAATCGTGTATTAGAGTGCTTACTGTTCTATATAGGTTTCAGTGGAGGAGTAATGCCTCAACCTTATATCACGATAAGAAGAAATGGTGCGGAAAATACGACGACAATTCATAGCATTGATAATAGTTACAAACACAAACGTTCATCTAACCCTATGGTAAGTTCCGTTGCAGAAAAAGAGTATAAAGAAAGCCATTACCAGTTGTTTAAATCGATACTCGACCTTAGAGCTACTACGCCAAAAGTTTACGAAAGCATTTACTCTCAATGGAATCAGGTCTGGCACGCTTTTCAGTCAGAGAATGCTATAACATCACTTACTTTGTCAGTAGCTATTGAGGGCTTGTTGAATGACATTTTTATTCCTGCCATCAAGAAGAATGTTAAAGATGAAGAGTTAGAAGAAGATATCAAACAGATTAAGGCGTTGGTGTCTGATTTGGATATATCGCCTAAGCATAAAGATCGTCTGTTAGGTAGTGTCTCATACTGGAAAAATATCTCTGCTGCAAAAGCTCTAGAATTCTTGCTTAATGAAGGTATCATTACTATCGATGAAAAGAAGTTGTGGACGAAAATGAGAAATGAATGTGCTCATCCTAAAGTAAGGGACGATAGTTTGGCGTCTCAACAAGTTGATAGAGATAGAGTGCTATCATGCTTAAACCTCTTTCATAACTTAATTTTCAATGTATTAAAATACTCCGGGCCTCGCTTTTACTTTCGTATCGGTAGTAAATCGAATACGTTTGATATGATAGAGCATAAGGAAGTCCTATCTTCCCCCTTGTATTAGAGTAAAACTTGAAATTGTAGTGAATCATTAAATTGGGTGTATTAGTTCCGATTAGGCCTCCACTTTGGAAATTTTGTCATTAGCTCTTGGGCTCTTCTTCGCTTAGGTGAGTCGGCTTACTTTCCTCATCACAATACGCAGTTGTAACTCACAATGGGGCAAAGCGATTTAGATATATAGTCTTAACCGTTTCGACAAGATTAGAAAAAGTATCTTGAAGCCTTAAATACTTATACGGCATCTCAAATAGTCAAAGAACCTAAGCTGACACCGTGCTCCTCAAAAACGGTTTGGCGAACTATGCCTACTTTCCCCTTCGCTGCTCCTTTAGAGGCAGTCGCTCTCATATGAGATTCGTAAATTGAAACCGGAATTTGAAATAATTTAAAGTGACTTTCATCCTGTTCAAATGCCCCAATAACATAATCCAACCGCTCTAGCATTTTGTATGTAACACCAACGCTATCTGTTTCAAATTTGGCGCACTTAATCACAACCTTGCAATCTCTATACATGCATTCATTACTGTTTTTGGATGTTATCGCAGTCCCAAGTTTATCAGCTATAGCACGAGCTGTTTTCCTACCCCAGTAATTCGCCGATGCACCTGATGATTGGTTTTGAACCATAATCTATCTCCTTCAGTATAACTCCAAGCATAGTTGAGAGTAATGCTATTGCTCTATCTAAGTTGATGTTATATAAATAAAAATCAATTAAATCGAAATAATTAAGTGTTGTTAACTCTCTTTGTGCGCATCAAGCATGTTATCGCTGGTCTAGTCTGTCTTTATAGCGTCAACTAGCTCACTTTTGAACTGCAATAATTTAGAACCTTTAGCCTCAAATATGTAGATTTTGGAGAAAGAAGCAGGCAGCCTTATTGTTTGATAATTTTGGCTGCTGACGCGGACAAAGGCTCTACCGTCTAAAACGGTACATCGCCCCAATCCTCAGGGGTTGGTTGCGATTGTATTACAAATTTTGGAGATTTAAACTTTGCTAGCATATTATTAAGTGTATTAATGAAATCCGTTGATTCAACTAGTATTTTGTTGTCCAAAATTTGCTGCTTTAAGTTCTCAAGAACTTCAGGCGAAATACTATCAAGAGACTTTATTACATTGACTTTATCAAGTGCATCTTCAATATCATTCGCTTGAATAATTGAGTTTGACAGAGCTGAAATGATTTTTGTGTTGGTTTTTGGAGATTTTACTAAAGTTCTAAAAATAGCTTCTGCCACTTCTGCTACTGATTTATTGTTGGCTTGTATCCCTTGATATTTTCCTATGAAACCATAAGGGTCCAACCCTTTTCTAACAGGGATAATCAACACATCACGGCCAACGGCAACGCCTACTTCTTGATCGCACCAATTACTCTCTTTGAAACCGTCCATTAAGATCGCTGCTAAAGCATCCATTGTGCGCAATCCAGCTTCAATTTCATTTTGCCACTCTTTCGTAGGCTCAATATCTTCATGAGCTACAAAACTCGAAATAGCATAACGTCTGAGCGCCGATTGAAGCTTAGATGTCTTTATTTTAAATGAAGCTAAGTGGCTTAAAAACAAACGAAAGTGACCCGCTTTCCAGAATGTTGCGTCTTCCACTATTTTAGCCGCATTTGGAGAGTCAACTCCTAACTCACTAGAAATTTTAAATAGCACTTCATCGCTAACCGTTGAAAGCACATCTTTAGCGTAGAGCCTTTTGCTATTCGTATTTGGCTGCATACTCTTTTTGTCAATTTTGTGTCCAGAAAAATACATATCTATTTCATCGAATGTCATTCTTGATTGCAGCTCTAAACCTAACTTTTCAAGGAACTCGATTTTTTCTAATCCGTTCATAATCGCTCAATCTAAATTCTTACTAAGGGAAATACATAACGCAGACAACAAGGGCTGCTTTAGCCGTAGAGGCTCAGCCACAACGACTGAACGTCACCAAACTGTGACGTTTTCAGGGATTTGTATCATGCTAGTTGTGTTTAACCATTATGCCATAATTGCTTATGAGCAAGAAGATGCCTAATAATAGGATACTGATTTGCCAACTCGTTCGGATAATTTTTTGTAGGGGAAATACACGTTAATAAGAATGCGGTAAGCTTCTACTCTAGGCCGCTTTGGGGCAAAAGCGAGTTATCTAGCGATCATGTGGCGCGTGACCACCATGCGATCACATGGCTAATTGACGCTCTACTAGATGGATTATCACCTAGCGGTGTATGATGTGCCTCGATTTTGCTTACTGAGATGCTGCTATTGGAATTTGACGATTGGGTTTGTCTTGACGCTGGCGAGGATGATTATGTCATCGAACGCTTTGAGGTCAGAGTGAAAGGGAAAAAACCGCTTGTGCTTAACAAGCCAAGTTATTCCAAACTCCTATTTGTTACTCAGCAATATCTAAATATCAAATTGGAGCCAGCCAAGCAGTTCATATGTGAATCTGTGCTCGATACACCTGACCCGTTGAGCTTTGATGAATACTGGCGTATGCGTGAAGTCCTCGAAAAGCAACTTGCTAAATAGCATCGTGCCATTTGCTGGATTGACCTAACGTGATGTGCGTTAACTCTTTCCCCATCAGGTCGGTTATCTCTATTTTGTATACGTTCGCTGGCGCTGTCGCTTTAGCTGAGCGCTTCGCTGCACCTAAGCCTTTCATAAAAACAACTTCCTTGCTTAATTCTTTCTCTTCTACATCTTTGAAAATGATCTGAAATGAGGACATTGCTTCCGTTCCTTACCTGTTTTTCTCACCTGAAATGATAACGGCGAAAGGTCTAGGACTTTTCGCCGTCATAACTATCACAACACAAACATGGGTGCTTATGGTCGTCACAAACAAAACTAAATCAAGGTGGGGATTCACAATCCCCACCTTGTTCAGCTACTATCTCGATTCGTAGGCAAGCGTTGCTGAAATCACCGAGTTTCCATCCTTGAAGTGAAGCTCACAAAGTGTGCCTCTCGTCATCCATGTGAAACACAGAATCGTTAAACAAATAACAATTAAGCCCAGTAGGGCGGTTTTATTTCTTGGCATACTCTTGCCTCCTTGATTTGAATCTCAATAGAGGCTAAGATTTGTCTTGTTGGAAACATCTCTAAACCTCGTTAGTTTTAAACAACTTTCGGGGTTTTTTGATATTTACCGTCCGCAAAAACTTGGAATTGCTTTCGGTAAATCACCAAAAGCACCCTGCGCCATTCTAGTGCCTTTCTGCTCTACGCTCTATCTTTTTGTTTATTCAACAATTCTATTTGATTATTACCTAATCGCTTTAAGCATTGGGCGTTACCGCTAAAGCGGTCGGGCTTTTCGGCTTCGCCTCGTTTCGATAACTTAACTCAATACGAGCTGGCTTATACCAGGTTCATGCTTCACTTGGCATTAGCCGGCTCTGTTCGTTTAAGTTCCTGACAACACAATCCCTAACGCAACTACGCTATGCGCCTGAAGCGGCGCGCTTCGCTAGAGCATTCCCACTCCTTCGGAGCGTTCACAAAGCATTTCACTTTCTTCTGATAAGTGCTTGTAATCGCGGCTTGCCGTCTCATGTGCCATGTCGTTCATCCTATGTCTATGCGTGAGTTGTTCACCCCCGTTCTCGCGTCTTCCTGTAACCATCCTCAAATCAGCTCCTTATCTGCAAGGGTATATAAACGCTTCGCGCCCTTGCAGATAAGAACCATGTTTGAGGAGTGGACAGTCAGGCGACAACGAAGATGAAAACTCACTAAACATAGGAATCACTGCCATGACACACTCGACTGCAATCCACTCAACAATCACTAATCAGCAGCAAGCGACCAAGTTCTCGAACTTGGAGTCGAAGACAACTGCCAAAGCTGAAATTCTCAAGAGCTTTAAAGCAGGTAAACTTCGTAAGAACGCGAAAAATAAAATTGCTATGTTGTTGTCCGTGGCGACTAAAATTGTGCTGAAAACTCAATCTATGGGGATGGATGATTGCTGGAATAATAACGAGCCAAAAGTCGTAGACGTGGATTTTTTCTGGACTTGGTATGAAAAGGAATACAGCGATCTAGAAATCTATGTGACGGTGTTTGATGGTGTCCTTACTAAAGTGCGTTTTTCAGATTGCCCTTACCATTTCTCTGATGACATTGTTTTAACGTTTGATGCTGTCGAGAGTGAAGAAATCGAAGCGGAAGCTGTAGAGCTAGAAACGATTGAGCCTGTTGAGCTGGCAACCATTGAATCATTCAATGATTTTGATGAAGAAAAAGTGATCGAAAAAATCGAGGTGGTTTGGAGTGAGTCAAATCATTTTGAAGACGGCGAGATCTTAACGCTGACGCAATACAACGAAAAATCAATCATGGAAGCGCTAGAGATTGGACGCGGCCAAGGTTACGCAAAAACTAAAATCACCGTTCATTTTAAAGGTGAAGAAGCCGACACAATGCGCCATGATATTGATGCGGATTACCCAACGTTAAACA
>NZ_AFWF01000295.1 GCF_000222605.1 Vibrio ichthyoenteri ATCC 700023 | reverse complement strand
TTCTTAGTTATTCACACCACAAATATATCTACTGTTATATATTAATTTTCTAAACCAACCAACATCGTTAAAATAACCACATTTTTAACCTGCCTACCCTCATTAATTGATAAAGCAATCAGTAGTGATTAATTTTTCAGCCATTTTGATGGTAAAAATAAAAGTGTCATTTGCATGTAAGGTGTTAGCATATATGGTATTTGTGAACAATTTCCGTGCTAACCATCACCGTTTCACCAGTTATTTCATGAAGAAAATTAGTTTCGCACATTATCCTAAATATCTGGTCTACACTTTTCTATAAGTTGGCTAATAATGGATAATAATAATGGCAAAATGGGTATCATGGAGCGATATCTCAATAAAGTACAAGTTATTTGGATTGGTACTATTACCGATATTACTTTTACTTTATCTCGCGTTTCGCCAAATAACGGTACTGAATCATCAAACAGATGATTTGCAGAAAGCAAAAGCGATAACCGCTTTTCTTCAGGGATTTTCACAATCAGCCCAATTCAGTAGCGGTCAAGACAGCTCTGTCGTTACCAATTCATCTGACGATGTTTCATCAGTCAATGCGTTAATCCCTGCCCTATTTTCAGCAGGCGAAGCGCAGCAGATCTCGGATCTTCTGCGTGAATATTTATCTGTCACGCTGCAAATTACCGTCAACAAATATCCTGATGAGATGCTGGATAACCTCGAATGGCAAGCTGACTTATATCAGCAATTAGTCATGGCACTAGAACGCATTCAACTGGATGACATTCCTATTTCGATCGAACAAGACCTGCACGCTTTAATTCAATTGGAGTGGATGATGTTTTGGGCGCATCAAGAGACGACTCTCAGCCAACAGGTCGTCAATAATACACAACTTGAGAGTGAACAAGCCGTCGAACTGCGAAACCAAATCGCTTCGCTAGCGCAAAACCAACAATTGTTCGTTGAGCGATTTGTTAATCTGAATGCCAATGAGCAACAAGTTAACTTCATGCTCGAAGCGTTTAGCAACGATGCTTTTCAGCAGAGTCAAACTTTTCGACAAACATTACTCAACGAGAGTGAATTAAATCAATCCCCTTCAGCAGACATTGCCAATGGTTTAATTGCCCTAGTATCACGGCTACACCTACTCAACGACGTTGGGCACAAAATAGAGAACCAACTGATTACCCGTATCGAAACGGCAACACGCGCAGCTAACAGCGAACGAGTGGTGTTTGTTGGCATCGTCTCTGTCCTCACTTTTGTCGTAATTTTTATTGCTCTTAGTCTCGCCAGACGCGTCACTAACAACCTAAATTTAGTGCTCAACTATTTAAAGAATGAACAAGAACATCAGGCCGGAGAACTGAGCAAGCATATCTCTGGTAATGATGAACTCAATCATTTTGCACAAGAAGTAGAGCGCCTGACACTTGAGCGTCAACAGGCGAACGAACGGCTAACTCACGCTAAAAATATCGCGGAACAAGCTAAAGATGATGCCATTCAAGCCAGCCGCGCAAAAAGTAGCTTTTTAGCCAATATGTCCCATGAAATTCGCACGCCTCTAAATGGCGTTATAGGGATTTCAGAAGTTTTATCCGATACCTCTTTAACCGCAACTCAACGCGACTATGTCGATACCATCGAAACATCGTCCCAATTATTGCTAAGCCTCATTAATGACATTCTCGATTTCTCTAAAATCGAATCGGGTATGTTGCTGATCAGTCATCATTCGACAAATGTGCGTGAAACTATCTACGATATCGCGTCTATCGTCGCTCCGAAAGCGAAAGAAAAAGGCTTGGATCTACGCGTATCCATTGATACAAACGTGCCATATAAGCTGATGATTGATGATCATCGCTTACGTCAAACTCTTATGAACTTTATGTCAAACGCTGTTAAATTCACCGAGAATGGTTACGTAGAACTCGCTATTTCTAAGTTGGGTGATTGCCATGCGAACAATATGTGTCAACTTGAGTTCTCCGTTACAGATTCGGGTATCGGTATTGATGCCCAACAACAAAAAAATATCTTTGAACCCTTTGCACAAGAAGATGACTCAACCACTCGTAAATTTGGAGGTACTGGTCTTGGCCTTGCCATCAGTACGCAGTTAGTTGAATTAATGGGAGGTAAAATTCAACTCGATTCGAAAAAAGGGATCGGTAGTCGTTTTTTCTTCTCACTTAATTTTGAAGTTGAGCATGTCGCCTTTAGAAAAACTCACAAAAACACTGCACCGATCTACTTGGTGGGAGCCGCCAATGAACTACGCCAGACGCTCAGTAACGAACTGGTATTTTATGGCCACAAAGTCGCCCAATATTTTGACAATATAGAGCAATGTCAGCATTTTAGAACGACGAACAACTCTGGAATTGCGATATACATCGAAGAGCAACCAGATACTGCGCAAGATTTACTACCGAAGTTTGAACAGTTAGCAAAATCGGGTGTGCATGTTTGTCTTATTCGTGCCTTTTCAAGTAGCACTTTCGATTTTAAGCATTCGGTTAACGCCATCATAAGCCGCCCTTTTTACGGCCAACGTTTGATGCGTAATTTAGAAAGTTGCCAACAGCATGTACTCACAGCAAAAACATCCACTATTGGACCTGAGACTCAATCAATGCGGGTGCTCGTGGTCGAAGACAATTCTGTAAACCAAAAAATTGCCGGCTTGCACTTGGTTAAGGCTGGGTTTGAATTTGATATTGCTAATGATGGTCAAGAAGCCGTTGATATGTACCGTGCTGCCCCAACCAAGTACGCGTTGATATTAATGGATTGCATGATGCCTATCATGGATGGCTTCGAAGCGACGGTTCAACTACGTAAACTTGAACAAGGATATCAGCACCGCACGCCAATCATTGCCTTGACTGCTAGCGTGATTGACGACGATATTCAACGCTGTTTTGATGTTGGTATGGATGACTATATTGCTAAACCTTTTAAAGCCAATGTACTGCAAGAAAAAATCTTTAATCTCGTCTCTCCGCTTACTGCACCAATCGAGCATGATACTCATAAATCAAACCTTACTCACAACCAAACAGCTAAGCGAGAAACTACTGTTGAGCAAGAGGCAACAAACAGCACGAAGCAAAATCTCACAACTCAAGATCTGCATCCACGTAAAGCAAGTCGCAGTGAACGCGTATTGCTGGTCGAAGATAATCGAGTTAACCAAAAAGTGGCGTCATTGATGCTCGACAAAGCTGGATTTAGCTATGCCATCGCTGAAAATGGCCAAATAGCGATTGATATGTACAGTCAAGACAGTGGCTATGATGTGATATTGATGGATTGCATGATGCCAATAAAAGATGGCTTTGAAGCAACTCGTGAAATTCGTCAACATGAGTTAAATCTAGGTTTGGTTAAGACTCCTATTATCGCGCTGACCGCAAGTGTCATTGATGACGATATCCAGCGCTGCTTTGACTCAGGCATGGATGCTTATGTCGCTAAGCCTGTACGCAAAGATAACCTTATTGGAAAAATTGAAAGCATTATCTAACCAGATAAGAGTGATTTGTTATGTTTATCCGAAACAAAGTGCCACATCGAACTGACAGCAGTATGCATTATGCCTGCTGTCTTGTGGCTATTTTATGCCTGTTCATATCCGTAAACACCAGCGCTATGGGAGCGGAACAATATGCAATATTCACATTGGAGCAAGAGTTTACTCCTCTGTCTGTGAGTAAAGCACGTAAGCTCTATCGTGGCAAAACCAAGCGATTAGAAGGCAAAAAAATTGAACTGTCCGATTGGCCAGAAAGCAGTGAAGAGCGTGCTGAGTTTTATCAAATTTTGCTGGGTAAGAACACGGCACAAATGAATGCGCATTGGGCCTCACTTTCTTTCTCCGGGAAAGCTCGTCCGCCAAAAGAAATGACCACGGCCGACGTCTCCGCTTTAGTGCAATGGATGGAAAAAAAATCGAATCGAATTGGCTATGCCCCACTCAATCATCTTCCAGATGATGCTACGGTGTTATTTGTGGTCGAGGAGGTAAAATAATAATGAATAAAAATATCCTAACTCTCGCTTTACTCGCGGCATCCTTTGAGACTGCAGCCAATATTGAAATCAGTGAGAACATTCTCGTCAGCGGTTTTGGCTCAACTTCATGGGCTAAAAGTGATAACAGCACGCCACTTATCACCAATGTCGAGATATCCGATCAAAGCTGTTTTGACTGCGATACCACCCTTGGTTTACAAATCGATGGCTACTTTAATGCCCTACACGCTTCCGCTCAGGTAGTTAAACGTCCCCAAGATCACTGGAGTGACCCAGAACTAGAATGGGCCTATCTTGGCTACCAATACAAAGACTTATTGTTCCGTGCCGGGCAACTAAGAATCCCTCTATTCCTTTACTCAGAATATTACTACGTTGGGCATGCTTACGCGATGTCTAGACCGCCCACTGAGGTTTACAATAGCATTCTTGGTATCACGGCTTATCAAGGATTTAGCTTAACTTGGAATGTTGATATTGATGATGAGAAATCCCTAAGCATTACCCCTTTTTATGGCTTAGAAGATGAAAAAGAAGTCAATCTCAATCAGGATACCTTTCTAGAGCTTGATACTAAGCGTATGTATGGCGTTAATATGCTACTTTCGGGGGATAACTATCGCTGGAATTTTTCTTACCTCAATTCTCGATATGATCAGCGCGTGACGCTAACAAACTACACGATGACAATTCCTAGTATTGGTGATATCACGATTCCTCGTTATGTCGACGAATCGGAAGATAACCGCATAGAGCTGTATTCGTTAGGCGCAGAGTATGAATTTGGTTCGACTACCTTAACGGCTGAGTTACAAAAGAACGACCGTTCTTCCGCATGGTATTCATCGTTGCAGTACCGCATCTATGACTTTATTCCTTACGTAGTTTATGGACAACAGTACAATGAAGAGGTGCAAGAGAGTAGCCGAATCAGAGAGGGCGAGAGCGTCACCGCAGGGGTACGTTATGATCTTAGGTACAATTTGTCGCTTAACGCTGAGTGGCAATATTTCCATACGGAAAAGGGCTATGACGGCGCATTTATAGATGTTCCTTCAAAGCCAACAGCGCAACTTTATACCATAATGATTAACTTTGTTTTCTAATCACTATGATTTAATGTCTCAACCATACTAGGTAGTACTATTGTCATTGGTACTGCCTAGTATCACGCAAAAAACAATAGATAGCAGGCAATCAACATTTAGAA
>NZ_AFWF01000296.1 GCF_000222605.1 Vibrio ichthyoenteri ATCC 700023 | reverse complement strand
CGCACTGTCTTTTCTATCCAGTTGTTCTGCCAAGAGCGCTATGCGGGCTCTTTCTTTGAAGTAGGGTTTGGTGAGAGTGTAAGTGATCCCGCCACCCACTATGATACAAGCGCCGATTCCAATCAGTAATTTCGTTTTTCTATTTATCTTACTAACAGTCAAGTTGGGTTCTCTTATTTGTGTTGGGTTTCAGTTCCATTATTGCCGACTATCCTATTGAAAATGTTACTGAATTTCAATTGTTGTGTTTTGTTTTCAATGGTTTAGGGTTTTTCTGAGACAAGAGCTAGCATAAGATTATCAACGTATTTTGTTATTAGAGCGCGCCGCTATTGCTGAAATTTACATACTTTGTTTGCCGAAATATGGCTTTTCATTTTGCTCTTATTAAGCAAATTTGTACTAAATTAGAACAAGGTCTAACACAGAGGTGAATTATGCATAAACACGGAATTTCTATCGGCCTTGATAGAGTCGATGATGATGTTTTTTTATCGATTAAAGCAGTCGGAAAGCTAACTCACGATGATTATCAAAGACTCGTTCCCATGTTGGATGCCGCATTGGCGAAAATTGAACAACCGAAAGTGAACGTGTTTTTCGATGCGACCGAATTTGAAGGTTGGGAGTTGAGAGCCGCTTGGGATGATTTTAGGCTAGGCATGAGTCACGGGTCGGAATTTGATCGCGTGGCATTGTACGGTTCACATGGTTGGCAAGAATGGGCTGCTAAAGTAGGCAGTTGGTTTATTCATGGTGAGATTCGTTCTTTTGAAGAATACGATGAAGCGGTCGCCTGGTTGATGGATGGTGCTTAGCAAATATGTCCATGTTTCATCTTCACTGCAGATATAGCTTGAGAGGCAGAAGTAATATTTAAAAAGGAACATCCGGGTTTGTTAAAAACGGAATATGTTACTAGTGCTGTTTGTCATCAACGGTTACCATCGAAGTTAACCACTTATCAATAAATAAGCAGTAAGGAAGCTCATGGGCATCAAAATTAGACATCTTGAGACTATGGATAATCGCGATTTATTTGATATCTACAGCTTCACTAGTGTGTCAGAAAACACTTCACAGCTGCCATTTTTGAGTTCTGATAAAGTTGCCAGTTTTTTCACCAACCCCGACAACTATACGTTAGTCGCGGAGGTAGACTCAAAGGTTGTGGCACATGTTACTCTGTTTTTAACGACAAAGGTTCGAGATAGACATTGTGCCGGGCTGGCAATCGCCGTTCACCCAGAAGTTCATGGGCAAGGTGTTGGTCGCGCTTTAATGGTTGAAGCGCTTAATCAGGCCGATAACTGGATCAACTTAGTCCGTATCGAACTGGATGTGCATACCGACAATGCAGCGGCTATAGCGCTGTATAAATCGGTTGGTTTTGATATCGAAGGGACTAAGCGTTTAAGTACGTTTAAAGCTGGGCGTTATATTGATATGTATTTGATGTCACGTCTTCATCCCAATCATCAATATCAGAATGAACAGTGATGATGCCGTTGCGTGCTGAATCTTTGGATGTCACGTTGTGTTGGTTTAGTAATGCACAGAACTGCACTTCTGCAGTAATATCCCCTCATTAGCTAATCATTGTTTGCTGCCGTCATACAACGTGAGCAGATGGTATGGCTTATATAGTGTTGGTTGAGAGTGAGTGGTTAGGGCACAACCTATCAGCTTGGCTTAAAGAGAAGGATGTTTCGTGCAGTACGTAAAAATTAAAGATTCGATTGTTGAGCAAATTGAGACTGGTATGTTGGCCCCGCGCCAAAAACTGCCAGCAGAGCGTAAACTGGCAGAGTCATTTGATACTACCCGCGTGACACTGCGTGAAGCATTGTCGTTGTTGGAAGCGGAAGGGCGAATTTACCGTGAAGACCGCCGTGGCTGGTTTATTTCCCCACCGCCATTGTGTTACGACCCAACACAAGCGTTGAATTTTCCCAATATGGCGAGAGCGCAGAATCGAGTACCTAAAACTGAGTTGATTGGTGCTAAGGCCATCTTGGCAGACAAGCATGCTGCACGCTTGCTTAACCTAAAGCCCTTCTCTGATGTTTACCGCGTGGATCGTGTACGCTATCTAGAAGATCGCCCGGTGGTTTATGTCACCAATTATATTCGTCCAGAATTGCTCCCGAATTTGTTGGAGCATGACCTTACTGCGTCATTGACGGATATCTATCGTGATCATTATGCCGTGAAGTATCAAAAAACACGTTACCGAATCACCACCAGTACCTTATTAGGTGATGCAGCTCAGGCGCTGCGCGCCACTTTAGGTACACCGGCAACGGTAGTAGAGCGTGTTCACTATAATCAGCACGGTGAGTTGATTGACTGCGGTATAGAATATTGGCGCCACGATGCGATCAGTATTGAATCCGTGGTTGAATTATCAATGACGGTTTAGTTTCTCTTTGTTGCTGTTCAATTTTATCTTATTAAATAAAACGCCCCTTGAAATAAACATTTAAGGGCGTTTTTATGTCACATCAGCAGGTTAAACAGTGGCGCGGTTAGTATAATTGTGCAAACTCTGCGATGGGTTTTCTGCCGCGCAATAGCAGAAAGTTCAAGAATCGTTGGGTGCTTGAGGTAATGATTTTTTCTTCATCGATTTGATATTTTTCAAGCAGTGCAACGGCGAGATCTAACTTAGCAATATCTTCACAGAAATGCGCATCAGAACCGGTGGTGAAGTAGACACCAATCTCTTTACCTATGCGTGCTATGTCGTCGCAACGTTCGACACTACCAATACGGCTGTGTCCCAGTAATGAAGAGTTGTTGATTTCAATCGCGACATTGTGCTCTTTCGCGCAACGCAATACGGCTTCGATATCAAACTGAAAATTAGGGTTACCAAGGTGACCAAGCGCATCAATACGACCACTTTTAATCACATTGAGTAAGGCTTCAGTATGTTCAGCTTCAGTCGCTGGAGCAAAAACGGGTTCATGAAAACTTGCCATAACCCAATCTAAATGTTGATCGGTACTTTGGTGTAAATCAATGTCCCCGTTGGTGTTGAGTGTGTTAGCTTCGACACCGCGAATAATACCAACCTCATTTAAAAAACGCGGAATAATGCGCTGGTTATTGAAGAACCAGTAGTGTGGCGCACCTGGCATTTCAGGGGCATGATCGGTGGTGCAGAGAATCTTCAGTCCCTTGCGATGGGCCGCTGCGGCATTTTCTAGTAACGTGCTGTATGCGTGACCGCTTGCTAGTGTATGAGTGTGAGTGTCAATCACGATCTTCATGTTTAACTCCAGAAATTTGGGACGACAAATCGCGATCCATATTGGACTCGGCGGTTGTCTCATTTGGCTTGAGTTGATACGAGTTTTGTTTGTTCGTATTACTGCATCCGATCTCAGGTCACCCCTCATGCTTCCTTTGATAGCGATGTCTGATGAATATTTTGCGTCTCCAAAGAGTGCTTACAAGATATCAATAGATTACTAGTAACCGATGTTTGTTACGTTTTAGCGGTTAGTGAGTGATTCATCAGAGCTGGTATTATAAGCGATTTATGTGCGCATATTGGCTCGTTGGATCAAGGATAGGTGTGACTTTTTGTTCAAATAGAATAATTATTTTTGTTTTTTTCGTCTTTTGTTTTTGGTCATCGTCTTAGGATTACAACCGCAAAGTACGTGTGAAATCGCAATGATCTCTTAATTGTGAACGAGGCATTTTAGCGAAACAGAAAGTCTATGCCGATGGAAGAAAAGCAATGGGTTGCCTTGGCTTGAGCAATTTTATGCGCTCCACAAATATTTCTATTGGATCAAGTAACCGCTAATATCAACAGTGATACCAAAGAGGCCATGAAAGAAGCACTGGATCAAATTTAAGATGGCGCCCCGTCTCTCCACTAGCCAAAAAGCATAAGAAGAAAGTGAGCATTTAAATAGCTCATTGGGTTTAGCCAGCGCAATCGCCTAGTTAGGCGGTCATCCATTAGAAGGCCGGTATTCGGCCTTACATTGCACTGAATAAGTCGCAAAGTTTACAGAGTAGAACCAGATGAACAATCAAAATCAATTCGTTTCTCAACAAGTTATTGAAGATGCCTGTGAATGGGCCATCATGCACGGTGTGGCTTTTCGTCAAGCGGATAACACCGCTCGCCATTGTCCATTCAGTCTTGCGCCAACAGCGATGGAGCGTAATGTCTATCAGCACTTACTTAGAGTGACGCCGGTTATTGCCAAATTGATTAATGCAGTGTCTGAAGATCATGACTTCTTGCAAAGCTCACTGCGTGATATGGCCAAAGCAGACCCGTTTTTTGGCAGTTTGATGGCATTGCATCTGCAAGCTCATGGGGATCAACAGACGCCTCTCCCTACGGCTCTTAAACCTGCGCGCCAGCCGCTGCTTTTGA
This sequence comes from Vibrio ichthyoenteri ATCC 700023, assembly GCF_000222605.1. Lineage (GTDB taxonomy): Bacteria > Pseudomonadota > Gammaproteobacteria > Enterobacterales > Vibrionaceae > Vibrio > Vibrio ichthyoenteri. The sequence goes on along the minus strand of NZ_AFWF01000296.1, from coordinate 1,886 downwards.
TGCGAACCGATTTTATGGATGACCGTGACCAAGGCGCGAAAGTGATTGAGTTTAATGGTATTGCTGCTGGCATGGGGCCGTTTGGTCAACGAGCCACACAATTGCACCAGTACATGAGTGAGCAGTGGGGCAGTGTTTATCAGCAATGGTTAGAAGACCCGCTGAGTGTATCGGCAGACAATGTCGGCTTAGAGCAGCTTGCACTGGGTATCGCAACTTCGGCGCAAGCGATCAAAGAGCAATTTGGGGATGAGGGCAAGCCAACCTTTTTGATGGTAGTGCAAAAGAACGAAGACAATGTTTATGATCAGCATTTGTTGGAAGTGGAATTGCAAAAGCGCGGTGTACGCACTGTGCGTCGTACTTTTGAGCAATTGAGTAAACAGCTTTCAACCGGTGATCAGCAACGCTTAGTCCTAGCAGGTATGGGTGGGATTGATGTGGTCTATTTACGTGCTGGTTACCAATACAGTGATTACTGTGCCCCTGAATTGGATGAAAGTGTTTGTTGCCATACCTTAAGCCAAACCCGAGTATTTATCGAAAAACACAATGTGGCTGTTAACGCGACCATCAGCCAGCAGTTGGCCACCAGTAAATCGATGCAAATGATGCTTACCATGATGGACGCGCATGAATATCAACGTTGGGGGCTGACGTTAGAAGAAGCGCATTTGGTGAAAAGCGTGTTAGCAGAGATGAAGCCGGTTAGCCAATCGGTGATTGAATGGTTTACCACTTCGGCAAACAAAGATCACTGGGTGCTGAAAAACCAAGGTGAAGGTGGTGGTCACTGTATTTTTGGCGATGATATTGCGGCGAAATTGTCGCAATTAGATCCACGAGAATATGACGCATGGGCATTGATGCAACGCTTATATCCTCATGAGCGTGATGTGCCGACGATTGCGGTGCGTGATAGCCAGCAAACGCTGATCAGCGATTTAGTCAGTGAAATAGGTCTGTTTACTGCACATTATCAAGGTAAACCGGTAACGGAGCTGGGAGGTTATGCGGGTTATCTTATTCGCAGTAAGCCGGCCAGCGAAAATGAAGGTGGCATTCACAGCGGTAAAGGCATTTTAGATTCTTTAACTCTGATCGACTAAGTTGCATTCATCAATAAGTGCAAAAAGTAAGTGCTAAAAATAGGTACTAAAAAACCGAGTTGAGCTAAGTGGCTGACTCGGTTTTTTATCACTAAACGCTCGCGTTTTGATAATGCTATTCGCTGACTAGAGCTGGTGATTTTTTGGCGATAATGTAGGCCCGCAAATGATCATAAGCTAGGTTGAACACAAACGCGTATAGGGTAATAAATATGGTTACACCAATATCCATAATGAAGGCTTGCCATAGACTCACATTGAGAATATATGCCATCACCGGAACGGTGAAAAACAGTAACCCCGCTTCAAATAACAGTACATGATTAATACGTGTCATTAACGTGCGTTTTTCTTTCTTTCCGGGCACAAATTTATCAAATACCCAGTTAAAGATTACATTCCATAGCATCGCAATAGTCGCGACAGCTATCATTGTTCCTGATAGGTGGTTAATGCTGTGATCGGTAAAGGTCGCTAAGCCTATGATCGATAATGATACGGCTAAGGCTTCAAACGTAATCGCGTGGAATAAACGTTCTAATCGACTCACAAAGTCTCCTCAACGAATGGTCGTGCAGATAAAGAGCCGAGGATTATGCCGATATAAATTCAGAACAAAAGTTAATGACTATCACACTTCGTGATACCTTGTTGCTCTGGCTATCGATGTGATGAGCATTATGTACAGTTTTGAACAACTAAAAATCTTTGTCACCGTGTGTGAGTGCGGCTCTTTTTCTGCCGCGGCACGTAAACTCAGCCGAGCGCAATCAGGAG
>NZ_AFWF01000297.1 GCF_000222605.1 Vibrio ichthyoenteri ATCC 700023 | reverse complement strand
AGGTTCGCCTGTTTTATTTCTAATACTTTGTGCGGCAGGAACTCCTCGCCCTTTCCCCAATCGAGCAACGGTCGAATAACTAAAATCATTGAGCCCTCGATCTTGCTGTTCTTGGCAAATTGTAAAAACGGCATCGAGTGAGTTCTGGATACGCGATGAAGCTTTCCGTTTTAGTTGTGTCAAAACTAGTTCAGGACTGAGGTTTGTCATATCAACTAATCCTTTTTAGTGGTTTAGATCGTTCGAATAATTCCTGAATTACTTTGTCATTAAAGTGATGATCGATAGATAAGTCTTTCAACATCAAGCTACCATTCATAAGTCGATCGACGTTCTCCCAGCCTTTCAATCTAGTCAACATCAATTCAGTTAGCTGATTTCCTACTGCTAATTGTTCTTCTTCATTTAACAAGAAAAATTTAGGTTGCATGCCATTTTTCATCATGACTTTGTCGAAAAGTTGAGAGCGTCTTGTTACCGCCTGGTCATCACTGCAACTATGGTAAAGTTCTGCGTTCTCACACACCTCAGAGAGTTGATGAAAATAACTTACGTCATCTAGCTCAAAGCTTACGTTTAACTCTTGTGGAACAATAAGTTGCAAAGCCTTGGCGCTGTTCGTGCTCGGATGATTAATAAGATCCTGACAGTTATGGATATGACGATGTATGGCATTCATATCAGACATATACAAATCGAGTTTCTTTGCACGAGTTTCAATCTCTGAGTTTAAGTGGTGTCGTTCGTCAACCAAATTTTTGCGTTCATTTTCAACCGCTGCTTTATTAGGACTACTTGTTTTCAATTGATACAACTGGTGATCAATTACCTCTATTTTTTCAGCGACCGTGTCAAGCTTCTGTTCCAACTGAGAATAGCGATAGGATTGAATATTCACGGCTAGACTGACCTCATTAAAAGTCGCAGCGAGTCCCAACATAAATGCAGGTCCTGTGATAAAAAATCGGCATTGAATGCAATTTTGTTCACCCAAATAGCCTGCTGGTACGGGGTGATAAATATTGGCCTTTGTTGCTACGGGGCATCCGCCCTCACTACAAAAAGCACCTCCGACGGGACAGATACCAAAGTCTTTAAAGAGATAATTGGATGCAGGACGGCTGTTGTCTAGTGAATTTAATAGATCAACAGAGGAACCAACAAGTTGCGATTTGCACTCTTCTATCCTCTGCTGCTCCACAAACGATCTAAGTGTTTTTGTTGCATTACTCAAAGCCTCTTTTTCTCCTACCTTCATTTTTTCTCTGAGGTTAGCGCCGGTCTTATCACTCTTGATGTAGTAGATTGCCATAATGATACTGGAGTGGCCTACAAGCTTCATTATGACCTCTAGGGGTATACCGAATTCGTAAGCATAAGCGTTAATTAAACTCACGCGCATTGAGTGGGGAGTGTAAGGAGATTTAAAGTGTGAAAGGGGGACTGTAGGATTATTTTCTAGTTCTTCTATAACTCCAGAGTATTTTAATCCCCGATAAGTTGCAGTGGTTATATCGTTCTTTGCTGAGAAGAAAAGAGCGGCTGCAAGTCTCGTTGCTAACCTTCCACCAAAAGTTCCCGGCTCTTTTTCTTGATAGTCACGGAAAAGAAAACAATTTCTACCTTTTTGCTTACGCTGAACCTCATTGAGGTTAGTTCGTTCGCAGTCTGTCCAACTTGTTGGCTCCTTTATAGGGTTATATTTTTGTTGCCATTTTCTCAATTTAACTAGCCAATAAGCAAGATCGATTGGCATAAAAGGAATAGTATAACCTGAGCCATCAAACTTGGTTTTATTGGAGGTGTAATGGACTCCAAATTCATCTTTGCCAGACTTGCTTACCATAGCTTGTCTGACGGTCAAGCCTACTAACCTAGTTTTATTCTTCTTCCATATTACCTGACCATTTTTAAAGTCTGCGACTTCCGAATCTGCCTCACCAGAATCACAATAAACGATTTGCATTCCTCGAGCTGGTAGTTGCATTAGGGAATAGGTATAAGTCCAATATATAGGAAGCCAAAGGTAAGATTTTCCATCCTCAACTTTAAACACACAATCAGGGTCTTTTTTATCCAATAAAGATTCATCATCGACTAGAACCCAATCTGCTGGAAAATTATGTAGGTGCGCCAAATCTGAGAAATTTAGTCTTTGAGTTATTGAATCTGCGGGAAAGATCCATTCACGACCTTCCTTAACGTACTGATAGGGTAACGCTAATTTATTGGTTTCACTGATACTTTGAAAATTAGACTCACCATTATAATTGATGTGCGCTAAAGGGTTTTTTGCCCCTTTGATATGAGTGACTTCTCCTGTTTCCTCATCTTCAATGATCAAATAGTTCAATATGACCCAATCCAAAAACTCATTGATTGAGTAAATCCATTTTTTCTTACGTGTAACTGGTACTTGCTCTAGTAAGTTGAGCATTGATTGAATATTCGTTGATTTACGAGTCAAGAACTCTAGGGGGCATTTTCCTAGTTCGTTCGGTTCAATATATTCACGCACAAACTCACATAAATCTTTCGCTTTTGTATCTCCGCCGCGAGCTACTTTCAGAAACTCTGTTATTTTCTCTGCCCACAGTTTCCAATCTTCAGTAAAGTATTTTACTTGGTAGGGTCTTGGTATTCCCCAAAAGTCATACGTGTTCGTCCAGCCTTTTTCTTTGTAATATTCTTCTGGTTTTACAGGGATTCTTGGGTCTTTAGATTTAACTCGAAATTTCGCGTATTCAGAAAGGCTAGTGATCTGATTATTCCTAACTAGAGAGCAAAGCTCATCGTATGAATAAGGTCGTGGTATGTTTAAAGCGTCATACCAGTTAGTCCAGTTCCAGATTACTTTTTCTGGTTTAGATGGCAGTTGCGGATAGTCTTTTCGTACTTTTTTGTATTCAACAGAGTTTGAGATTTTAAGAATCGAGCATGCTGATTTGAACTGTTTTAGGTTAGATATGTCACTAGGCAATAGGAACTGAGCCAAATTTATCCAGTCATCGGCATAATACTGGCTTGGATTCGAGGGAAGACGCTTATCTTCTTTGTAACGCTGCGAATATTCCGTCTTC
>NZ_AFWF01000298.1 GCF_000222605.1 Vibrio ichthyoenteri ATCC 700023 | reverse complement strand
GTCTTGAAAAACACCGCAACATAGGCTTTGACTTCATTTCCATTATCACTTCTCTCAATCAAATCTAGTTGTTTTTTTAATATCTCGCTATCAATGGTTTGAGTGTAATAATGGCAAAAAGAGGTTTCTTTAGTTTTAGGGTTATGGAAAATAACTGCAGTACAATCGGCGAGAGATGTTGTAAGAATGTAGTCACATTTATATTTGAATTTAGGTGAAAAATGAACAATGTTGTTCATCGCACTAACCATAATCGTTGCG
>NZ_AFWF01000299.1 GCF_000222605.1 Vibrio ichthyoenteri ATCC 700023 | reverse complement strand
TTTATTTAGCCGCGTATAAAATCCGAGTTATCGAAAAGCTGGCTAAAATTCGCGTGACGTATGCAGACGTTAAGAACGCGCTAGAGCAAGGCTATATTTCACCGCTTAACCATGACCAAAAACAACCAGAGCCAACGCCACCGAGTGACGATGTAACGAGCCGTAAAGTGGTAAGCCTTGGGGATTATCAAGATCGTTTAGAATCGAAGCGCGAGCGCTTAGAGGCGAGAGCAGAAAAGGCAAACGCTGAATCTAACCGCTATTACACCGCCAGCAAAAGCCGCGCATCGATGATCCCTTTCGGCCAGCCTATCTTAGTCGGCCACCATTCAGAAAAACGCGCACGTCGAGACGCAGACCGAATTTTTAACGACATGGGAAAATCAGTCGCCGCAGCAAGAAAGGCCGAGCGATTGGAAGAGAGAGCGGCGAACGTGGGGCGTAATGGTATTGCGTCAGATGATCCAGAAGCTATCCAAAAGCTAAAAGAGAAACTAGCAGGACTAGAGCGCAGTCAAGAAACGATGAAAGCAATCAACAAGGTGATCCGCTCAAAGCACATGACTGACGCCGACAAAATCGAATACATGACGCAAACGCACAACCTAACCGAAGAAAAGGCGAAAGGGTTACTA
>NZ_AFWF01000300.1 GCF_000222605.1 Vibrio ichthyoenteri ATCC 700023 | reverse complement strand
GAATCAGTCGTTACGCTTTTTTATTGTTCGCTATGTCGCGCTTAATTTCAGGAGCGCTTCCGCAAGTGCTGAATTAGCTGTGTTGACGACGCATGTTGTCAAGAATGATGCCGGTGGCCATTGCCACGTTGAGCGACTCCGCACCACCAAAGGCTGGAATAGTGATCTTATCGGTCACAAATGCGGCTGCTTGGGAACGAATACCGTGAGACTCACTGCCCATTAACAAAATACCTTCTGCAGCAAACTCAGTTTTATGCACGCTTTCGCCTTCAAGGAACGCGCCGTAAACTGGCAGATTTGCCTGTTCAAGGTAGCTTGGCAGATCCAATTGGTGTACTTGCACGCGGCCAAAACTGCCCATGGTGGCACTGATGGTTTTTGGATTATATGGGTCTGCGCAATCTTGGCTGGCGACAATGTGCTTAATGCCATACCAGTCGGCGACACGAATAATGGTACCAAGGTTACCCGGATCTTGTACGCCATCGAGCGCAATCATCATCCCTTGGGCTTGTGGTGCCGCAAACGTTGGGATCTCAACCACCGCAATCGCCGCGTTGTTGCTCACCAAGGTACTCGCTTTGGTTAAGTCATCCAATGACGCTTCGATGCATTCAAAGCGCTCAAGCGTCGTTTGATTCTGCTCTAAAAAGTCGGCGGTTGCGAAAACGTGTTTTACCGTTAACGTACTACTTGCCAGTTCAAGTACGTTTTTTTCACCCTGAACTAGGAATAAGCCGAGTGCTTTACGCTGTTTCTTTTGGCCTAAAGCACGCAGCAGTTTTAGTTGGTTTTTAGAAATCATTTTTTTATCCCAGATGAAAACGCAGCGATTATAACCGCAGTCGTCACTCGATGCTACGTACAGCGTAATTCCGTTTATGCCTTTATGCGCTTGAGTCTTGCGGTTGTTTGAATTCCCATCAATGCACTCATTCTTCTCATTGGGTGAGAAAGTGATACTTATCGATAATTGTTGCCTTTATTAAAGCAGCGCATATTCGAGAGAGGCAGCAAGCATGATGCATGAAAGCGATTAGCAATGCTCATTATGCATATAGCGGTGCGCGATGGATTTGCAAGCGCTATTGGTGTCAATACAAAGGACAAAGCAAAGAGGATAGGGAATGTTGAAAGAGGTAAGCCGTTTGAATAATCATGAATTTACAGCGCGACATAACAGCGAACTTCGCCATGCCAAAGCACTGGATAAATCCTTGTTTGAGTTAGTCAATGGGATCGAAATTCTCAGTGCGGTTGGGCCAACCAATTATAATCAGCAGAAAAGTGAATTTTTTAAGCGTCATTTTTCTATTGAGCCTGAATTTAGCTACAAAGAGAACATCCACAATCCTTTCCAGCTAAAACGTCAGCTATTCAATTTGCCACTTGAATCAGTGGAAGATGCCGATCTGCAACGTATTTACGAAGACGTCATTCTTTCTTATGTGGATAAGATCGACCAGCTACAAACTATTGGTACACAAGATTTTTTGTATAACTCCCTACGTTATTTTGGTGAGCCAACAGAAAAGGACATTCGCAATGCGACCTTTATTCTGCACTTACCGGATTCCGATGAAGATGATCAAAAGCTGGTGGATGCGAACGGCATTCAAGCGATCATGGCTGAGTTTGCCAAGCAGGAAGATTACCAATATGACTTGGTGATTGACGACAACATGATCGCCAATGCGTTGGTGAATAAAACCACGGTAAAAATCAACAGCGCGGCAAGCGTGCCAGAAATAGAAGCGCATGCCTTGGCGCACCATGAACTGGGTGTGCACCTTGCTACCACCATCAATGCGATGAATCAGCCATTTCATGTGTTATCACTGGGTTGCCCAGTCAACACCATGACTCAAGAAGGCATGGCGATCTTAAGTGAATATTTGGCTGGCCATCTGACGATCAAGCGATTAAAAATTCTCGCACTGCGTGTGTTAGCCGTTGAATCGATGATCAAAGATAAATCCTTCCGTACCACCTTTATGATGCTCAAAGAGCAACTTGGGGTAGAGAAGAATCTCGCTTTTACCATCACAGCGCGAGTCTATCGTGGCGGTGGCTTCACCAAAGATTACTTGTATTTGCGTGGATTCCACGAAGTGCTGCATGCTTATGAAGAGCAAGAGGGCTTTCTAAACCTCTTATGCGGAAAAACAGCTCTAATGCATTTGCCGCAAATTAACCGTTTGGTGACGAAGGGGATATTTAACCCACCAACAAAAATCACGCCATCGTTTCTTAACCCAACGGATAACGATGACGTGCGCCGCTTTATTACTCACGCGATTAAATAACGCCTCTGATGATATTGAGCAAAAGCAGCCAATGGCTGCTTTTTTGTTTTTTGGTAAATCAAAATCGCTTTGTGCGTATTTCGCTGCGTCGTTGTCTTTGAACTGAAGTCACGTGGGTATCAAGATTAGCTGAGAATTCAGCCAATCTAGGAAATGTGAATTGGAATTGAAAAACATTAAGCGAGTTGATCGATTCGCAGTTCAATTTTCACTTTTTTGTTTGGATTCGGGCATTCGAATACTCGCACATCAGAAACTGAAGCGGTTTTGTCGAACTGCATTTCCATGATTGATTTGTGAATGCTGCTATAAAAGAAACCACAGAAATCACCACATTGACGAAAGCCTAAATTAAACTCATCGCCCGGCGTCATGCCAATCGTACAAGGTACTTCGCTGGACACGATTGTTGCCGTCATTTGGTTGCCAACGACTGGAAACTTAATGCTTGGTTTGGCTGCCTGCGGAAGTAGTTCATTCGCGATCACGTTGGAAGTTACAATGGTTGCGCCCACACCGACTAATCCATGCTTAATAAATTTACGTCTATTCATTTTGTTGTCCTAACTTGTTTTAAGTAATGAGTTATTCGCTCGTTTACCTTTAGACGTTTCAGCGCAAAAAGTGTGACAGCAAAAACCACTTTTTTGTCGATTTTTAAAATCACTCTGTACAGCATGTTGGCTGTGATAACTCAGAGCGAGACATTCGCTACGCGCCTCTCATATTAGCCACTCTTTTTATGTCACACTTCGAATGAAATATCTGAGAAAAAACAAATTAGAGCATTGAATGAATTCAGATTTAGAGCGTTACGTTAAAGAGGCAAAAAACGGCAATCTGGTTGCCCTTGATCAGCTTGTTAAGCAGATTAAGGACAATATTTATGGTTTAGCTTTTCGTATGTTGGGGCATCCTGAAGATGCCGAAGACCAAACACATGAGATTTTAATTAAGGTAATTACTCACCTAAGTAGTTTTCGAGAAGAGAGTGCGTTTACGACGTGGGTATATCGTATAGCCAGCAATCACCTCATTAGTAAGCAGATTAAGGTAAAAAGCGAGCTTACCTTTGAATCGTTCGGTGAACTGATCGCTAATATGACCGAGCAAGCTCCAACTTTAGAGGCTTCAGACCCAGAAAGAAGTGTGCTGTTAGAAGAGACGCGCCTTGGCTGCTTGCAGGCAATGCTTAGCTGTTTAGATAAAGAATCGCGGCTCATTTTTATTCTTAGTGAGTCTTATGGGGTCACCAGCCAAGAGGGCGCATTTATTTTGGACATCAGTCCGGATGCGTATCGGGCTCGGCTTTCTCGTGGCAAAAAACTGCTGCAGAACTTTATGGATCAGCGTTGTGGGTTGATTAATAAAAACAATCCCTGCCAATGTCATCAACCTGCTGCGATCAGGTTGCAGCATCAAAGTGGCGTTAAGTCATCAATAAGCTGTAGTGCTCAGCTTTCCTCCCAGAAAGGGCGCGCTGAACTGTTGGCACATTTGAAGGAATTTGAGGAAATAGAGCGAGTGATCGCGATGTTTAGATTGTACCCAGAGTATCGCTCACCGGACTCTTTCTCTAATATTGTCAGTAATCTGATGGACTCAAGGCAATACCAAGTATTCAATTGAGGTGTTGGGACAGTTAGAGCGATCATTGTCATTTCCGCGCCGGCGGAAATCTCGCTTTTCATACCCCATTTAAACCTGAAACGATCTTTTCGAGCTTGGTGAAAGCGCCTTTGGTGTTGTCCGGTCGGTTTTAGGCGTTCCCAGCGCCTAAAACCTAAAAATTCTATCCTGAATTTTCACCTATTATCGCGGTTATGTTAACTAAGGTGTTTTTGGACAGAACTATGTCAGAGCTTGTTCTAAATTAGCAGCTTATGGATTACCTAAAGTATTACAGACCTCTAATCAGGTGGCCAAATTTACAAGTTAAATCAGTAATTCATCCTAATTACTTGTACACTAGCTAGTTCTATCATGATTCGAACTTAAATAAATGTACACGGGCTACTTAATTTCATTTTTCACTGTTGCTATATGGGCAGGAAGCTACATTGTTAGCAAGATGGCTGTCGGTGTCATCGAGCCTGCTACTCTTGCGTTCTACCGATGCATGTTTGCATTCTTAGAA
>NZ_AFWF01000301.1 GCF_000222605.1 Vibrio ichthyoenteri ATCC 700023 | reverse complement strand
AGAACCTATCCCAAAAGGGATTTATTCCAAACAATGAGGCCACAAGCAAAATGCAACATGGCCTCGTAGTTTTCGATTTTCTTTTCCCAACGAACAAGCAATCTACGATAACGGTTTAGCCAGCTATGAGTTCGCTCCACAACCCAACGGTGAGCCTTAAAATCATCCGATTGTTTCAAGCTCGCGGCCTCTTCAGCACGTGATTGAACATGGGGAATGTAGTTCAAAGCAACCAGTTCATCATGTAACCACTGGCCTGTATAACCTTTGTCTAGATACAAGGGCACTTTCAGAGGTGGACGATAAAACTCCAGTGCATCTAATGTTTGAAGTACCAGCTTGATATCGTGGACGTTTGCGCCGTCACTGACAACGGCAAGTGGCAATCCATTTGCGTCGGTAAGCAAACTACGTTTTACGCCTTGCTTCGCTCTGTCTGTTGGGTTCTTACCTGTTTTTTTGAGCCGGTTAAAGGGGCTTTCGTTTGGCAGCCATCCATTGAGATAGAACGCCAATCAACACCTTCGTAAATCAGACCATTTTGCCAAAATCGCTCAAAGACACCTGCATCCCGCCACTCTTGAAAGCGACGATGTGCAGAGCTAGATGTGCAAATACCTGTCGCGTTAAGCGCATTCCACTGACAACCCGTTCTGAGAACAAAAAGAATGCCATTCATAGCATCACGATTATCGACTCTCTTACGATGTGTACCGAGAGGATGGTTAGTTTTGTGGATAGGCAACAATGGCTCAATTTTTGCCCAAAGAGCATCAGAGATTAGGTATTGTGTTGAACTCATTTACAGTATTTTCAATAGGTGTTGATTTAACTCAGACAACACCTATTGAGATAGGTTCTAA
>NZ_AFWF01000302.1 GCF_000222605.1 Vibrio ichthyoenteri ATCC 700023 | reverse complement strand
TATAGGTCAATTTATTTGGAGTGATTGGTCTGATCAATACAGCGCTTTGCGCACAATGATAACTATCGGTAAACTGCGCCGGTATTTTCCAATTTATGGTAGGTGTGGTGTGGCAATTCCAACGGCGGCGGATTCAATTATAGTGCTCGATTTCGAGACAACTGGGCTTTCGCCCCAACAGGGGGATCGAGCAATCGAAATTGGTGCGGTTAAATTGCATCAAGGTGAGGTTGTCGACCGCTTCCAAAGCTTGATGAATCCAGGCTTTCGAGTGAGCGGATTTATTGAAAGTTACACTGGAATTAGTAACAACATGCTCGCCAGCGCTCCTCCGTGTGCAGAGGTAATGACACAGTTCGCTGATTTCATTCAAGGCAGTAATTTGTTGGCGCACAATGCGTCGTTCGATCAGCGTTTTTTGGATGGTGAGCTTGAGCGAATTGAGCGTCAATATGCTGGTCATTTTGCCTGCTCTTTATTGGTTTCACGTCGGCTTCATCAAGAAACCGCTTCTCATAAGCTAGGTGATTTAGTTCGTTACCATAACATTGAAACTGATGGTGTTTTTCACCGAGCGCTCGCGGATGCAGAGATGACAGCTCATTTGTGGAACGTTCAACTCGCAACATTAAATGATAAGTACGGCATTCGTCAGCCAAGCTTTGAGCTTATGGCGAAAATAGCTAAAACGCCGAAAGCTTCGATTGATAATTTACTGCGCAAGATCGCTCGAGCGCAGTAAAGGTCGAACTTCCTCTACACAATCTTATTTTTCAAATTAGTTATTGGCATATGCTAATAACTGGCGATATAGTGTGCTTTTGTTCATATAGGGCAGGAGCCACTATGATCTATGCTATCCCTTGCGTTGATAATTGCGTTTCTAATCATTTCTCCCGTGCAAAGCAGATTGTTATTTTCAATCAGGCCACTCAACAGCACCAATTATTTACTTTGACAGATACCGGCACAAACTGCGGTAAGAAAAAGCAGTGGATGGCGCTGTTGCAAGCTGAACAAGTGGACGCGGTCGTTGTGCGTTCCATTGGCAAAAAAATGCTGAATGCGTTGTTTGAACGTAATCTGCGGGTTTTTTCTGCGCCAGCGAAAGCTGATATCTGCCAATTGGAATACGCGAGTTTACTGGCGGTGACGAGTTTGGATTATGGCAAAGAGCCTAAAAATTCGAGCGGTTGTTGCGAAGCGAAATCGACAAGATCTCAATGTTCAAAGACAACGAAACCGTCGTTGTTTTTAGCGTTACAACAAGGTTTTACTCGTATTAAGGGAATCCGAAAATGACCTTAATCTTGACCATTATTGGCTTTATTAGCGTGATCGTTTTGATGGCGATAGGGGTTATTTTTGCGCGAAAGCCTATCGCAGGTAGTTGCGGTGGGTTAGCCAATATTGACATAGAGCGTGAATGCAACTGTGAACAAGTGTGTGATGAGCACCAAAAGATGCTTTATCAAATTAGTGAACCGCGCGCTTAAGAGCCAATCGTGTCGTGGTTCATGACCAGCGCATGTCCATTGACTAAGCACAGCGCAACCTTATGGCGCGCCCGTTTAATAATATTGCCAAATGTCTGACGTGATACGTTCATTTGAGCCGCGGCATCGACCTGATTGAGATCTTCTTGGTCAGCTAAGCGTAATGCTTCTAATTCTTCTGGCAATAATTCAATGTGTTCGAGTTCTGTCATTGGAATCCCATTAGGTTTAAAGCAAGAGTAGGGCGCACGTGCACAGATTTTTCGTTCTATTTTTGGGCGAGCCATATCAAATTCCTATCGCGAAATACCATTGATCAAATAAGGAGGCGAGATGTTTGTCTCTAAACCACTCGCACATCAGCAATGTGTTGTCTGCGGCAGCGCCTTTTTTTCAGACCAATGTCTTGAATACCAAGCGTTAAGTGCCGACAGTGTACAGGCCACGATTGTAGCAACACAAAAGGTGCAGGGCTACGTCGGTGTCATGCAAGGAGGCTTGATCTCGGCTTTGCACGATAGCGCGATGCTCCATTGTTTGTTTCATCTAGGTGTGACGGCAATGACAGCCGCATTGACGGTGCGATTTCATCAACCTGTCCCTATCGGCCAATCCATTTGTATTACTGCGAGAGTGGTGAAAAAGCGACGACATATTTACTGGCTAGAAAGTAACGTTTGCTGCGATGGCGTCATTTGTTCTTCTGCATCTAGCCAGTTTATGCCGATGAATAGCAATGAAAATCGGTGACAAAAAGATCCCATCTCAAATGGTCAACCTTATTGCAGCACTGGTAAACTCTATACGCAAATAAGATGATAACTACAGCAAGGAGCTAACATGACCCAATCAACCTATTCAGTTGCCGGAATATATGTCGGTAAAGTGACTCAGTTTCATGGCATGCGCACAGCAATGAATAAAGGCGCCTGTGATGGTGAGTTGTTTCTTGCTAAGACCGGGCTTGATGGTGATGAGTGTGCGGATAGTAAGTTTCATGGTGGCGTGGAGCGAGCTTTACATCAATATCCCGCTGAGCACTACGATTACTGGGCTGCCCAGTATCGCAGTGAATCAGAGTGGTGTGCTCCGGGGATGGGAGAGAACATAAGTACCTTGGGCATGACTGAAGCGGATGTGTGTATTGGTGACCGCTATCAGTGGGGAGAGGCGATCATTGAAGTTAGCCAACCCCGATCGCCTTGCATGAAGCTGAGCCAACGTTGGGGGGTGGAAAACTTTTCGATTGATATGCAGCAGTTGAGCCGCTGTGGTTGGCTGTATCGTGTGGTGCAAACGGGTAAGGTTAGCGCAAAGCAGCCTTTGGTCTTGATTGAGCGAGTAGAAAATCCATTGTCGATCTTAGCGATATGTGAGCGATATTTTGCTGACCCGCTTAATGTTGCAGGGCTAGAGGAGCTGCTGGCGCAAGATCGCCTCTCGACCAGTTGGCGCAGCAATGTTGAAAAACGCCTTGCGACGGGAGAGGTTGAGAACTGGAATTTTCGTTTACTTGGCCACGCTTAGTCATCTATTTGTAACGAATAAGATATCGTTACAACGGCCTGAGAAAAATAATCAAAATTGATTGTTGACCCGTCTATAAGTTGAGGGTTGAAGATGATGCCTGAACCACAAAGAGGCAAGAATATGTTAACGGTAACTCAATTAGCGAGAGAGTGCGGCATATCTCGTACGGCGATTCTATATTACGAAAAGGAGCAGCTATTGGCGCCTGCTTATCGTTCTGAAAATGGCTATCGTTGGTATGGAGAGCACGAAATAGAGCGATTAAAAAACATCGCTTCTTATCGCTCTTACGGATTACCGTTGGCAAGCATTCGCACTTTGTTGGATCGGCAAGGGCAATCTCAAGCACAAATCTTGAAAGACCATTTTGAAGAATTAGAGCTTGAGATCCAAACATTACGCGCACAACAAAAGGCGATCGTGGTGTTACTTCAAGAACCCCATCTTTTAGAGGACAAAAGCGTGACGAAACAACGTTGGGTCGAAATTATGCAAGCGGCCGGTTTTACTGAAGCAGACATGGTGAAATGGCACCAAACGTTTGAAACAATGGAACCACAAGAACATCAGAAATTTTTGGAATCGTTAGGTATTGATGCCCAAGAGATCGAGAAAATTCGTAAAATCTAATGTTATCTAACGGTCGATTGAAAGCACTGCACGTCAACACGTGTGGTGCTTTTTTTGTACAAGTATAAGTAAGTATAAGTAGCGGTAAAAAAGAAGCCTCTCGGTAGAAAGGGGGGAATCTATCAAGAGGCAATGCTACAACTTAAGTTTAGTTTAGTAGATATTTAATCGGTGTCCCACTTTCTGGTCGGCTAGCGGCAAAAAATTCCGTTACGCTGGCTCAGTGCCTGCTCTGCGAGAGACTGTATTTTTCCACATCGCTCGTCTCTGGCAACCCAACCACATCGTCGATACGTTATTGGTCAAATGGGTTAAACTCTCGCCGTAGTGAATCGACATAACAAACACTCAGCGAGGCGTGATAGCTAGGCTGAGTATTTATTGCTTGAGGCTGGTTTTGCTTGGTTTCGCAGTGAGTTAAGACAATCTCTCTTGTAAGAACTCTTTCAGAGCCAATAAAGCGGGGGTCAGTTGTCGTTTATCTGTGACGACCAAATTGAGCGGGATATGATCACCTTGCCAATCCTCAAAGAGATGGACCAGTCGGCCGCTATCAATATCAGGTTGCGAATCGAGACGGGTTTTATAGCCAATCCCTTTACCTGCAACCATCCAGCGTCTAACCACATCGCCATCGTTAGAAAAGCGATTACCCGTCGCGATCACTTCGCACTTTTCACCTTGTTTACTGAAGCGCCATTTGGTGTGGTATTTCACTAAGGTAATAAAATTAATGCAGTTGTGGTTGGCAAGCTCTGATGGATGAGTGGGTTTGCCGTGTTTAGCGATGTAATCTGGAGATGCGCAGGCGACGCGGTCATTATTGGGGCTGATAGGGAGAGCGACCATACTTGAATCGGGTGGCATTCCGTAGCGAATAGACGCATCGAGCGGGCGTGTATAGAGATCCACCACAGTGTCGCATAGCTCTGTTGAAAGGATCAGCTTCGGGTGCATATCGATAAATTCATCCAACAGCGGCAGTAAGATGTTACGGCCCAAATCAGATGGCATTGCAAGGCGAAGGTGGCCGGTAATCTGGCTCGGGTCACGCTTAACGGATTCAACTCCTGATTCAATCGCATCCACTGCTTGTTGGCATTTTTCCAGCATCAGTTGACCTTCAGAAGTCAGACGAATACTGCGAGTAGAGCGAATGAAAAGCACGCAATTGAACTGATTTTCTAAACGTTTGATGGTGGCACTGACCGCCGCTGGCGTAAGGTTTAAAACATTGGCCGCTTGGGTAATGCTGCCTTGCTTCGCCGTTTCAATAAACACTGAAAAATCTTGCAGTACTTTCATCTGTGATCCTGAAATGAATAATTTAATCTGTGCTTGGTGCGAGGGTAAGCTCTGCATCCAATTGTGGTGCTAACTGTTGATAAATCGCCCGGGCAAAGTTGGCGTGTTGATCGGCAGGCCAATGAACACCTTCAATTGAACACACATTGACGACGTTACCCGCATTCAAATAGTCGCAATCTAGCTCACGCGCTTTGGCCTGAAAGTAATGATGAAATTGCATCGATTTAGCTTTCGCGCCAACAAAACCTTGCGCTGCAAAGCCAATCTCATCGATTGGCGTTGGACACACCAGTAACACGTTATTGGGCTGACCTTGATTTTGATGGGCAAAAAACTGTGCGTATTTGGCGAGTTCACCCGCACCAGAAGCGATGTCAGCAGGCGACAAAGATAAGTGGCTTTGCAGATCGTTTGTGCCCAGCATGATAATGACGATATCAGGTTGATGCTTCTCTAGGCAAGGTAGGAAGTAACCTAAGCCGGAATGAGGACTATGTATTGATTCATGAAAGCCGGTCGTGCGGCCTGGCAACCCTTCGTTAATCACTTGCCAGTTGGCGGGAAGCATTTGTTCAAGCAGTGTTGTCCAGCGAGCGCTATATTCGTAGCGCCCTCCGTGTAATGGAATGTAACCCCATGTGTTGGAGTCCCCAAAACAGAGTACAGACTTCAGACCTGATTTCATACTTAACCTAGAGAATGGATTAATACAGGTTGATTGTATTACAAGACTCTGGTTATGAGCGATGACGTTTTGCGATCAACGTAAATTTGTAATCACTTGATTTGAAATAGTTTCGACTGTATTCAAAAATTGTATCGTCGATTAAGTGGCTACGAGTCCGCTTTTCGATGATCGGCAGTGTAGGGTCAATGGCGAGCAGCTCTGCTATGTCTGCGGGTGGTAATACCGGGATGATTTCTTGTTCGCTGCGATCGATGATCAGACCTTTGTGCTTTTCGATAAAGTCATATTTCGAGCCTTGCATCACTTGATAGGTCAAATCTGGAAACATTTCAGTTGGCAGCCAAGTTTCTTCCACCGTAATTGGGTTGTCATCCACATAGCGCACACGTTTGACGTAAAAAACTCTATCACCTTCTGTGATGTCTAAGTGCTCGGCCATGGTCAATGATGCACTTTGGATCTCAAATGCTAGCACGTCGCTGCGAGTGACAGAGTCCAAATGTGACCACTTTTCGGCAAAGCTACTCTGTTGGTATATATCATAATTCACCTTGCTTTCGGTGACGTAGGTTCCACTGCCTTGTTTGCTTTCAAGTTCACCATTTTCCACCAGCAATTTGATCGCTTGGCGCACGGTGACTCGGCTAACTGAAAATTCCTCACGCAATTGCGCTTCCGTCGGCAGTGCTTCGCCCACTTTGTAGTCTCCGGAGCTAATCTTTGCTCGGATGGCATCGGCGATCTGACGGTACATCGGCAATCTGGTCATCAGGTTCTCTCATAATAAACAGGGTTAAATTCGCCAACGAGTCGCCTTCGATGACTGGCAACTCATACGCTATATTTATTCGTATGATACGAATTCGATTCAATATGACAAGCAGTTGTGTGGTCTATTTTTGAAATTAAATGATACAACAACAATACATTTATTGATTCAAATGAGATCTGTGTCGCGGATTATTTGTATTTAATAGGTATTATTTGTCTCATTGTTGTACTGACAATAACGAATAACGAATAACGAATAACGAATAATGGACAATGGGACAAACGTTATGAATCTTACCTCTCTAACCCACCCATCGCTGATTAATCTCCAAACGACATTTAATAGTCGTGACGAAGCGATTCGTGCTCTTGCCGAACAATTAGAACAACAAGGCAAATTGCATGATAAAGAACAATACCTACAAGCAGTATTTGCCCGTGAAGCGCAAGGTCCAACCGCTCTTGGCGAAGGCCTTGCAGTACCGCATGGCAAAACCGATGCGGTGAAAGAAGCCGCGTTTGCTGTGGCGACGCTCAAAGAAGAGATGAAATGGCAAGGCTTAGATGAAGAAGAAGATGTCAATCTGATCTTCTTGATTGCGATTCCAAATGCAGAAGCAGGCTCTACGCATATGCAGCTGCTGACGGAGCTGACCACCACGCTGGTGGATGATGATGTCCGTGAAGCGGTACTAAAAGCGACCACTGCCGATGAGCTGTTGGCGTTGTTTAACAAGCAAGATGAACCTGAAGATAAACAAGACAACTTAAATACAAATGCGCCAGCCGTTGTCTGTGTGACGGCGTGTCCAGCAGGTATTGCTCATACCTACATGGCTGCTGAATACTTAGAAAAAGCCGGTAAAAAGCTTGGCATTAACGTTCACGTTGAAAAGCAGGGCGCAAATGGTATTGAAGATCGCTTAACGGCTGAGCAACTGAATAAAGCAGATGCGTGTGTGTTTGCTGCTGAAGTTGCGATTAAAGAGCTTGAGCGTTTTAACGGTATTCCTCGCGTTGAAGTGCCGGTTGCTGAGCCAATTAAACACGCTGAGCGTATTTTGCAGCAAGCGCTGGAAGAGGCAAAAAATGGCTCTGGCGCAGATCGTGCTGTGGCAATCGATGCGCCAAAGAAACGCAACTCTTGGAGAACAGACGTTAAGCAAGCGCTACTGTCAGGTATTTCGTTTGCGGTTCCGTTGATCGTTGCGGGCGGCACCATGTTGGCGATTGCGGTTCTGCTGTCTCGTATCAACCCAGAAATGCTGGCGCTTTACAATGAAGCTGGCAGTTGGTTGAACATGTACCGCAAGCTTGGTGGTGGCCTGCTTGGCGTCATCATGGTGCCAGTGCTGGCGGCTTATACTGCGTACTCTTTGGCAGACAAACCGGCATTAGCGCCAGGTTTCGCCGCCGGTCTTGCTGCAAACTTGATTGGTGCCGGATTCCTCGGCGGCGTCGCAGGTGGTTTGCTTGCGGGTTACTTCATGCGCTGGGTGAAAGAAAACATTCGCGTTAGCCCATCATTTAACGGCTTCCTTACTTTCTACCTCTACCCAGTACTGGGCACGTTGGTGGTTGGTTCATTGATGCTATTTGTGATTGGTAAGCCTGTTGCATGGCTAAACCAAGGCCTGACGGATTTCCTTAATGGCTTATCAGGTACCAATGCGATCATTTTAGGTGCGGTCATCGGTCTGTTTGTTTCGGCTGACCTTGGCGGTCCAATCAACAAAGCGGCGTACTTGTTCTGTGTGGGTGCGATGGCGAACGGTAACTTTGTGCCATACGCAATCTTCGCATCAGTGAAAATGGTTTCAGCCTTTACTGTGACCTTATCAACCATGCTACGTCCTCGTTTGTTCAAAGATTTTGAAATCGAAACGGGCAAATCAACATGGCTACTTGGCCTTGCAGGCATCACTGAAGGTGCGATTCCAATGGCGATTGAAGATCCAGTACGAGTGATTGGTTCATTCCTAGTTGGTTCTGCAGTTTGTGGTGCCATCGTTGGCGCGGCTGGCATTGGCCTACAAGCACCAGGTGCTGGCATCGTGTCGCTATTCCTATTGGATTACAGTGCTGAAATGGGCGCATTCGGTGCAGGCGCAATCTGGCTTGGCGCAGCATTAGTCGGTACGGTGATTTCTACGGCAATGCTGATTGCATGGCGAGCTCACGCAATAAAAAAGGGTCAATTTGACGCTCAGGTTGCGACTTCAAACTAACGCTTAACAGCATAAGGGCACAGGTTAGCTGTGCCCTTGCTAGAGCCTGCGATTTATTCATTGGCAAGCTCACACAATTATTCCCCAATTTTCAAACTTCGAGTCTCTTTACTGAATAAGTAAACCGCTCAATAGGTATACAGTCATGACTACATCACGCGTTCATATTACTCCACACATGCACTGGGATCGTGAATGGTATTTCACTACTGAAGAGTCACGTATTCTTCTCATCAATAACATGGAAGAAATCATGCAGCGTCTAGAAAACGACCCTGCATACAAATACTACGTTCTTGATGGTCAAACAGCCGTTCTGGAAGACTACTTTGCCATCAAACCAGAAAACAAAGAACGTGTGAAAGCATTGGCTCAAGCGGGCAAGTTGATTGTTGGCCCTTGGTACTCACAAACCGACACCATGCAAGTATCGGGTGAATCGATTGTGCGTAATATGCTTTACGGTATTCGTGACTGCCTAGAATTGGGCGAAGCGATGAAGATTGGTTACTTGCCTGACTCGTTCTCTATGAGCTCGCAACTGCCTATGATTTATAACGGTTTTGGCATTGATCGTGCGATGTTCTGGCGCGGCTGTTCTGAGCGTCACGGCACGGACAAAACGGAATTTATTTGGCAATCAAACGATGGCAGTGAAGTCACTGCGCAAGTATTACCATTAGGTTATGCAATTGGTAAGTACTTACCGCAAGATGAAAAAGGCTTGCGTGATCGTTTAGACAAATACTTCCCAGTGCTAGAAAAACCATCGGTAACCAAAGATATCTTGCTACCGAATGGCCACGATCAAATGCCAATTCAAAATGACATTTTTGAAGTGATGGACAAGCTGCGTGAAATCTACCCAGAATGCGAGTTTGTGATGAGCCGTTACGAAGAGGTGTTTGAACGTATTGAAGCATTGCGCGACCAACTTGATACGGTGAAAGGTGAGTTTAACGATGGCAAATATATGCGCGTTCACCGCACCATCTCTTCAACGCGTATGGACATCAAACTGATCCACGCGGAAGTGGAAAACAAGATTGTTAACATTCTTGAGCCGCTCGCGTCTATCGCATGGAGCTTAGGCTTTGAATACCACCACGGCCTGATCGAGAAAATGTGGAAAGAGAGCATGAAGAACCACGCTCATGACTCGATTGGCTGCTGCTGTTCAGACAAAGTCCATGCTGAGATCTTAAACCGTTACATCCTTGCTGATGACATGGCGACTAACCTTATCAACTTCTACAAACGTAAGATTGTTGATCACATGCCAGCACGTGAAGGTTGTGACAAGCTGGCACTATTTAACCTATCGCCATATGCACGTGAAGAGGTGATCAACACTACGATTACAATTCGTGCTAACGACTTCAATCTATTTGATGACAACGGCAATGCGATTGAGTACTTCATCCAAGACCAACGCGTGATTGACCCTGGTAAGATTGACCGCCAAATCGTGCACTACGGTAACTACGACCCGTTCATCGAATATGACATTCAGTTTAAGCACACCGTACCGGCAATGGGCTTTACTACCCTGCACATTGAAGCAAACAGTAAAGGGACTCAAAAAATCGCTGAGCAAGGTGAAGATGTTCTAGAGAACGACTTCTACCGCATCAATGTGAACGCCAACGGCACACTGACGATTTTCGATAAAGAGACGCTACACACATACGACCAAGCGCTGCGCATCGAAGATGGTTCAGACGATGGCGATGAATACGACTACTCACCATCACGTCAAGAGTGGTTGCTGTATTCCGATGAGTTCCAAGCGCACACCGAAATTAAACACGAAGGCTTCCAGTCAGTAGCAAACATCAAGCTACGCATGGCGGTGCCAGCGAACCTGCTAGAGCGTGAAGAGCGCACCGGGCAAAATGGCTTCCTCGATGTGGATTGCCAAGTGGTTCTAAAACAAGGCAGCCGCCGCATTGAAGTGCGAATGGAGCTGGATAACCAAGCCGATGATCACCGTGTACGCGTGCTTATTCCAACGCCATTTGTGTCTGAAACCGTGGTCGCGGATAACCAATTTGGTTTGATCACTCGCCCAACTAACGATCCTGCGATGGAAGTTTGGGAACAAGAAGGTTGGAAAGAAGCGCCAGTACCGGTTTACCAGCTGATGAACTTTGCGGCAGTTGAAAACAGTGCCGGTGGTATGGCGCTGATGACCAACGGTCTGCGTGAGTTTGAGATCATCTCGAGCAAGGATAATGAAGAACGCGACATGTTTGCTCTAACCTTGCTGCGCGGTGTCGGCACGCTAGGTAAAGAAGAGCTGCTGCTGCGTCCGGGACGTCCTTCAGGTATTAAGATCCCAACGCCAGATTCGCAAACTCGCGGCAAGATTGTTTGCCAATTTAGTTTGTTCGGTTACCAAGGTGATCACATCAGCGCGAACATTATGGCTGAATCGCGTGACAACGTCACTCCAATTCAGTGCTACAACAAGATCCCGTACAACGCGATGAAGCTCAATGTGGGTGAACAAAACAAACCACTGACTTACAGCTTGCTAGAAAAAGAACAACGTGGCGCGGTACTAAGCGTATTGAAGAAAGCGGAGGATGAGCAAGGTCTTGTTATCCGTGTCTACAACCCAGCTGAAGTGGGTGAGGTAGAAGATGCCGTTCGCTTTACTAAAGCAATCAGTGCATGGCAAGAAGTGAGCTTAGACGAGAAACCACTAACGGAATCTCAAATTGAGACTCGCTTTGGTTCGTTGAAGCCATGTCAGGCGAAATCATTCCTAGTGACATTCTAAGTTACCAACGGCTTCGCACATCGCCTTATTGATGTGCGAGCCTTTTTTGCTCGCATAGCACCATATCCCACTATAAAACCAACAGGGTGACACAAGATGAAAATTGTTATCGCACCAGACTCATTCAAAGAATCGCTCAGCGCCATGCAAGTGTGCCAAGCGATTGAAAATGGCTTTAAAGAAGCATTCCCTAACGCCAGTTACCACCATTTACCTCTTGCTGATGGCGGTGAAGGAACGGTTGATGTTCTGATGCAAGGCTTATCTGGGGAACGTCAATCTTCCTTAGTTGAAGGCCCACTGGGTGACAAAGTGAATGCTCAATGGGCGCTGCTTGATGAGGGAAAAACCGCCCTGATTGAAATCGCCGCTGCTTCAGGGCTTGATCTTACGCAGCTGAATGAACGCAATCCTTTAATTACATCAACTTATGGTACCGGTGAGTTGATCAAACTGGCATTGGATGCTGGCGTTGACAAAATTCTGTTGGGGTTAGGCGGCAGTGCAACCAATGATGCCGGTGCGGGTATCGTGCAGGCTTTGGGCGGTAAATTGCTTGATTCTGCGGGTAACGAGCTGGCTAAAGGTGGAGCGGTACTTGAACAGATCGCATCGATTGACCTCGACCATATCCATCCTCGTTGTAGATCGATTGAGGCGATTGTGGCGTGTGATGTTTCTAATCCATTGTGTGGTGAGATGGGCGCAAGTGAAGTCTTTGGCCCACAAAAAGGAGCATCACCGCAGATGGTGGCGCAACTAGACCGAGCACTTAATCAATTTGCCATGATTGCCGCACCCTACAATGGCATGAATCATCAAAATAGTCCGGGATTTGGCGCTGCAGGCGGCACTCCTCTGGGACTGTCGCTGTTATTTGATATGCATCTGCAATCTGGCATTGAAATGGTATTGGACGTACTCAAGGCGGACCAATTACTTGATGGCGCGGATCTGGTGATTACCGGTGAAGGGCAGATGGACAATCAAACCCTGCAAGGTAAAACGCCATTTGGTATCGCTAAGCGTGCCAATGCGCGTGGCATTGCTGTAATTGGGGTTGCCGGATCGTTGGGGCAAGACGTTGAAGCTCTCTATGAACGTATGGATGCACTATTTGGCACGGTTCGTTCACCACAAGCTCTGCCGCAAGTACTGAGTGAAGCGGAAAGTAATCTTACTCGTACCGCTCGTAATATCGCCGCCACGCTGTGTTTAGGCCGCAAGTTAGCTGCAAGAGAGTCAAATCATGAGTAAAGCCGTATTTAAACTCGATAACGTGATCCAAAATTATATTTGGGGTAGCCAAACCGCGATCAATGAACTGTTTGGTATTGGTAATCCGGATAACCAACCGCAAGCGGAGATCTGGATGGGTGCTCACCCTAACGGCTGCTCCAAGGTGGCAGAGAGTGGCATGCTACTGTCTGATTTCATTGCGCAAGACCCGGTAGGAGTATTGGGTGATTACACGGTTGAACGCTTTGGTGATTTACCGTATTTGTTTAAGGTGCTTGCCGCCGATAAACCGCTTTCGGTACAGGTACATCCAAGCCGTAGTAAAGCGATTGAAGGCTACCAGAAAGAAAATTCGCAAGGCATTGAGTTAGCGGCGGGCAATCGCAATTACAAAGACGCCAACCATAAGCCAGAACTGGTGTATGCGTTGACCTTCTATAAAGCCATGAATGGTTTTCGTCCTATTGCTGATATCGTTTCGTTATTTAATCAAGCTGGGGTTGAAACCTTACGTAGTGAAATTGATGCGCTAGCGGACAGACCAAGCGCTAAAGGTTTACAGGCTTTCTTCTCTGTGGTGATGAATCTTGCTGGTGAGCGTAAAAGCGCGGCGCTGGCTGAACTGCATCAAGCCATCAATCGCACAGCGAAAACCAGTATGGCGCGTGAGGCCTTGGCGTTGATTGCCGAGTTTAGTCAAGAGTATGCTGACGATATCGGCTTATTCTCCCCGTTAATGTTGAATGTGGTGGAGCTTGAGCCTGGTGAAGCGATGTTCCTGCATGCAGAAACGCCACATGCCTATGTTAAAGGTATTGGGCTAGAAATAATGGCCAATTCCGACAATGTGTTGCGTGCTGGCCTGACACCTAAGCATATGGATGTTGCGGAGCTTATCGACAATACTCAGTTTGTCTCGATCGATCCGCAGTACATTAAGCTGACGCCTTACCAAATGGAAAACAAGATTGGCTACCCAATTCCAGTCGATGACTTTGGCTTTGAAGTGCTTAAAGCTGAGAGCGTCGAACAGTCGCAATACGTACGTGGCGCTGAAATTCTATTTTGCGTAGAAGGCATGGTAACGATACGAGGGCGTGAAGAACTGGTTACGCTAAAAGCGGGCGAATCGGTGTTTGTTTGCAGTAATGCCAAAGTTTATCACTATCAAGGTGCGGGGACTCTGGCTCGTGCATTTAATTAGTGACACCACGCTTATGTCTATGCATTAACTCGCGTTCCCCCTCACGCCAGCCAATGCCTGAAATAATGAAGCCCGCGAGTTTGCGGGCTTCATTATTTATGGTCACAGTGAATAATGGCTGCGGTCATCAACGAAAATTCCTTGTGCTGTATACAAATCATTCACACTAGTCAGAGTAAGATCGCCGTACGACAAATATTACGGAGATAATATTATGAATATCTTTGCTAGGTGGTTGGTAATAAGTACATGTATTTTCGGTTCAGGTCGAGCTCTCGCGGTCGATTTGATTGGTCACGCGACGGCAGAACAGTTCCAAAATGTGGTCGCTCAAGTGAGTGGTGTGGTGGAAAGCCCGCCTTTACAAATTGGTGAACAGGTCACACAGGGCCAATCGCTATTGCAGATTGATGATAGTGATTTTGCACTTGATGTCCGTACTGCAAAAGCGCATCTGGTATTGGCGAAAGCCGAGTTAACCATTAAAAACAGTGCCTATATGCGCTACACCGCATTGTTAAAGAAAAATAGCCTATCGCAGCATGAATTAGACATCGCCCTCGCTGAATTGCAAACGGCGCGCGCAAATGTGCAGCTAGCCCAAATTGATTTGGAGAAAGCTCAAGATGCGCTGCAACACACGCGCATCAATGCTGATATTAGTGGCTATATTGTCAATCGTCAGATCGAGCAAGGTTCTTGGGTAGAAAAGGGCACGTTGATATACAGCGTCGCTAGTGTGGATCAGTTAATCGTTCGTTTTCTTGCGAGTGAATATGATTTGCATAATATCGCGATAGGTCAGGAGATCACGTTGTGGTGTGAAGCGCTCCCTGGTAGCAAAATTACCGCCAAGATAAAACGTATCGGTATTAATCTTGATGAAAACTTGATGGCTTATCCAGTTGAGGTCGAAATCGACAATCACAATGGTGCAATCAAGCCGGGTATGTCGCTGCATGCTACAGTGCAGACTAAGGAGTAATGTATGAAAAGTATCATTCAATACTTCGCTGCTAGGGGATTTCTCGCGCGAGTGATCACCATGATGGTGTTTGCGGTTGGTCTTGCCTCATTGAGCATCATCAAGATGCAAGAATACCCTGAGATTGCTTTTCCTGAAGTAGAAATTATCACCCATTATCCTGGGGCATCCCCGCAAGATATTGAACTCAATATCACCAATAAAATTGAAAAAGAGCTGCGTGGTGTGCAGAACATCAGTGAGATGGTCTCTGAATCAACAGAAGGCGCATCATTGATTTTGTTGGAGTTGGCCGAAGGTGCTGACATTGCTGATGTTGTACGCAAGATTCAGCAGGCGGTTGACCGCGTGAGTGGCCTACCGAAAGACATTTCTGATCCCCCTTTGGTGATGCAAGAAAGCACCTCCTCTTTTGAAGTACTACGTTTTGGCGTGACGACAACCGGCAGCTACGCGGAATTGCAACAATACTCTCGCCAGTTGGAAAAACGTATTCGCGCCATTCCGGGCATTGGTAGCGCGACAATGTCGGGATTTCGTGAGCGTGAATTTTGGGTAGAGGTCGATCCAAATAAAGCGAGGCGTTATCACGTTACCATTAATGACGTATTACAGACTATCGCCAGCCGAAATCTGTCGTTATCTGGCGGCGTCGTTGAATCATGGAAGTCAGAACACCGTCTCGTTACCTTAACGCAAGTCACGAGTGTACAGCAGTTAGAAGAAACCGTGTTACGAGTGCTACCTGATGGTGGATTGGTGCGTGTCGGAGATGTCGCAACCGTCAGTGATGGTTTTGAAAAGGCAACCGAGTTCGGCATGATCAATGATCAAGCGGCGATTCTATTCAATATTACTAAAACGGCGAATGCCGATGTGCGTACAGCCATCAATGCTGTATTAGAGACCTTGGATGCTGAACGTGAAAAGCAGGCGGGGAAATTCGATTTTCATACCTCAATCAACCTTGCCAAAGACATGAGTGAAAAGTTCAACATTGTCGCCACCAACGGAGCGATAGGCTTGGTGTTGGTTCTGGTGATTTTAGGACTGACTCTGCAGCGCCAAGTCGCTTTTTGGGTAGCAGTTTCCATCCCGTTTTGCATTTTTGGCGTCATTGCTTTGATTCCGGGGTTAGGCATGACACTGGATGCGATCACATTAGCGGCGTTGCTACTGGTGATCGGGATTATCGTTGATGATTCAGTGATCGTAGCCGAGAGCATTTATCGAGAGAAAGAACGGGGTGCAGAACCGCTAGATGCAGCAGTCGAAGGGACACTTAAAGTCTATAAACCTGTGCTCGCCAGTTTGACGACGACAGTATTAGTGTTTATTCCCATGTTCTTTATTCCGGGCGAATTTGGTATGCAAATCGCGGTGATCCCATTAACGGTTATTATGGCGCTCACTTTTTCTTGGATTGAATGCACCATTACACTTCCCGCCCACTTAGTGGAGTCGTTTAATAAACCCAAATACAACACTCGTACCATGATTGCTTTTGACGGATTAATTCGTCGTTATCAGCAATGGTTAATGATCGCCGTAAAGCATCGTTTAAAAGTTTTAGCTTGTTCGATAGCGATTATGGTTATGGGAGCCGGATTAGTTTCAACGTTAACGCTCGATTTCTTTCCAACCCAAGCGGCTAAATACATCGAAGTTTATACCGAGGTAAAGCCCGGCACGCCGATGGAGAAAGTACGCCAAGCGCACCAGCAAGTGGAGAAAGTGATTAGCTCTCTGCCAGACGCGGAATTGTTAAGTTATGAAATGACCTATTCCACGCCGGCGAGTATTGGTTTGATTAATTTAACCAATGCGGAAGATCGCACGCGTACCGCCGGAGAGATCGCGGATGATCTGAGTGTGCAGTTGGCCAATATTGTGAGCGTTCCTTTTATTAAATTTACCGTTGATGCGGGTGGTCCTCCGCCGGGAGAACCGGTTGAAGTGCGAGTTATTGGCCAAAATAAGCAGAGTCGTGATGAAGCGGTGATGGTGGTATCGCAATGGCTAGAAAATTATCCTGGCCTGAGCCATGTGACTAATAACGAAGAGCTGAAAGATCAGCAAATTGAAATTGTGCCTCAGTATCAATGGTTATCACGTTATGGATTAACCGTTGAAGATTTGGCAAAAACGCTGCGTATCGCTTTTGATGGTGAGAAGGTTTCAACCACTTGGATTGGCGATGAGGAAGTGGGCTTACGGGTTATCTTGGCAGAAGCATCACGTAATTTGCAGCAACTACGTAATACCAAAATATATACCCCTGATGGTCAACAAGTACCGCTGAGTCGCTTGGCGAAGGTTCAATATACTCAATCGGAGCGCATTATTTTGCACTTTAATGGCGACCGCCAGGTATTGGTGACGGCACAAGTGGATGACAATGGTTTAAGCCCGGATGAAATAACCGACCAACTTTGGCTCGCGGTACAAGGAGAAATCGCCGCCGATGTGATGCTGGATATTGGTGGTGAAGTTGAAGCAACGGAAGAGACCTTTGGCGGCATTGTAGTGGCATTTCCAGCGGCTTTGTTGGGGATTTATTTTGTTTTAGCTATCGTGTTTGGTTCCATGGTTCAGCCATTATTGGTGATTTCTGTGATCCCATTTGCCCTCGTTGCAGCATTGAGTGCGCTCTTTTTCCATATGCAGCCGTTATCGTTGTTTGCTCTGGTGGGGGCATTGGGGATGTGTGGTGTCGTGGTGAACAATGCGCTGGTGTTGATTGTGCGAATTAATGAATTGCGCGCTCAAGGAACCGCGTTAATACAAGCGGTAGTTGAAGCCTCGATGTTGCGTTTAAGGCCGATCGTACTGACTTCGCTTACCACTGTTGTAGGCTTATTACCGCTCGCTTATGGGATTGGCGGGGCGGATGTGTATATGGGACCAATGGCGCTAACACTGGGTTATGGTTTGTTACTCTCACTTCCTGTTGTGCTGTTTGTTGTGCCTTGTCTGTATGTGGTCACGGCAGGACGTAAACATCATCAGTGATTGACAAACATTGGCATTGACCAGATGTTCGCTATCAATAAAGGCAGGGATGATGATCGCTGCCTTTATTTCTTTTTGCTTCCGAATCTCATTCTTAAAATGACAAATCCAATGGGGTGGTATTTAAGTTATTGAAAATTAACGCACTTAAACTTGGTTTGATACTTGCTCTTCGTAGATTGTTGGCGGATTAACGATAACAAAATGAGACTAGGTGATTGCATGGCTGATTCCGTAAAACTTCTCTCTAGCGAACAGACACAAGCGTTTGATACTGAATATGTCGATGACTCGATGTTTGATTTGGTCATCGAGGCTTTAGATAAGTATCAGATCTCTCAAGCCCCCTTCAAATTGATGGATGTGGGCGGTGGTAATGGCAAATATGTCGATAAAGTGCTGAATCATTTTGCTCGCGCGTCGGCGATTTTAGTGGAACCCGAGCCATCTTTGGCGCAAAAAAATCGACCGGATGAACGTAAGCAAGTACTGCAATCGACCTTTCAGAGCTTGGCATTGCCAAATCGATTACAGGCGGTTCAGTTTAATTGGGTTTTGCACCATTTCGTTACCGAAGGTTATCAAAATACTTGTCGTGTACAGCAACAAGCATTGCGTGATGCCTATAAAGTGCTCGCTCCGGGCGGTATTGTGCTGATATTTGAAAATTTCTATGAAGGTGCGCTGATTGAAGATTTACCCAGCCAACTTATCTACCATCTTACCTCGAGCAAAGTGCTGGCGCCGCTCACTGAAAAACTGGGCGCGAACACCGCTGGTGTCGGTGTTTGTTTCCATTCCGCCCGTTTTTGGCGACAGCAGTTAACCCAAGCCGGTTTTGCCAATATCAGCGAGCACCATTGTTACGATTTTAGCGCGCTTTCCCGCCTAAAACGGATCGGTTTAACGTTAGAAAAACAACGGGTAGGTCTATTGGTGGCACAAAAACCACCGTTGCGAGCCTGTTAAGTCAAAATGCGCGAGGTGAGCGGGATTATTAGGCTTTACTCTCAATCGTAAGCTGTTTATATTATCGCCGCCTAACGGGCACACCCTAAAATGCACACCCGCTATCCTGCCATCATTGGTGCATTTATATTGGTGTTGAAGAACCTCCATGCATACGACTCCTCGTCCTTTTTCTCGTTTTACTCGTGAATCGGGTGCTTTGATGCATCTGTCGATTCCTATTATTTTGACTCAAATTGCCACTCAAGCGATGGGCTTTGTCGATACCACAATGGCCGGCCAAGTGAGCCCGGCGGATCTAGCGGCGATAGCACTTGGTGCCAGCCTTTGGATTCCGGTACTGCTGCTGTTACGTGGCGTAATTATGGCGCTCACGCCCGTTGTTGCTTACCATCGTGGCGCGCGTGACTTTGACAGCATCTCAGTGGAATTTTTCCAGATGGTTTGGCTGGCCTTGATCGCCAGTGCCTTGCTTGTTGCTTATCTGGTTAGCGCTCAGTCGATTCTAGAATGGATTGGTGTTGCTTCCGAAATCATCCCAATCGCCAGTGATTACGCTTTCGCTTTAGCCTTTGGCGTACCGGGGATTGCGCTTTTCTATACCCTAAATGGTTTCTGTGAAGGGATGAACAATACCAAAGCCCCGATGATCATTTCGATGATTGGTTTATTGGTTAATATCCCTGTCAACTACGTGCTGATTTATGGCCATTTTGGCTTTCCTGAAATGGGCGCGGTAGGCTGTGGTTGGGCAACCAGTTTGGTTTATTGGCTAATGTCAGGTTTGCTCTATAGCTACATCAAAGCGCATCACCATTACAAAACCATCATTCGTTTTTCCGATGCAAAACCAAGAGCTGCAGCGATGTATCATCTGCTCAAACTTGGCCTGCCGATTGGCATGAACATCGCTATCTGTGGCAGCATTTTTGCCGTTATCGCGCTGCTTATTGGCCGTATTGGTGCGGAAAACGTCGCTGCAGCCCAGATCGCGCTTAACATCTCTAGCATGACCTATGTGATCCCGATGAGTATCTCTTTTGGTATCACTATTCGTGTTGGTTATGCTCTGGGTGAAGGCGATGAACTGGGCGCGATTGATCGCAGTAAAATAGGCATCATTGTTTCAGCTTTAGTGTCACTTATTTCGGTGGCGACGTTCTTGCTGTTCCCTGAATGGATTATTCGCCTCTACACCAATGACCCGGTTATCAGCGCTACGGCGGCAGCGCTACTGGCGATGACTGCGCTGTATCAATTTAGTGATGCGCTACAACTTGGTGCCAATGGTGCGCTGCGCGGTTATAAAGACACCAAAATCCCGATGTTTTTGGCCGTCGCTTCTTATTGGGGGCTAGCTTTGCCACTGGGCGTGGTGTTAGGGCTGACAGATATCATCGTTCCTGCAATGGGCGAGAAGGGTTTCTGGGTAGGCATTCTGACCGGTTTAACCGTGGCCGCTGTGTTGATGCTGTTGCGTTTGCGTTATGTGATTAAAAACCGTACTTTATTGCCGGAAAGTAGCGTCCCAGCTTTATAGAAAATCGAAGAAAATATTCGAGAAAAGCGCGTTATTGTTTTATAGCAGTAACGCGCTTTTTTGATCGGAATGTGTCTGTGATTAGAAACGCAGACCAAGCGCTTTTAACGCCTGCTCACATTGGCTTGAGTTTTCAAACTGAATGCCTGCTATACCAACCGATTCAGCACCGGCGACATTGTAGGGCATATCATCAATAAACACGGTTTCAGAGGCTTCAAGGGCAAACTGCGCCAGCAATGCTTGATAGATTTCAGGCTGTGGTTTTAAAAGGTTCACTTCAGCTGAAACGATCGCGCCGTCAAATAACGGCCAAAATGTGTAGGTTGATTTCAGATGGGAAACGATTTCATGGACGTTATCGGTGAGTGCATACACCCGATAGCCGGCAGATTTTATTCGCTTGATAAGATCCACTGAGCCATAGATAAGTAACTGAGTTTGCTTTACGTAGTAGAACAGGCGTTCGCATTCAAGAGCGGATAATCCCAGCGATTGCTGATACTGGCTTGCCGCTTCGCTCTCTGATATAAGCCCTTTATTGAGTTTTAACCATGTTTCAGATTGGAAAATAGCTCTTGCTTGGTCTTCAAGGCCATCAATATCGCCAAAAGTCAGCCGAGTAATTTCTAGCGGCGCCCATCGGACAACCACATTACCAATGTCGAAAACCACGTTGTTAATCTTGTGAGACGCCATTATTACTCCCTTGTTTTAGCCTTTCGGTATGTTGCATGATGCTGAGTTAAGAGGTTACACCACCTGGCTTTTTGAAATGCAGTTCAACGTCTTTATTTTACAAATTCAATCGGTAAGCACAGTTCTATTTCTCGCCCTGCAACCTGAAAACCGGTGAGTTCAAAGTCACCGCTTCGGGTATTAAATACAAGGTGATTGGTTTCTTACCAATGGCCCATGCAAAGGATCTGGGTATGTAGAGCGAAGTAAACTTGTACTACACGTTTAATCGTCCAACCTTCTAATCTTCCAACAGCGCTCTACCAATCACATCGATGGTCTTCAAAATTTGAATCTGCGACTCGCGGCTGTAGGGCGAAATACCATCCACTTGTTCTTCCAAGTCTAAGTTGGTATTGGCGATCGCCGCTAGTGTCGAGCCAACATGGCTGATCGCCAGAACCTTCAAACCTTTGCGCTTAGCGTTGTGCGCCATCTCCACCACCGCTTGTGTCTCGCCGGATTTACTCACTAATACCACTGTGCCTTTTTCGGCGCGTGCGAGCTGATGGATATCGGTGATCACTAAGTGCGGGATATTGGCGAGCGATAAAAAGCGTGATAGGTAAGTGACACTCACAATGGATGCGCCACGCGAGTAGAGATAGACAACAGGTGACGCGCTCAGTGCCTGCGCCACTTGCGAAATACGCTGTGATTGCGATGCTTCTTCTTCGCCCACTATTGTCTGTTTTTTTAGATCTTGAACCAGCTTGTAGCGCAATTCGGTATAGCTGGCGTAGCCCATTTTCTTACACACGCGATTAACCGAGGTGGTGGTAGTTAAGGCTTTATTGGCAATGGTTTTGGCCGCGATCTCGTGCAACTCACTGGCATGAGTGATGAGGTATTCGTAGATCGCTCGTTCAATGCCTTTGAAGGTGTTCATCGTATGACTTATTTAGAAAATGGCTAGGGCGCTATTAGGCGCGAAAATGCCGCGATTTTCCTTGATGAGGTTCACAAAAGTATCGTCATACATGGCTTGTACCATGAAACAGTATCTTGATACATAGCGGGAAAATATACTGCAGGAGTCAAATAAATATAACGGTGAAAAACCATGGCAAAGAAAAAGATAGTTGCAGTGACCGCTTGCCCTACAGGTATTGCACACACCTTTATGGCTGCGAAGAAGATTCAAAGCTGGGCCGAGAAACACGGCTACGAAGTTAAAGTAGAAACCCAAGGCAGTGACGGGGTAAAAAACAAATTAACTGCGCATGATATTGCCACCGCCGACGGTGTGGTTCTGGCGATCGATGTGCCAATCATGGATATGGAGCGTTTTGATAACACCAATCCTTTAAAAGTGCGCACTCAAGAGTTAATCAAACGCGTTGATGAGCTACTACCAACCGTATTTGGTCGTGGTAAAGAGAAGAGCGAAGGCGGCGTAGAAGTCGAAGAAGAGAAACGCTCTGCTTATCAAGTGGCGATTGGTCATATCATGACAGGTATTAGCTACATGCTGCCAGTGGTGGTATTGGGCGGCTTGTTGATGGCGGTGGCGAAGATTACCGGTGAGTTTATTGATATCTCCGGCACGCCAATTCAAACCCTAGATAAGCTTGGTTTCATGACCATCAAGTTTATGTACCCAATTTTCGCGGCGTACCTAGCTTATTCAATTGCCGGTAAACCAGCGCTGATCCCGGCCTTTATTGGCGGCATCATGAGTGATGAAGTGTACAAACGCTTCTTTGATCTTGAAGGCTGGGCTCCATCGGGCTTCTTTGGTGCGATCGCGATTGGTTTCTTGGTCGGTTACTTAGTACGTTACCTTAACGATACCATCAAGGTGAAAACCGAGCTAACCACGCTAAAAACCATGCTGCTTGTCCCAGCGATTACCGGTGTGGTGATGGTGTTGACCATGGAATACGCCATCAACCCATTCTTTGGTGCCTTGAACATTGCAATGATTGAATTGTTCACCCAAGCGGGTGATGCAGGTCGCGGTATCTACTCAATGGTTATCGCAGCAGGTACGGCGTTTGACTTGGGTGGTCCAATCAATAAAGCCGCAGGTTCAGTTGCGCTTGGCTTAAACGGCATGGGTGAAGGTTTTGACTTGCTGGCTCGTGAACTTGGTATTGTTATTCCGCCAATCGGTGTAGGTATTGCGGCGCTGCTTGATGGCAAGTTCCGCAAACCGGTGTTCTCAAATGAAGAGCGCACTGTGGGTAAAACGTCACTAATGCTGGGTATGATCGGTATTTCTGAAGGTGCCATTCCATTCATTCTAAAGAACCCAAAAATGATCCCAATCATGATGCTTGGTGCCATCCTTGGTACCCAAGTAGGTGTGCTGCTTAATGTATGGCAAAGCCTACCACTACCAGCAGTTTGGGGTTGGTTCCTATCATCAGATCCGGTTAGCTACATCATATCCGTGGCTATAGGTTCAGGCTTTATCGCTATTGCACTACTGCTGTGCACTAAGCCTGATAACGCAAACGCATAACACGTCACTCGGGGCGAGGTGCTCGCCCCATCATTCGAATTGCTCACAGGCCACGCCTTAGAGCAACAAGCAATACCAAGTAGAAGAGATATTCCTATGGCGAAAGTACATGTCATTCCGCACACTCACTGGGATCGTGAGTGGTATTTTACCCAGCAAGACAGTGACGTGCTTGCCACTTACAATTTCACGAAGGTTATTGAAACGCTAGAAAATCAAGCCAGCTACAGTTGCTACCATCTTGATGGCCAATCTTCAATTGTGGAAGACTATCTGAAAGTGTTGCCGCATATGCGCGAGCGCATGAGCAAACTCATCCGCGATAAGAAGCTGTTTGTCGGCCCTTGGTACACGCAGACGGATACTTACAACGTTGGTGCGGAATCGATCATCCGTAACCTAAAATACGGCATGCACATCGCGCAAGAGATGGGTCACAGCATGACCGTTGGTTATCTGCCGGATACCTTTGGTCATAACGCGCAAATGCCAACGTTATTCAAAGGTATGGGGATTGATAACATCGTTTTCTGGCGTGGTATCGATTACGATCAGCAAGTGCAAAAATCGCATTTCCACTGGCAGTCAGCAGGCGATGACACCATTTATGCCTATAACCTAGTGCATGGTTATGGCGCGGCGAAAAACATTGTGCCGGACGCCGATCATCTCGACAAAAAAATCTTCCCGATGATCGAGAAAATCAAAGCTCTATCTGGCTTAGATGAAGTGCTGATTCCATCGGGCGGCGACCAAGTGAACATCGACCCGAACTTGCCTGCAACGCTTGCTGCGGCAACAGAGCGATCGCCTGCGAAAGATATTTATACCATCTCGTCGATGGAGAATTTCGTTAACTATCTACGCCATAACAGCGAAGAATTTGAAACCTACCGTGGTGAATTTAAAGCGCCGCGCTATACCCGTATTCATAAAACCATTGGCTCAGTACGCTACGACATCAAAAAGCTCAACTTTGAAATTGAGCAGTTTTTAGTCAAGAAGCTAGAAGTGGTGATTGCGATTGCCAAAGCGCAAGGCATGACGGTGCACACTGAACTGGTAGATATGGCGTGGAAGAAGATCCTAGAATGCCATGCGCATGACAGCATGGGCGGCTGTAATAGCGACGCAACCAATGCCGATATCATGCATCGCCTTAAACAAGCGGAAGAGATCTGTCATGGCCTGTATAACTTGGTGGTGAAAGAGATTGCCGCCAATGCTTGCCAAGACAATGACGTGATGATCTTCAACTCTCGCCCAGCGCCTTATTCAGGCGTGGTGAAAGTGGTCGCTTTCTCTCAATTTGAGCACATCGCGCTCAATGATGGCACGCAACCTTTAGACAGCGAAATTGTTAGCCGTGAAACCTTAGACGGTGGCAAAGTGATTGAAGTAACCAAAGACGGTGAGAAAGAAAAAGACGTACCGCCTTACTACCGTTTTGAATTCAACGTCACGGTGGCCGATTTACCCGCGCTGGGCTATCAAGTATTCCAAGTTACCCAAAGCGAAGCAACAAACATTGCTCAAGAGCAATCGGTGAACTTGTCTGCCAGTATTGAAAACCAAACGTTGAAAGTGAACTTTGCAGCAGGGCAACTAACGCTAGAAGACAAGCGTTCTGGCCGTGTTGTGAAGCAGTTATTGAGCTTTGAAGAGCAAGCTGATGATGGCGACTCTTATGATTTTTCACCGCTAGAAGGCGATACGCCGCTAATGTGCCAAGAGATGACTTGCCTGTCAGTGACACAAGGTGTGACAGAGCAGCGCATGTTGCTGCGTGGTGAGTTGGCGGTGCCACTAGATTTAGAGTCGCGTATTGCAGGAGAAAAGGGTGCGCTAGCTAGTTTTGATGTTGTCCTGACTCTCGTTCAAGACGAACAACAATTGCGCGTGGATATTACAACCCTTAACCAAGCATGTGACCACCGCGTGCGAGTGGTGATTAACTCGGACGTGAATAGCCAAGAATCGCTCAGCACTCAGCCGTTTGCTTTGATGACTCGCCCTGTTGCGCCGTCAGTGGAAGGTTGGCGTGAGCGCTTCCGTGAATGCCCAATTGATATTGAAACCACTGAAGGTGCGGTCGCGATTGCTCAGGCAGATAAAGCCATGATCGTTAATGGTCGCGGAATTAAGGAGTTTCAAATTCTTCCTGCCGATATGACGTTCGCGCAAGAGGGCACGAATGCGATTGCTTTAACGCTGTTTAAATCGACGGGCCGCTTAGGTAAAGATGATTTGTTATGGCGTCCGGGCCGTGCATCAGGCATCAACAATACCGTGGTGTATACCCCAGATGCGCAGTTGCAAAAGTCGATGACGTTTAATTTCTCGATTGCGTTGAGTGAAGAGGCGACTCACCAAACGGTACGTCGCTTAGAGCAAGAGTTTTTAGACCAGCCATTTGCTTACCAAAAACAAACGCTGAACAGTTTTGAAAATCGCTTGGAACGTTTCCAAGTACGCTTTGATGCGCGTGAAGCCAGCCAACGCTTTAGTCTGTTTGAACTTGAGCAACCATTGCAACTATCGAGCATTGGTCACTCTTTCTACCAAGATAACGCGGTGATTGTGCGTTTGTATAACGCCACTGATAAAGCGCTGGTGTTGGATACCACAGCCTTTGCACATTTTGCTGAAATAGAGCGTGTTAACCACCGTGAACATACGGTTGAGCAAGAGTGGCAAGTGAAGCCTAACAACAGTATTGATGTTCGCGTTAGCTTTAAAATTTAAGTCGCAGGTTAGGAATAATAAAAATGATTAGAGAACAAATCTATACCAAAGTGGCGGGTCTTTACCCTGCGGTTGATTCGGCTGGAAACGTATCTGAGAACGGCGGTGAAGCGCGAGCAGAATCGATCACCAATGACATTTTAGCGCTGATTGAAAAATGGCGTGGCAAAGCGCCGCAGTACCCACAATGGGTGGATCAAACCACTTCCTATTTGATTACCTACGGTGACAGCTTCAGCCGTCAAGGCGAGCCAACCCTGCAAACCATGAAGTGCTTTGCGGATAAGTATCTAAAAGAGGCCATTAGTAATATCCATATTTTGCCAATGTTCCCATACACCTCAGACGACGGTTTTAGTGTGGTTGATTACCGCAAGGTGGATGAAAACTTGGGTGACTGGGCAGAGCTTAATGCGCTCGCAGAAAACTTTGATTTGATGTACGACTGCGTGATCAACCATATTTCGAAAAGCAGTGATTGGTTCCAAGGCTTTTTAGCTGGCGACGAAGCATATCAAGATTACTTTGTCGTTTCTGACCCTGAGCTTGATTACTCAAGTGTGACACGCCCACGTGCATTGCCTTTGCTGACGCCATTTACCAAAGCCAACGGCGAAACGGCCCATGTGTGGACGACCTTCTCAGACGACCAAATCGACATTAACTTCCACTCACCTAAAGTGTTGCTAGAGAGTATCGATATTCTATTGATGTACGCTGCAAACGGTGGCCGTTCTATTCGTCTTGATGCGATTGGTTTTATCTGGAAAGTGCTCAATACGAGCTGTATCCACCTGCCAGAGGCGCATGAAATCATCAAGCTGTGGCGCATTGTAATGGATGAAGTGATACCGGGTAGCCTGCTGATCACTGAAACCAATGTGCCGCATCCAGAGAACGTTGCTTACTTTGGTCAAGGCGACGAAGCGCACATGGTGTATCAGTTCCCACTGCCACCGTTAACGTTGCATGCGTTCCTATGCCAAGACAGTCAAGTATTGACCGAGTGGGCAAAAGGCTTGACCGCAGAAGCGATGGCATCGTTGGAAGAAGGCCGTAAAACGACCTACTTTAACTTCCTTGCTAGCCATGATGGTATTGGTGTGCGTCCAACTGAAGGCATCCTAACCAATTATGATCGTCAAATGATGTGCGAGCAGGTAGAGCGCAAAGGTGGTCGAGTTAACTACAAGAACAATGGTGACGGGTCGCAATCGCCATACGAGCTAAACATCAACTACCTAAGTGCGATCACCGAGCCAGAAGATGATGCCGAAACCAAGGCGAATAAGTTCTTAGCGGCGCAAGCGATTTTGTTGTCGTTTGTTGGCGTTCCAGCGGTTTATTACCATAGCTTGCTCGGCAGTGAGAACGATGTGCAAGGTATGGTGGAGTCGGGGATTAATCGCCGCATCAACCGTGAAAAATTTGAACTGGAGAGCCTAGAAGCCGAATTGGCAGAATCTGGCTCGCTACGTAACCGAATTTATACCGAGATGGTGCGTCTGCTGGCATTGCGTAAACAACAAAGCGCGTTTGCTCCAACATCTAAGCAGTTAGTACTTGAGTTATCTCCGCAGCTATTTGGTTTACAACGTGGCGAGGGAGATGAGGCGATCCGTTTTGTGGTCAATCTGTCTGCGACAACGCAAGCGGTATCACTGACGGCTGGTGGCCGTGATCTTATCTCTGGTCACGAGTTTGCCGCGCAATTTACTCTAAACCCATATCAATTTGTTTGGCTAGCCAACTAACAGGAGCCGATGATGAAATTAGCACAACTTACCTCTCCAGATTTGATCATGCTTGATGCGGTATTTGACGACCGTTTTGCTGCCATCAATGCACTGACTGACCGAATTGATCAAGCGGGTAAATTGACCAACCGTCAGCAGTTTTTAGATGCGGTATTGCTGCGTGAAGAAGAAGGCCCAACCGCTTTGGGTGAATATCTTGCTGTGCCGCATGGTAAATCGATCGCCGTGACCGAGCCGGTATTTGCCTGTGCGTTGGTTAAAGAGGAGTTGCAATGGCAAGGTCTTGATGGCGATGAGCCCGTCAATATG
Organism: Vibrio ichthyoenteri ATCC 700023; assembly: GCF_000222605.1. Classification (GTDB taxonomy): domain Bacteria; phylum Pseudomonadota; class Gammaproteobacteria; order Enterobacterales; family Vibrionaceae; genus Vibrio; species Vibrio ichthyoenteri. Next base: position 1,320 of record NZ_AFWF01000302.1, on the reverse strand, counting down.
ATCTTCTTGTTGGCTATTCCGCCAGCAGAAGCGGGATCAACCCATATGGCGGTATTGACCACGTTAACTTCTTCTTTGGTTGAAGATGATTTTCGTGAGGCATTACTAAAGGCCAATACCACAGAGGAGGTAATGGCTCTGTTTGGTGCCGGCGAAGAAGAATCAGCACCTGTGGCTAACTTGGAGGAGTGCACTTCAGAGCGAGTCGAACAAGCTGAGCCTGAGCAGCCTGAAATGGCACGAGATATTAGCGCACAAGCGTATCCAATGGTGTTAGGTATTGGTTTGGCATTGTCTGCGATTTTATTCTTATTACTCTAGTTTTTATCGGTTTATCAATTAATGCTGAGGCGATCTCAGCATTAATTGGAATACTACCTGAAAATAGAGCGTTTTTAGCGCAGATTATCTGCCGCTAATAAGTGTGGTATTTCAGCGACGGCTATTCTGGTTGTGTTGGTATGGACCGGGTGGATGGAAAGATTATACGTATCCTCGCCACATGCTATTGGCATAACCCTCTTCCCCTAAGCGTTATCTCGAGTGCTGAAATCATCTCAAACCAATCTATAGAGAACCTCTTCATGAGTCATGCCTTATACAAACTTGATAATGTTATTCAAAACTACATCTGGGGTAGCCAAACAGCGATCACTGAGTTATTTGGTATTGGCAATCCAGATCATCAACCTCAAGCAGAAATTTGGATGGGTGCGCACCCAAATGGTTGCTCAAAAATTGCCAGTAACGGCATGCTACTGTCTGATCTCATCGCGCAAGATCCAGTATCGGTATTAGGCGATTACACCGTTGAACGTTTTGGCGATCTACCGTATTTGTTTAAGGTTTTATCGGCCGATAAACCGTTGTCAGTGCAGGTACATCCAAGCCGCAGTAAAGCTATCCAAGGTTATCAAAAAGAAAACTTGCAAGGTATTGAACTGGCGGCTGGCAATCGTAACTATAAAGACGCTAACCATAAGCCAGAATTGGTTTATGCATTAACCTTCTATAAAGCGATGAACGGCTTTCGACCAATCAATGATATTGTGGCGCTGTTTAATCAAGCCCATATTGAAACATTGCGCAGTGAGATTGATGCCCTGCAAGACAGACCAAGTGCGGCGGGTCTGCGAGCGTTTTTCTCTGTGGTGATGAACTTATCTGGCGAGCAAAAACAGCAAGCGTTGAGTGAGCTACATCAAGCTATTGAGAGTAAAGCGAAAACCAGCAAAGCGCGTGAAGCGTTTGCCTTAATTGCTGAATTTAGCCACGAGTACGCTGATGATATTGGTTTGTTCTCACCGTTAATGCTTAGAA
>NZ_AFWF01000303.1 GCF_000222605.1 Vibrio ichthyoenteri ATCC 700023 | reverse complement strand
TCTCGGGCGCTCAATTTGGCTTTGTGGTTCGGGGACGTTTGTCCTTGAAACATTCGTTTAGAACCACTTAGCCAATTCAACTGTTCAAGGTGGTTGTTATGGATTACGAAATTAAGAATGACGGAAAGAAACTAACGTTCCGCCCTAAGTGTTCCCCTCATAGCTACATCACATCGTTTACTAAGCCTTCGGCTAATACCGTTTCTGTTGCTCTTGGTTTCAACTTCCGCGGTCGTGGCATTTCTCACGTTATTGTTGCTGAAACAACAATTTCGCAAGTTTCGTTTCATTACGACGAATTGACCAATTCTTACTTCATCCAGTTCGGTACTGGTACAACGGTTTCAAGTTTCAATTTTCATCACGTTGAGTTGATTGCAGATTTCTTGGGTTACGGCTCTTTAATTGTTCTAGATGTTGAGCATTCGGAGTGTGACCAATGAGCTTATTTAAAGAAGAGCTTTATGAGCAGGCTCCTTTCGTTTTTGTCGGTATCGTAACTTGTGTTGTTTTATATATTGTCATTTTTCATTCTGGTTCCTCTGAGATTTCTCTCAGAGCATATGACGATGTTAGTTCGTTTTATAACATTGAGGCTTGTCAGTCTTTAATTGATTCATCGTTTGATGACCGTGTCATTACCAACGATGAATACTATTTCATTAAGGGTTGTGCTGATGAGCAACCAAAACGCCATTTCTCTACTCTAGTTACGGAGGCTCAATAATGTTACGTACAGTTGAAGTCTCTCCGGGCAAATTCGAAACAATTGATTTCGTTCAGTTCTCTGACCCGAACCGCCTTTCTTATTGGTCTGAGGATGATAAGGATTATCTTTTTGACCACGTTCAAACGTATGTAAATAACGTTTCTCCTACTGCTGACTATAAAGCGAAATGCCGCGCTCAACACGCGCAAATGTTAGCTAATCAAATTCTTGTCATTGATAAATCTGAAACATTCGCGCCGGTTAACAACAAAGTATGTGGTGACTTGTACCGTGCTTGTTTTCGTCATGGTGATTTTAGCCGCCATATGACGCGATCATATTTAGATATTGTAAACAAGAAAGATTCGGCTGCCGCTTTAATTGAACTTGAGGCAGCTCATAACCGCTTGATGATAAACAGCCATAGCGCTGCAATGTCTGATGAGGAAATTAAGGCATTAGCTGCGGCTAAGTCTTTCGCTTTCAAAAAGCAAATTGCCGTTTTGCCAGAGCGCGAGCGCTTCCCTTGTGCCATGCGTTTACTTGATTCGCTTGGCCTATCGTTCCGTGATGAATTAATCAAAGAAAAGAGTAACAAAGGTGAGCTCTTTTCTTTGGTTAATCGCGTTTGTGATGAGGTATTTCTTCGCCGTCAGCTTAGAAAGAAATGCGCTTACACGGTTGAACAGGTTGCACGAGACTTGGCACTTGTTCAGCGTAACAAGCAAGTTTACTGTTCTGATTTTTCTGTTATGCGTCAACGTGAGCGTAATCAATCAAACCGTAATGCATTAGAAAATACGGTTTGTTATGACGCGGATGATATGGATAACTGGTTTACGATTGCTGAGCTTTCTGACAAGTCGGTTTCTAATCCTGAAATCCGCCGTGGTGAAATGTTCACTCGCTTGCGTGGCTTTGAAGAAATTGCGCGCGAAAATGGTCACGTTTCAGCGTTCTATACGTCGACTACCCCTAGTCGCTTTCACGCGGTTTCAAAGGGTAAAGTTAATCAGAACTGGCTGGATGCTCGCAAGCCTACAGCTAAACAAGCTCACACCTACCTATTAGATATTTGGCAAGCGCTTGGCAAGATTCTCGATAAAAAAGGCATCAAGCTTTACGGGATGCGCATCGTTGAGCCACATCAAGATGGTACGCCGCACCACCACTATTTGCTGTTTATGCTTCCTGAACACCGTGACATTGTCACGGCTGAATTCAAGCGTTTAGCCCTTGAAGATTCACCAAATGAAAAAGGCGCTAAAAAACACCGTTTCACTTCTGAATATATTGATTCTGAACGTAGCGCGGTTGGTTACGTGGCTAAGTACCTAAGTAAAAACATAGATGGTAAACACATCGACTCGGACAAAAGTTCGTCGCTGAGTGGTATTGAGGCGGCTGAGCGTGTTGTTTCTTGGGCGCGTGTTAATCAGATTCGTCAATTTCAATTTATCGGTGGTCCATCGGTCACGGTATGGCGCGAAATGCGTCGTTTTAGAGAAGAATTCAAAGAGGATGACGCTGTGCTGACTGACCTTACAGAACCTGAGCATTTCATGCTTGAGAAAATTCGCAAGGCTGCTGATATCGGTGATTGGAAAGACTTTTGCGCGGCTATGGGTGGTGTTTTTGTTAAGCGCAAAGACCAGCCTGTGCGCGTTCAATATAACGCCCCTGACGCAATCGAAAAACTATTAGCTTCGGGCGAATACTCTCCTACTCGCTTTGGTGACGCCGCTCAAGGTCGCATCAATGGCGTAATGTTTAAACAGATTTTTCTTTGCACTCGCTTCCGCAATTGGCAAACGGAAAACAAAGAGAAGTTCCTAGCTGCTCAAGAGCAAATCATGACAGGTGTTGTGGACTTCTTTGACGCTCTGGAACAAGAGAAAGAATACGAGCGCATGTGTGAGAAGCGATTCCAAGAATATGAGGACGCTTGCGCATATTACGAGGAGCTTGAGGCTCTCTTGCTCTTCGGCGATTTCGATGCCTGTGCTCAATGGGCGCAGCCCGTTGGGCATAGGCATTGAAATTGCCCTTGGACTTGTGTCAATAACTCCCGCTTTTAAAAAAACTGAAATATAGAGGACTCGAAAAAATGAAATTAGAAGGCATGATTTTAGATGATAGCGACATCATCCAAGAGACAAAAACTGACCGTGGAACTGGTCAGCAAATTCAGATTGGTAAGCTAAATCTAATCACTACTAACCCTACGTCAACGATTGAAGTAAAAATCGGCACTGACCTATGGAATGGCGGTGAAGGCGGTAAAATCCTAAAGCAATTCATCGGTAAGCGCATGAATTTTGAAGTGGAATATAAAGCATTCAGTTTCGGTAATGACGAAGGTAAGCACGTGTCTTTGACTGGCTTCCACCTGTTCGCATTGCCAGAAAGCAATAAGTAAGAATTAAGCCATGACTGATATTCAATTTAATCAGCTAATCGCACTGCTCGAAAATTTCCAGCTTATGGTCTTTATCGCGCTTTGCGTGGTTATTCTTGGTATCGGTTGGTTTATTGGAGGGCAACGCTAATGTTATCCATCGAATTTATGGTTGGGTCATTTGGTTCATCGCTTGTCCTCGGTTATGTAATCGGTAAACAATTTTTGATTTTTAAACAAGCAATTGAGGTATCCACCTCTAACTAATGGTTTTCTAAAAAGGAGAATTAACCATGAAAGTACAAAACGTAACTAAAGCAACTCTTATTGTTGGCGCTCTACTTGGCTCTGCAACTGCCTCTGCTGCTCTACCAGCGGAAGCGGAAGCGGCTTTTACAGCGGTTAGCACGTTCGCAACTGACGTTATCGCCGCTGCATGGCCTATCGTAACACTTCTAACGGTTGGTTTTATCGGTATGAAACTATTCAAGAAAGCTGCAAACAAAGCAAGCTAACTTTTTTTTATCAGTGGGGCGGCGTTGCTGCCCTACTTTCTTTAAATTTTAGGTGAACAAATGAACATTAAACAAATCATCGTTTTATTACTTGCATCTCTCGGTGCTTCGTTTAGTGCTCAGTCGGCCATTGTTCAGATTACTTCTTTGGATTCTAATTATTTCATTGAGGGTTGCGCTCTTAGCGTTGGTCTTACGATGGATGACAACGTTTTTAAAAATTATTGTAACGGTAAGACCTTTGTTCGTTTCGGTTCTCGCAAGGGGGCGGTCTTAAATATGACTTATGGTGATTATCGTATAGGCGCTCGATATGTTGACGGCAATAAGGCTAAACAGGCCGTCATTGGTGGCATGGTTTACGTCTCAAGTTGTCCGGCTGGTCAACAAATGGTTAATGGTGTTTGTGAAGAACCTGTTGTTTGTGAGGGTGATACTGTTTTAAATCCTGATACTGGCCTATGTGAAAATATCCCTTTCTGCGACCGTCAATCTACCATTGACCAAATTATAGATGCTGATAATGAGTGTCATGTTCAGGGTGGTACTTTTGTTGCTGAGTGTAATAACGGTAACGACCTCATAGATCCTTTTTTAGACCTTAAATGTGTTATGGCTGCTGATTGTGTTATTGGTTCTGCTCATTGGCCTGAGTGCTTAGCAGACCTTGACCCAACTAAGCCAGTGACCCCACCAAGTGGTGGTTTTAATCCCGACAATCCTGACACGTCAAATCCTAAGCCGCCAGGTTTCGATAAGCCTGAGCCTGATGACGTTATTCCAGAGGAAACGACTGATACTGCGGTATTGGAAGCAATTCAAAATATGAACCGAGATCATAACGCTGCGGCTACCGCTCTGAATACTGATTTAAACACGGGTTTTTCTGATGTTAATAATAAGCTCAGTCAGTTGAGTAAAATTAATAATGAAATCGGCGTCACTATTGATAAGCAAATGAAGCAAGATTTTGATATTCACGAGGCTGAAAAACAATTATTACTCCAACAGACGGGTGCGATTATGGCAGGTGATTCTAGTATTGTCGGTGCTATCAACAGTCAAACCGATAGCGCTAGTGCAGATACTAGAGCCATTATTAGCAAATTAAATGAGACTCGTCCCTGTGACCCTAATACAGACCCTTTAAGTTGTGAGGGTGCTTCGGGCATGAATTCAACGCTTGTTAAGACGACTACAGACCAAATCAATGATTCCGTTAATAGCAGCTTTGCTGTTGTTGAGGCTGAAATCACTCAAGCGGCTAATTCATATTTAGATGAATCAAGGCTTTCACCGATTAAGGGGTATATGGATAGCGCGGCTGATTTGGCTATTCGTGCTTTGCCTGATATTGGTGATTGCACTTCTTTCTCATTGCCTAGTCCATTTGGTGGTTCAATTGATTTTGGTTGTGAATTTTCCGTTAAGTTTAAGGCTATCGCTTCTTTCCTTATGTATATCTATACCCTTTGGACTTTGATAGACATTTTACTTAACGGTGTAACGCCAGTCTCTGGCACTGTCCCTTATCTGAATAGGCGCTAATTATGGCTGTTCCAGTAGTGTTATTACCTATTATTTCATCGATTGGCAATGCTCTAAAAATACCAGCGATTGCCTTGTTTCTTGGTCAGTTGGCCTCGACGGTTCTTGCATGGTTTGCGGTTCGTTTAAGTCGTGGTCTAGCAATTAATTTAACTGTTCTCACGATGATAATTGCGCTCGCGGCTTCGATAGCGCTTGGCATAACTTTAATTATCGAGGGTTTATCTTATGTGTCCCCTCCTGGTTTAAGTCAGGGGTTTTCTTATTTCGTGCCATCTAATGCTGTTCCTTGTTTGAGTGCTATTTTTTCAGCCCGTATTATTCGCTGGGTTTGGCAATGGCAATTTTACGCAATTACTAAGATTTCAGGCTAATGGCTGTTTATTTCGTAACGGGAAAGTTAGGCGCTGGCAAATCGCTCATTTCGGTTGGTCGTATCCGAGATGCATTTTTTCGGGGCGTTCCTGTGGCTACTAACCTCGATATCAAGCTTCATTTCATGCTTGGGCGTAACAAGAAAAATACGCGCCTGTATCGAGTGCCTGATAAGCCAACGATTAAGGATTTAGAGGCATTAGGAAAAGGTAATACTTCTTATGATGAACGTAAAAATGGGCTCTTGGTGCTCGACGAATGCGGTACATGGTTTAACTCACGCACTTGGAACGACAAAAGCAGGCAGGACGTTATCAACTGGTTTCTCCATGCTCGTAAACTTGGATGGGACATTATCTTTATCGTGCAGGACATTTCAATTGTCGATAAACAAGCTCGTCTCGCACTGGCTGAGCACACAGTGTTTTGTCGTCGTCTCGATAGAATGCAAATCCCCATTATATCGACTTTGATTAGGGTTGTTTCTCTCGGTCAATTAAGGCTGCCATTACCAAAGCTGCATATCGGTATTGTGAAATATGGTGATAGCGCTCAATCCCTTACGGTTGATAAATGGCATTTGCTTGGTACAGACCTTTACGCCACTTACGACACTAAACAAGCGTTTTCAGACCATTATGACTGCGGTACTTATACTGTTCTTCCATCATGGTATACGCATGGTCGATATACCGTCCCTTATACATTAAGGAATATTATGCGTATTACGAAAATTCATTTCCGCAAGTATTCACGCATTGCCATGTTCGCGGCTGGCGCTATCGCTTCATTTGCGATTACGGAATTAGTTTCGCCAGAGCCACAAGTGCAGCAAGTCGCTTCTGCTGACAACGTCGAAAAATCTATCGATATAACCAAAGTCGATTTAACGGGTTATCAGATTGTCAGTTACATGCGAATGCCTAATCAGCCACTTTATTTTGAAATAGACAAAAACGGCACACGTTTAAACAGTGTCGAATTATCAGCGCTTGGTTATACGTTTGAACCTGTCTCGCGCTGTCATATCAACCTCATTCAAGGTGAGTCTTATGAGCAAGTCTTCTGTAAGTCCTAATGATAATTCCTTTCATCGTATCGCTATTTTAGCTGTTGTTGCTATCAAGCTTGGTTGGATTGCTGCAACTGTATGTTTAATTATTAATGAGCATCAATATTGGGCAATCGTGACATTTATCTGCGCTCTTTGTGTTGGTTATTCGGTGCAGTCTAAAGGCTAGATTAAATGGAGACGACTACTATGATTTTGCTTTTAAAAAAGAAAAACAAAAAAGAAAAAACTTATTGCTCGCGGAGCGAATATATACAGCGCCCCACTCTGCTAATCAGACATTTGTGCGTAAACCATTGGAAAACAGCTTTATCGTTTTACAAGGTTTTCCACATTATGGCGCTATCTGCACTCTTCACGGTTTCACCTTATTTACGTGCTGAGCCTGCTGTGTTTGAAACATCGAACACGCCTATTGCTGAATTTGTTTCGTGGGGTGCTCGTGAGTTAAATCAGTCGATTGTTGTTGGTGCTGGCGTTGTTGGTACGGTGAGCTTTACTGCGCCAAATTTAGAAGAAAGTGAGTACGCTTCATTTTTTAATAACGTATTAAGTGCGCATGGCTATTACGTGACGTATGAGAATGGCCTCTATGTCGTTAAGCCGCTGGATTCATCGATACAGAATATTGAGCCCGCACTAGTTAAGCTCTATCGATTAGCTCATGTTCGTAATACTAAGATATCTGAGTTGTTGCAATCGACGTTATCGGCAACTAGTAAGCAGATGGTAAAGGATAGACCTGCGCATAATTTTACGGTTGAGATATTACCCTCCACTAATGGCTTAATCGTGACGGGAACAAGTGACCAATTAGAGCAAATCGACGTTCTAATATCTGGAATCGATACGCCACAAAGACAAGTTTTCATAGAGGCGATCATTACTGAAACTTCTATCGATAATTCTCAAGAGGTCGGCGTTAATATGCAGATTGCCTTGAAAAACGCTGGCTTTGTTACTAATACCTCGATTATTGATTTAGCGACTGATAACGCAATGATATTTACGGGTGGTGATTTTGAGGCGCTAATCAAGGCGGTTAAGACCAATGAGAATACGGATTTGCTTTCTCGGCCTAACATCTTGGTGATGGATAGAGAGCGCGGCTATGTAACGGTGGGTCAGAACGTGCCGTTTTTGGTTTCAAAGGAAGTCACAGACGGCGGTAATACTATTCAGCAAATTGAGCGGCAAGATGTGGGCGTCTCTCTTGAGGTTGTGCCTCATGTTATCGAGGATAGAATAGTTTTGCAGATTAATCAGGAATCTCAAGCCGTTACAAATTCCTCGATAGCCTCGGATATCATCACCAATAAGCGAACATTGCAAACGGTTGTTAACGTTAAGGATGGGCAAACAATAATGCTCGGTGGCCTTATATCGAGTGATGAACGCCAGCGCGTTTCAGGCGTTCCGGTTCTAAAGGATATTCCCTATCTTGGCGCTATATTCCGTTCTGAGCGTACTGAGCGCGTTGATAAGGAATTAAGGATAGTAATCAAGTCTACGATATTGTGATAAAGGGAGCTTATGCTCCCTTTTTCTTATTTTGTTTTTACGGTGCTAATGGCTCTCGATAGTTTTAATAGTTGTGTTGAGGTTTTGATTTCTAGTTCTGAATTGATCTCAATAAGGGCGAGTCCGGTGAGTATTTGTTGCGGTGATACCAAATCTCCTGTTGGTATCCTGAGTTTTGAGTTTTCCATTTTAAACCCTTGCCATTCTTTATTTGATGACAGTTCTAGTCTTCTGTGCATTCTCATTAGTCTTTTGCACTCGTTAGGTATCAATTTTCCCTTGTCCCACTCTGTGACGTTTCTCACGGATTTAAAACAAAGTTCAGCGGCTTCTTTTACTGATAAATGGCATTCAAATTCACGAAAAATATAGTTTTTGGTCATTTCGTGATACTTCATGATGGAATCTTCTAAAAGGCGAAGATTCTATTAAGTTATTGATTTTTATAATGTGAGTTGCATTGAACATAAGGGCACATAATCTGCCTCTAGGAATGACATGCGGTATAATGCTTTTAAATCACCTCTTTTATTCTTATAATTACAATAAATATCATATACATGATATTTATATTGCATAACATAAATATTATATATATGATATTTATGTTATCGCGACTGAGGGGAAATAAGATGGAGCAATTCGACGTGGATATTTTTTACTACATGGGTTTATCACTGTTAGTGATTGTGTACCTGATACTTTTTACAGGCGTACTACCAACACCAAGCGACAAACATAAGTACATTACCGTTGGACTTGGCTTGGTGCTTTCAATCTGCCTGTTTTTTGTATTTCCGGCTTTACTGACGAATTGAAGGAAAACAGGTTATGGAGCTACTAGAGAATAATGTCCACTACGTTTTTGGGCTTGCGATTGCTGTTTTAGTTATAGCTATGTTTGCTTACTTGCAAGGAGCAAATGTAAAAGTGCTAGTAAAGGGCTTTTTTGGGGTTTTTGTGTGTAGCTTGATCGTGATGGCTACCTTGTTGGTAAACCAAATTTAGAAGGAATAGTCTATGAGTAAGCTTATTTTATTAGGTCATCAAAAAGGAGGGGTTGGAAAATCCAACACTGTTATTAATTTGGCTTGTGCTTTGGCACATGAGCATTATCAAGGGAAAACGGATCGTATTTTATTAATTGATGCTGACCCACAGAAAACACTTTATCGCTGGAATCAGCGTCGATTAGAGTCTGAATTGCCTGATTTCCCATGCATTTGTTTGGAGGGTAATATAACAAAGCAGCTGAAGCATGAACTTAAACAATATGATTATATTATTGTCGATGCGGCTGGTAGAGACAGTCGAGAAATGCGCAGTGCAATGCTAGTCGCGAATTTGATGATTATGCCGACAAAAGCCAGCCAAGCAGATTTGGAGTTGTTAGAACACATGGCCGAAACTGTTGAGCATGCACGTGATTACAACCCCGATCTAAGCGTGTCGATCTTTATTAATATGGCGCCAACAAACTCTACAGAAGAACGACAAGCAGCTAAGAAGCTATTAGTAGAATATCCTGAATTTAAACTGATGCGAACTGTAGTGGCAGATAGAAAAGCTCATCGTGATGCTTTTGGTGCTGCAAGAGGTGTCCATGAATGGAAAGATAGTAAAGCTAAGGCTGAGATTAGTTGCTTGTTAAAGGAGTCGATAAATGCTTTCTAGAGCAAAGTTAAAAGAACAGGAAAACAAAATTAAAGATGCTTCAAGTTTTGTTGATGGAGCTGAACCTAAGACCTCAAACCCTGTCGGGCGTCCCAAAATAATCGCAGAAAAGAAACAACCAGTTACGATGTCACTGACAAAAACAGAAGTAGGTTATCTTGATTCTATACCGAAAAGACTGAACGCAATCTCATACTCAAAGGGAGATGAGTTAAGTCTAGATCGCTCAAATTTTATAAGAAGCATTGCTATAATGGCGCAAGAATTTTCTGATGAAGAACTTTATGAATGGTTTTCGATGTTGCATAAATAAGATAAATACAATAAATATCTTATTTGTTGTATTTATTGATGGCATTTAGCTTTCGTGACGGAATTTTCTGGGGTTCCGGCGTAGAACCCCTTCCAGATGACTTCAATACCCGCCCTAATAGTTACAGCGTAACACTAGCAATGTATTCAGTAATGAAATGCAGAGAGCAAGATCTGTTAAGATCAAAAAAGATCTTGCTGACTACGGCTGTCACTTTTTATGAGTCGCTGTGCGACGAATACAGAACGCGCTCGCGTAGCGAGTAAGAAGCTTTGTAACCGCGTTTTATAATCCCTGAATGGGTCGACATAGCTAAGGCGTAAAAATCAACCTCTTTCCCCTGCTAGACCCGCGAAGCGGATAATGTGGTCACTGTCGTTAAATTATCCACTGTTGCTTTTGTGTGGTTCCACGAAACCAAGCGTACATGTACAGAAGTTTCCTGTCGGATGACAAAAGAAAGAACCAGCGCAGCCAGCTAGTGCGCTATATGAACAGTTGTGTTTATAACGTAATGCTGGCTGTAGGTATCTTGGAGCGAAGCGACTGCTTTTAGAGGATCGATCAAGTTGAACGTGGGGGCTGAGACTGACGCGCTATCGCTTGTCGGCTTCGCACTGTCTCTACATTTCCGCTACGCTCCAATATAGCAGCCAGCACGAACCATAACTAAAGATTACTTCTCCTATATTTATTTAAGTATTTATATACATACAAAGTTTAACTACGGAGTACACATAACCGCAGTAGCTCTTTTAGGTTATTTCTATAAACCATTACTTGCACTACCTTTTAAAAAGATGGCCATATCAAAACTAACATCGCGCAAAAGAGAACGTACTAAGCCGGAAAACCGATGAAACACCGGCTTGTTTTGGTTAATTTTTGACCGATAGCTTAATATAGGTGCGACGAAGCCTCCGCCGTTAAGCGGATACATGCGGATTTCTTAATGAGGATGTAAGGATAGCTGTTCTTGAGCTTGGTAGCTCGATAACCAGCTCGATGTATTACCCGTGTATTCATTTAATCGAGAGGCGTTAAAAATCTCTTGAATACCCGATGCGATCGTGCGGAAGTTTAACCAATCAAAGCGTAAGCCTTGTTTGGTTGCTCGTTCACGAGTGGCAATAATAAGCTGACAGATATTTTTGTACTTAGTGGTGACTTTTAAGTCATTGAAGAATTTAGCCGTGAACTGCTTATAGCCAGCCGCACTACGAACTGTTCCGTTCTCGTCGTCCACACACACGTTGATCCGTTCAGTGTAAACGTAAGAGGCACGTTTTAGGTACTTCATAACTTTAGCAAACGACTTAGGCGATATGAACTCACCCCAACGTAAAGCGTAATCTTCTTGCAATTGGTCATAGCTGATAGTCTTGAGTCCTGCCTCAGTCGGCAAACCTATGCGACCGCCTATCAAATCGGTATTAGGTAGAATACACGCTAAAGCTTTTGCTATTAGCTCCCTACACTGAATATTATTGACGGCTGCACCGCCCCAAGCAAAAAGACTAGGGAAGCGTTGAGGGTTAGTGATGTATTCCTCGCAACCTTTTAGGATATAGGCGTACTCATGCGGTAGATCTACCCATTCACCTGAACGAAGCAAACGACGTTTAGAAAAACCAAACTTAAAGTTAGGGGTGGTTTCTTGCTCGCGTGAAACAACTTCATGATGCAATTCAATCAACTCATGCTTACGAGCCTTACGCTTTGCTCGATACGCTTTGTCGTATTCAGCTTTGGTAAGAGTTTGAGGGGGATTATTGACTAACATTTGACTCACCCTCTAAGCCATAACCTAAACAGATATCATTAAGATAGCCATTATCATTACTGGTTATTACTTGAGTTCTGAGTCTGAGTTTTGCTTGCAATTGGCAAGACAGAAAAAGTCTGTTCATGTTTTGATTCCGATCGATTTAAGGGTTGTTTGGTTTCTCACGCCAAACAATGAAACATCAATTTACACAAGATCTCGTTAAAAATCAAACAGTAAAAAACACAGATACAAAAAAGCCGCCTACGATCGGTAAGGCGGCTCTTTGCGAATGCTATCTAGTTGGATTGAGGGTCCAACACACTCTACTTGAGCTAAGGACACTATATAGAACAAGCTATATAGCGTGTGCTTTATATAATGCACTATGACGCTCAAGATGTTTAAATTATAGTGGAAACGTACTTCCTCATCAAGTCTTTTTGTATTCCATTTATTTTATTTCTGGTAATGTTTACTCGATAACCTATCAGTTTTAATCACCATAAAGAGAAAATATGTATAAAAATTACGCTAAGGAATATTATACGAATGGCATTGTTCAACAAGATGCAGCACTGGAACTATGTGATTTACTTCCCTACAAACCCCAAAACGTGTTAGATGTTGGCTGTGGCTCTGGTCGGGTTTCTGAAATTTTTTACAGCCGAATGAATCCAATTCAAATGATAGCTATCGATAAATCAAGCGAAATGATTAAAGAGGCGAAAAAAAACAAAGATAGCCATGTAATTTACAAGCACAAAAATATTGAAAACTTAGATCTAAGCGTAAACTTTGATGTCATTGTATCCAACTCATCCATTCAATGGTTTTCAAATATAAACAAATCGCTATTAGTAATAAAGTCCCTATTATCTGACAACGGAAGCTTTTATGTGCAATCATCGTTTAAAAAAAACTGGTGCCCATCAATAACTGTTATGATAGATGATTTTTTTCGTGATGAATTCCCTGAACTTAAACCATCATTCACCTTCCCTTGCATGCACCTTGAAAACCTTGTCGATTATAGTGAGTTATTATCTAACAATGGTTTTATTATTAATAATCTATATAGCAAAGACTTTAAGTACTGTGTTGATAGAGATGGTTTTTTCAAGATTTTTAAATCAGGAGCAATAAAAGCATATTCCAATCAATCTAACTTCAGCGTCCCTCTTCCTGATGGATATTACGATAAATTAATAAAATATGCTTATAATTATTATGAACACTCTGACAGCATTAATCTTGTTATGCCGAGAGTATTTATAGAAGCAAAAAAGTCAAAACTTAATTCTCTTTGACAAAAACCAAGTCGTGTAATAAAGCAAAGGTATCAATGCTAATGCAAAGATGACTTTCATTTGAAAATTTGACAGAATAAATAAATACGTTTCAAATTTAAATAAATTATCAAATTTGAAAAATGAAATCCAAAAAACCGTAAAAAAGAACTGACTAACCAAAGTGGAAAGAATCGATCTCAACCATAACGAGCGATTCATAGTCAAAAACTTTATTTTTTGAAAAATCTTTGCATTAATTTGATCTGCGATTAATGAACAAATGCCGTTAATAAAACATAATTTAACCATACCATCAAAAACCACCTTTTGATAATCAGTATCGTTAGAAACAGCGGGAAACAGAGATGTTGCATAAATCAAGCCTCCAGATATAAACATTAATACCGCATTAATAAGAAGAGTTTTCCTAGCAGCTAAATAACCATAGGATTGACAAATTGTATCAATAAACAAAAAAGATAAACAAAAAAACAAGATACCACCTGGTTGCTTCATGCCGAGTATCGTAATTTCTCTTGGGGCTAATAGTACTGATATGAACATACACATATAGAATAAACATCGCAACATACTCAGATAAGATACATTTGACGTTTTGTATATCGACACTCCCCCCCACAATCCGGTTTCAACAACTAGATCCGACTTGTACCTTTGTTTGTACAAATCTACTATTTCTAATTTATCATCATTGTTGAAGTATTCAATCATTTGACTTTCAACAACAAAAGCCAATGATGACGTGTATTCATTTCCATTGTTATCTGTATATTCAATATCGTTGTTATTTAACTTATATATACTTAGTTGCATTAAGTAATCTCAATCTTTCGTATGTTACCACTAACTATTGTAAATATAATCATTCCTATAACTTCGTAATCATATATATTTACTATTTTTTCAAGCGTTTTTTTCATCAGCCATTTAGATTCATAAACACAGTTTACTCTCATTGCAATAAAAAATTCATTGTCTTTCCTTAAAACATACTCTCCATCTGTATTATTAAAATCACCTGTAGTTACTACTATTGAGTTTTCATTATATGGCGAATGTGTAAAACCTTTCCAACCTAAAAGATTACTACTAGATATACTTTTTTCATTGTCATATACAACTATCGAATTTGTTGTTTTATTTTTAATTATATCAAAAACTCGAATATTATTTTCTGAAGGGCTATCTATACTTCCTACACCGTCTACAAGCCATGTTTCAGAAATACCTAGATGCTCTGAGAGCATTTTAATGAATTTTTTTGGATTTAATATCTTGTTATTTATAACCCTCGATATATAACTTTTTGAGACTCCTGTCTCTCTTTCTATATCGGAAGGCGTCTTTCCTCGCATATGTATAGCCATTTTAACTCTACTACCAATGCTGTCGAACGACTCTTTTTTAAATAACACTGTATAGACCCCCGATAATCGTAAATCTTTTCAAACAGTGCATTTTCACATAAATTCATTTATTAATCATGCACTTATAACAGAACTTAAGTCAACTTTGTTTACATTGCATGTAAACAAAGTTGACTTTTGATTAATATTCTTGTTAAATAACTCTTATACAAGCATTTTTCTCACATGCTTGGGTTCTTTAAAAACTTGTGCCACGGCAGACATGACACCGTACCGAAAACGTTGAGACAACGTATTTTGTGCACAGTTCATCTCGACGACGAATGCCCAGAGAATAATTCGTCAAACACACCCCACGTTTAGCAGACGGTGGCTAGGGGCGGTTTATTGCCTAGAAAACCTTAATGTGAATAGGCTTCTTTATCTCTTTTTTTTATAAGTAAAATGCAAACCAAAGTTTTAAAACATAAGCCTACACAGGCTGTAATTGTTCAAGTGCGCAGCACTCGATTTGTTACCAAACCAAAGCGTTCACAACCAATAACAAAAGGTCGTCGATTCAAACGATCGTTATCTGCGTATGAGAAAGCGTTGCGTTCAGCGAATGCGATCAATCGAAAAACTGATCCGCTTCGCAACTTGGGGTATATGCCTCAAGAATTAGACGATTACTCGTCTCTAAAAATGCTTGATTTACTCTCGTGAGTAAATTCATCAAGGGTTCGCCCTTATTGCTATTGAAGTTAACCTATCTTCAATTCGCCGTGGCACAAGATAAGGCTATGCCTTCATCAAAACCATACTCAGCATAAAGCCGCTTATTGTTCACTCAGTAAGCGGCTTTTTGGTGTGTATGGTACACACCTTTATGGTTTTTAAAGAGCACACAACAATGACAAACTCTTTTCATTCTCTCTCTACTCGTCAGATTAATATCTCGCTTGCCGTGATTCTGGCGGCTTTTTTTCTACTTGACCCTGAGCTGGCACACGCTTCTGGTGGGTTGTCAAAAGTCAACGACTTCATGGATAACATCGCCTCAATTCTACGTGGTGCATCCATTGCATCCGTGACTGTTGCCTTAATGTGGGCGGGCTACAAATACCTGTTTCAAGACGCTACCGTTATGGAAACCCTTAACATCGTCGTGGCTGGTCTACTCATCGGTGGTGCGGGTGAAATTGCCCGTTACCTCTTGGGATAATGTTCAATATCAACGCTCACACTGTGAGCGTTTTTCTTTTGGGAGGCGCGATGAACGAACCCATTTTTAAAGCCTGTACTCGAACTGCGATGATTGCAGGTGTCCCCACTAAACCCCTAATTGTCTCTGTCGGCATCATCCTTCTGGTTGTGGTGTGGCTTAACTTTCTGTTCTATTTGCCGCTACTGTCACTTTTGATTTTGATACCTCATTACCTGGTAATGCGATTCATAGCCAAGCGCGACGATGCAGCCTTTAACTTGCTGTGGCTCAAGTTCTTATGTCGTCGAAAAAGTGGACGTAACGCCACATTCCACAACGCAGCCGTTTACAGTCCGATTGAATTTAAAAAGCGAGGTAAGCAATGAACGCGCAAACCAAGTACGCCAGTGAGATTAACAAGGAAGCGCAGCTTGTTAATTTCATTCCCTATTCTTCACACCTAAACGACACCACGTTAACCACCATCGACGGGGCAATGATGCGCGTGTTCCGTGTTGAAGGTATCTCTTTTGAAACTCGTGATAATGACGAGTTAGAGTTGGCATTTGAAAGGCTCAATAGCCTTCACAAAAGTTTATCTGAAAACAACCTTTCACTATGGGTTCACGGCATACGCCACCGCGTACCGAACTCAATCGAAGGGGAGTTTGATAATGTATTCAGTGCCACTTTTGATAAGCGTTACAACCGTGACTTTAACGATGATGTGTTAATTAACGAGTTATACATTACCGCGGTACAGCGCGCTGAACGTGGCGCACTGTCTAAAAAGCTATCAATGAACATTGAGGCGGTGACTTCTCGCATAGAGGCACAACTCGAAGCGTTTGATGAAATCGCACATCGTATTCAAACTAACTTATCGAGCTATGTGTGCCGAACTCTCGGTGTCACTCATTCTGGTATCTCTGAGCCATTAACCCTGTTTAATTACTTACTGACAGGTCAATGGCAAACCGTGAAAAAGCCTATCGGCGAAGTCCGTTCTGCCTTGGGGAATGCATGGGTTCGCGTTGCCAAAGAAACCATAGAGTTAAATTGCCTAGGGTCATCTCGATACATGCAGGGCATCGATATCAAAGAGTATTGCCAGCAAAGCAGCTCTGGTCTTTGGAGTGCCTTTCTCTACGCCCCTTATGAGCTGATATTGACTCAAAGCATGAGCTTCATGACGCGCAAGAAAGGTTTAGGGTATTTAAAAGCCCGTAAACGTGCATTGGCTAACTCAGGCGATGGGGCAATCACCCAAATTCAAGCGATGAATCAAGCTATGAATGATTTATCCGATGGTCAGTTTGCAATGGGGGAATATCACTTCTCTTTAATGGTGATTGCTGACACGGTTGAAAAGGCTCGCCAGTATCGCGGCATGGCTGAAAAAGCCTTGAGCGATAAAGATGTGACACCCGCCGTCATTCGCCTAGCGACCGATGCTGCTTTTTTTGCGCAGCTTCCTGCTAACTGGCAATACCGCCCACGAGTGGCCGGCATCACCAGTAAAAACTTTGCACACTTTGCGCCATTATTTGGCTTTTTGGTGGGTAAGCGTGACGGCAACCCGTGGGGCTATGCGGTCACACGATTAAAAACCCCATCTGGTCAGCCGTTTTACTTCAACTTTCACCAATCCCCACAAGGGGTAGATAGTTTTGGTAGAAAGCTGGTTGGTAACACAATAGTCATCGGCATGACAGGAACAGGCAAGACCGTGGCTCTGGGTTTGTTTTTGTGTCAGGCGCAAAAATACGCACAAGGGGATGAATTCTCGACGGTATTCTTTGACAAAGACCGTGGCGCAGAAGTGGCAATACGGGCGTTAGGCGGTCGTTATTTCAAAGTTCAAAACGGTCAGCCAACGGGCTTTAATCCTTTTCAGATAGAGCCTACCCCACAAAACCTGACCTTCTTGAAAAACTTTGTGAAGCTTTTAGCTCATTCGCCGATTAAGCCCCTGACGGAATTTGACCAACAATCCATCAGTCGCGCGGTTGATACAGTCATGGGTATGCCAAAAGAGTTACGCGCAATCACAACCGTAATGCAAAACATTGCGGTAGGGACAAGCAAAGAAGAAATCGAAAACAGCATCAAGCTTCGCCTGAGAAAGTGGTGTCGTGGGGGGGAGTTTGGTTGGGTATTCGATAACCCAACCGATGAGCTGGATTTTACCGTGGCGCGTAATATCGGCATTGATGGAACGGAGTTCTTAGATAATGACGCGGTACGCACCCCTATTTCCTATTACTTACTGCACCGTTTAAATGATGTGATTGATGGACGGCGACTCATGTACATCATGGATGAAGCGTGGAAATGGGTTAACGATGATGCCTTTACAGAATTTGTTGGTGACAAGCAGCTCACCATTCGTAAGAAAAACGGCTTTGGTGTATTTGCTACACAGCTCCCTTCATCACTCCTTGACTCACCCCAAGGGGCGGCATTAGTGCAATCTAGCCCAACGCAAATCTTCTTACCGAATCCCAAAATGTCATCCGAAAAGTCGTATGAAGAATACACCAAAGGATTTGGCTTAACCGATAGGGAATATCACCTATTAAAAGGCTTTGGTGACACGAGCCGATTGTGCCTGATTAAACAAGGTGGTCACTCTGTGGTTTGTAGTCTTGCGATGCCTGATATGGACGATGAACTGGCAATATTATCCGCTGGCACAGACGAGCTTCCATTGTTCGAACAAGCTATAGAGGAAGTAGGTGAGAGTCCTAGTGACTGGATACCTGTTTATCTAGAAAAAGTGAGACAAGCAAAAGCGGTGAAAAAACAAGCCTCATTATAAGGAGTTATCTTGAAACTGCTCATTCTTTGTATCGCGCTTGCCCTCAGTGCTTGCGCTGCCCCCGATTATCAACACGCCCCAATGGAGAAAATTAATATCCATGAGTAAATCAACTGCAACCCCTGACGCGCTCGATTTTGAAGCGTCAAAATCGGTCATGCTGGCAAAGTCCGAACATCGAGCTTGGACGATAACAAAAGGGGCATGTGCGTTAACAGGGCTATCGTGGATAGCCCTTGCTCTTTTAATGCCTTTGAAAACGGTTGAACCTTATCTTGTCACCGTCGATAAACAGTCCGGTCAAACACAACTGTTGGCCGCGCTGAATGAAACCACCTTTACGCAGCAAGAAGCATTAGACCGCTACTGGATAGCGAACTACGTAAGCTGGCGTGAAGTTTACGACTGGTACACCATCCAGCGCGACTACGATATGACACTGGCGTTCTCAAGCCCCAATGTACAAGCCGAATACGCCGCCATTTATGACGGGGATAACGCCCTTGACGCAGAGTGGGGGAAGCGTATCAAAGCCAACATTAAAATATTGAGTATCGTCAGTGACGTTCACACCAATATCGCTACAGTACGCTTTGAAAAAACCATCAAAGCCACCGATGACGCAGGGCAAGGGCAAACTCAGCGATGGGTTGCCACTCTTGCCTATAACTACAACCTCTCGCCACGCTCAGACGCAGAGCGATTGTTAAACCCAATCGGCTTTGAAGTCACAAGCTACCGCGTAGACCCTGAGTTAATACAATGAGAAAAATCACATTAGCCCTTCTTTTTTGTGCCTACTCTTTTCCGACTTTAGCTCTTGATATTCCATATCAATCCGCACGTGACAGTAACATTCAGTACAGTCAATACCGTGATGATGATGTGGTTCACATTACCGCCGTCACTGGCATGGTGACGCAGCTCATCGTTGATAAAAGCGAAAAGCTTGTGCATGTCGAAACAGGCTTTCCTGACGGATGGCGAGTGGAAAAGCGCGATAACAACCTCTTTATCTGGCCGCAATCTGCCAAAGGGATTGAGAGCTACATTGACTATGAAGGAAAGGAAGTTAGCAAGGAAATCAGCATACAACCCAACCCGAAAGAATGGCGCACCAACTTAATGGTGGTGACAGATAAGCGCAATTACGCCTTTATCTTAACCTTGGGGACAGGCACACGAGGCATGAGAGCCAACACCTACCGCTTAACATTCCTTTATCCAGAAGAAAAGGCAAGGCAAGAGGCGCAAGCGAAAGCCGCACAAGTAGAAAAGCTCAAACGCGAACAAGAAATCAGACCAAAAAATCTGAACTACTCAATGCAAGTAGGAAAATTCTCACGCTCTATTGCCCCTAAAGCGGTCTACGATGATGGTCGATTTACCTATCTCACCTTTGCCTCTAATGCTGAAATACCCGCTATTTTCATGGTTGCAGACGATGGGAAAGAAACCTTAATTAACAGTCACATCAACCCTGTCGCCCCAGATACCGTTGTGATTCAACGTATTGCCAAAACCTTTGTGCTCCGTCTTGATGATGCGGTAGTCGGTGTACATAACATGGGCTTTGGTGCTTTACACGTAGATAACCAAAAAGCGACAACCCTAGAAGCGGTTGAGCGCGTTGTCAAGGAGGTCAAATGAATGATGATTTTGATGGCGAAGCCGTCCTAGAGGCATCAACACCCAACAAAACGCCGCCTGACAAAAAGAAGGTGGCGTTTTTTTTAGTCGGTTGTGCAATCGCTCTCGCGGTCACTGCCTTGTTGATTTTTGGCATCGATGGTGAAGGGGAGGACGTGGCAACCAAACAGAGCAGTGACCGAACTTCAACCACAGCGCAAACCGTCAGCGATGAAAACAAGGTTAAGCGGTCATTTGAGTTTAACGATGTGCCGAAGCCCTCGACGGCAAAAGAAAAAGTCGAAGGCAAAAAGTTTGATACTGATGAACCCGCCAGCGACAAGGTAGACCTTGAAGCGATACGCCAACAAGCCTACCTTGACGCAAAAGCAGAGTTTGAAGCCGCGCAAAAATCCCAATCCAAGGTCGATACGGTGGATGGGTATCGAGGTGACGGCGCATCAAGCGAGATAATCAAAACTCGCATTTTAGACAAAAGCAGTAAGCCGCAAGGAGGCGGGGGCAGTGGCAGTGGTCAAGAGCTGGGTATCACCCCAAACCTTGCCAATTTACCCAATCCGTTCCAACAATCCCCCACTCAAACCACATCCGCTTTTGGGTTATTCGATGAAAGCAGTGAGGGGCAGGGACAACAAGGCGGCGGGGCGTTAAGCGGCATGTTGTCAGGCACAAAAAGCCCAAGAGCTGTCGCAGCCATGCTCTACAACCGTGACTTTCTGCTGGCTAAAGGGGTATTCATCGATTGCGTGTTAAACACAAGCATGGATTCAACCGTTGCTGGCATGACCAAATGCACCTTAACCCGTGATGTGTTTAGTGACAACGGTACAACCTTACTGCTTGAGCGAGGCTCAGAAGTGACAGGGGAATATCGTGCCAACTTCTCACAAGGTCAAAGTCGTTTGTTTGTGCTGTGGGACAGAATCAAAACCCCTCACGGCGTGATAGTCAATCTTGATTCGCCAGCCACGGATAGCCTCGGTGCGGCGGGTGTATCGGGTCATGTTGAAACGCATTTCTGGGCGCGATTTGGTGGGGCTATGATGCTGTCACTGGTTGATGATTTAGCCGCCTACGCTGCCACCAACGGCGGTCAAAGCGTCAATAACTTTGAAAACTCATCAGAAGCAGCGCAAACCATGGCAGCCAAAGCCTTGGAAGCAACTATCAATATCCCGCCGACCTTCTACAAGAACCAAGGCGAACGTGTGGGGATATTCATCGCACGTGACATTGATTTTTCTACCGTGTACCAATTAAGAGCCATGCAATGACCCAATATATTGATAATGATGCCTCAGTGCGTTTTTTGTTTGAGCCGCTTTCCCCTTGGCTTGGTGATGAAGCGATTACTGAAATCGCCATTAACAGACCAGGTGAAGTGTGGATTGAAAAACATAACCAATGGACACGCTTTGACGTTCCAGAGCTGACGTTTGAACACCTGTTAAGTATGGCAACCTCGGTTGCCGCTTTTACCGATAACAACATCAGCGTCATAACCCCCGCGTTATCTGCGGTACTGACCAAAGGTGAGCGTGTTCAGTTTGTGATACCGCCAGCGTGTAGCCCTAACACGGTGAGCGTCACCATCCGTAAGCCGTCACCTTTTACGCGAACGACCAATGACTACGCCAACGATGGTTACTTTGAGCACATAAGACCGATTCAAAATGTGTTACTACCGCATGAAGCTGAACTTCTTCACCTTAAAGACACCGATGTGTATCAGTTCTTAATCAAAGCGATTCAGTTTGAAAAGAACATCGTGATAGCAGGGGGGACGGGCAGCGGTAAAACCACCTTTATGAAAGCGTTGATGGAGCATATCCCCTCTCATACACGCATTATCACTATCGAGGACGTACCAGAGCTATTTTTACCCAATCACCCAAACAAGGTACATCTGTTTTACCCAAGTGAAGCAATGCCACACGAACCTGTTACCTCAGCCAAACTACTCAAAAGCTGTCTACGCATGAAGCCTGACCGCATCATGCTGGCAGAGCTACGTGGGGCAGAAACGTTTGATTTTATTAACGTGAACGCATCAGGGCATGGAGGAAGTATCACAAGTTGTCATGCCAATAGTGCAGAGCTTTGCTTTGAGCGATTGGCAATGATGGCGATGGAAAACCCACGCGGACAGGCTCTACCTTATGACGTGATTAAGCGTCTTTTGTACCAAGTGGTGGATATTGTTATTCACGTCACCAATGACGTGCATTCGAGCGAGAATCTAGGTCGTCATATAACGGAGATTTGGTATGACCCAAACAAAAAGAAATAACAGAAGCCAGCTTGCCGTAGATTTTATTCGCTACGCGTTCAATGCCTTTGCCTCATTCATCAAAATCTTTGCCGTACAAGCTGGCGCAGCTTTCCTCTTTGTCTTTGTTGTACTCGACGAGCCAGCATTAACAACACTGATAGAACTGCCTATCAATGATTTGATTGCCCTCAAAGATGGGGGAGTATTCGTGTTATTTCACCTCAGCGTCATTACTACTTTTGGCTGGCTTATATGGCGAGACAGTGAGCGAGTGACGGTAAAAATCTATCAAATTCTTCGTACCTATCGCAAAGCCAGCTAACTGCTGGCTTTTTCATGGAGGCAATATGCCAACAAAAAAAATCGTTGGAATGGTGCTTGCCATTCCGGTGTTATTTTGCGCCGCCCTCTATTTATCAGGCGTGATTTACTTTGTGATGAATGACGGCAACCTTGCGCTTGTCACTCCCTTAACGTTTGTGTGGCACTGGCTTGATTACCACGAACACGAACGTTACCAAGAGTCGTTAAACCTTTCCGCATTGATGGGGTTTGGCAGTGTCTTTTTGCTTCCTATCCTCGCTATTTTTCACGAGAAAAAACCGTCCTTGCATGGTGATGCAAGCTGGGCGACCCTTTTAGAAATCGCGAAAAACAAGCTCACCAAAGACAAAGACGACGGCAAAGATATTTTAATTGGTCGCATGGGTAAGAAGTTCTTGTACTACACGGGCAACGCCTTTGTCTTTCTCGCCGCAGCAAGCCGTACAGGAAAAGGGATAGGCATCATCATTCCCAACTTACTGCGCTGGACGCAAAGCTGCGTTGTCACCGATTTCAAAAAAGAAAACTTCGCTATTACCTCCAAGTTTCGACAAGTGGTGTTAAAGCAAGAGGTTTATCTCTTTAACCCGTTCGATGAGTCAGGCGAAACGCACCGTTACAATCCACTTGGGTATGTGCGAGGTGGTCACTTAACCATTCCAGACCTACTGACGATTGCTGAAATGCTCTTTCCGACTGACACAGGGGATGCGGTATCAAAATACTTTGCTTCTAGTGCGCAAAACCTCTTTGTAGGACTCGCATTGTACTTATACCAGACCCCGAGTTTGCCGTTTACCATTGGAGAGATTTACCGCCAATCCAAAGGTAAAGGTAAGCCAATCAAAGAACATCTTGAGGAAATCCTATCCAGTCGCCCTGATTTAAGCCCTGACTGTATTGAAGCCTTACAAGACTTTCTCGCCCTAGACGAAGAAAAAGGGCAATCAGGCGTAATGAACACCATGAAAGCCGCATTGATTGACTGGAAAAACCCATTATTTGATGCAGCAACCAGTGCCAACGATTTCAGTTTTCACGATTTGCGTAAAAAGCGCATGACAATATATATCGGTATCACCCCTGATTACATTCCCGTATCAGGCCGTATCTTGAATCTCTTTTTTAGCCACCTGATAAACCTCAACACCAAAGAGTTGCCAGAACAAAATCGAGAGCTGAAATACAAAGTCTTGCTACTTATGGACGAGTTCACGGCAATGGGGCGCAGCGCGATCATCGCAAAATCCAATAACTACTTTGCAGGTTACGGATTACAACTGCTCACCATCATTCAAAACCCTGCACAAGCCGAAGCGAAAGAGCCAGAAGGGTACGGTAAAGACACATCAAAAACGCTAATTAGCAACCATGAAGCGCAATTGCTCTTTACCCCTGAAAAAGAGGATGCAGAAAGTATCTCAAAGTTTTTAGGCGATACCACCGTCAAGGTAAAAAGCATTCAGCGAACATCAGGGAAAGGCGGCAGAAGCATTACTGTAAGTGAAACCAAACGCGCCTTAATGCTTCCCCAAGAGCTGCGCGAAATGCCGTTTGAAAAAATGATCATAATGATGCGCGGTAAAAAGCCCATTTACTGCGACAAAATCCATTACTACCAAGAATCACCCTTTATCGACCGCCTCAAGGCTATGTCACCTTCACTGGGCGCGATTAAAGGCATTCCGACAAAAGCGCAACTGGACAATGCGATCGCGGCAAGAGAGCTACAAATTGAGATCCCTATTCTCAGCGCACCTATTTCACCGATGGATTTGTCATCCCCATTAGATAACTTACCAGAAGAAGCAAAGAGCAAAGATCCGCAACCCGAATCCAATCAGGAAGCATTGGAAGAATTAACCAACGTCACCTATGAAGACGACGACTTACCCGACTTTTGAGGAATATCATGCAATACGCTTTGATGAGATTTGATGATGAAAGTTTTGACCCGATTATTGACTCTCAAGAGTTACACGCGCTGCATCAAGGGCTACCCAACATCAATCACACAGAACCAACCAAAGACCACGAAAAAGAGCTTGAGCGCATTATTGTGTACGGCTCATACATGCCTCAGCCTGATTTAAAATTTCCTCGCAGCGAAATTAGAAAGCAGTTAAAAGAGGGGGTAGGGAAGTGGCTAGCCCACATGAATGGACTGGATGTTCAATACCTTAAAATTGAAGACATAGTGCCTTTTTTTGACGTCACTATTATGAGTTCAGGCGGTCATTATCCTAAGCCTCATGCTACCCCTAATATCGCCTTTGCCGCCCTAGTAAACCTCCCTACAGGGTTTAAGTTTCACCCTACATTTGCAAGCAGTGCATTTGTTCGATGGTCACACATGGATATTTTAAGCAACGTCCTCAATCGAGATGGATTATACGCGCTGATCGCACCAGAAAAGCGATTTAAAAAATCATTAACCACGCAGAACTGGCGCAACCGAATCGATCAACCACGAGCGATCAAACTTGCTCAAAAATGGAGGTAATAGCATTGTCAGTTTTAAATTATCAACACGCCTATCTTGAAATAAGAAAGCTTATGGCACTACAACTCAACGTTTTGATAGGTAATTGGTTAGATGAGCCAGAAAACAAAACCAGTCCTTATCAGAGCAGAATGGACGAAGCTTTAGCTTTGAGTTGTCGCCTATGTGACCAACCAATCGAAGATACGCCAGAATTGCATGAGCAAACCATAGACGAACTTATTTCTTGTATAAACACTTTGGTAGAAGTGACAGAAGGAACAGATGCTTACCTACATTTAATTCCTTATTCAACAATATATTCCGACATTCTCAGATTTGGAGATGAGCATGACAACATTTAAAGCACTGTTATTTCGTTTTTTAAAGCGCATTAATGCGTTACCCGAACATATCATCGATGCAAGAAGCCTTGATGATGGTCGAGGGCTAGAAAAACAGCTAGATGAATATCGAGAGTTGCTAGAAGCCATTGAAAAAGAAACAGGTTTTTTCAGTTCAGAACTAGGCGTTTTTTCTATTAACCACGCAGAAGGATTAGATGATTATTTATCCTATCTATATGAGCTACGCTTTGGCAAAAATCCAACACCAGAGACTGCTATTAACTATTTGCGCCACAAACCATCATTTAAATAAGTAATTAATTCATTATTTGAAAAAACCTTAGAACCCTTTATTCCGATATATTTATACAAGTATTCTGCCGTTTTTTTATTGAACGCGAATAAAGGAAAATTTTTTGCACCATTCGCTAGCAACCAAACTGTTCTAGTAATTCCATCAGTAAACCCAACTCTTGGATAATCATAATTAGCTTGCATAACAGCCAAAGGTACAGGGTTTTCTATTCCATGACTAAAGCCACGTTCAGCATGATGAAACTTGTAATCTTTACGCCATGCTTTTTCGTTTCCTCTAGCTAATTCAGGAGCAACACCACTGCCGCCTTTAAACCAAACCGACTCAAATCTATATCTGTCTACAAATATAACAAAGTAACAATCCTCATCAGACGGTTGTAATCGCTGTTTCATGTACACCATACCGTCATTAATTGGAATGTGAAAAACAGCGTAGTCATAGCCATGACATTTCCTTTGTTCAATTTTCATAATTACTACTTTTTCATATAAAGGAGCATTATATATGCGCTTATTCATCGCTGAAAAGCCATCATTAGGTCGTGCCATAACGGAAACTATCGGTACGAAAAAATCACACAAAGGCTACATCGAGTGTAGTAATGGTGACATTGTCACTTGGTGTATTGGTCACTTGCTCGAACAAGCAGAACCCGAAGACTACGACGAAAAATTAAAAGCATGGAGTCTCGATACTCTGCCAATTATCCCCAAAGAGTGGAAATACATCGCTAAGGAAGACACCCTAGACCAACTTGAAATTGTCCTTGATTGGATTGGTAAGTCTGACGTTATCGTTAATGCTGGCGACCCTGACCGTGAAGGGGCGTACCTCGTTAATGAAGTGCTTGAGTTTGCCAATATCTCTCAAGAAAAGTGGGGCAACGCTCAGCGCGTACTGATAAACGATTTAAACCCCAAAGCAATAGAGCTTGCGCTCGATGCCATTGAACCCAACAGCAAACACATGGCGAAATCGGATGCCGCCAAATGCCGCAGCCGCGCTGACTGGCTTATTGGTATGAATATTTCGCGCATTTGTACCATTTTGGGTAAGCGTCAAGGACACCCTAGCGTATTTTCCTTTGGTCGCGTACAAACCCCAACGTGTCAGTTGGTGGTTAAACGAGACTTGGAGATTGCCAATTTTAAGTCTGTGCCGTTCTTCGATGTGGATGCGCACTTTGAGCAAGACGGCATCGCCTTTAAAGCCAAATGGCAAATCCCTGAAAGCGTCAGTGAAGACAAACGTTGCCTTGAAAAAGCCACGGCGCAATCCATCATTGATTCTGTAGGCTCAGAAGCCGTTGTCTCCAGCTTTGAGACGAAACGAACCAAATCACAACCACCGCTGCCGTTCTCTTTGAAGACGCTGCAAGAGGCTATGTCTAGTCAATACGGATATGGCGCAAAACAAACCCTTGATATTGTTCAGTCTCTCTATGAGAAACACAAAATTGTTTCTTATCCTCGTACCGACCAACCGTATCTGTCAACGATCAAGCGCAGCGAGATTGATCTCATTTTGGCAAACCTCGAAGGGGTGAATAACAAAGAGTTAGCGCAATGGGCTACCGATGCCGATACTTCACTGGTCAGTCCGTGTTGGAACGACAAAAAGCTTGAAGGTAAAGCCCATACAGCAATCATCCCAACAACTCGTGCGCCTGATTTAGATGCACTTGATGATCCTGAGTTGAATGTTTTCCATGCGATTGCGAGTCGCTATTTAGCTCAGTTTTTCCCTGTTGCCGAAGATGACAAAACGGTGATCGAATTAAAAGCCGGTGCGCACGATTTTAAAACGACGGGAACAGTTGAAGTCATCAAGGGCTGGCGCATTGTGCTTGGTAAAAACAAAGAGTCAGATAACGATGAACAATCCTTACCTGCACTTAGTCAAGGTCAAACGGTCGACCTTGTAAAATCAGAGCTACTTGAGAAAAAAACCACACCACCCAAGCCATACACCGAAGGAACGCTCTTAACAGCGATGTGTAACATTGCCAAAGAAGTGGCCGACCCAACACTGAAAGCCAAGTTAAAAAAAACAGCGGGTCTTGGCACAGAAGCGACCCGGGCGGGAATGATTGAAACGCTGAAAGAACGGGGCTATTTAGAGACTAAAGGTAAAAACATCGTCAGTACGCCGCTTGGTCAAATGCTGATTTTAGGGCTACCTAACAAACTGCGTGACCCTGCTATGACTGCTATTTGGGAACAACAGCTTGATGTTGTCGAAAGCGGTGAATGTAGCCTTGACAAGTTTATGTCCGTCATGGAAAAAACCATCACTAGCCATGTTGATGATTTTAAATCGGGCAAGATGATTTTCAAACTACCTGAGTCCACCTTACCAAAATGTCCGAAAAAAGAGTGTGCTGGATTTGCACTTGAATACGAAGGCAAGAAAGGCAAAGCATTCAAGTGCAGTGTATGCGAAACCCGCTATAAATATGACAAAGGAAATGTGGGTAGCGAAATCAAGAAGATTAAAAAACTGGGCGAGTCAAAATAACCCGAAAAAAAAGCCCTGAAAATCAGAGCTTGAAAGTTGTGTGAAACGCATTAATTACGCATTCACCGCATCTTTTAATGCTTTACCCGCTTTAAATGCTGGCACTTTAGAGGCTGCAATTTGAAGTGGTTCACCTGTTTTTGGGTTGCGACCAGTACGTGCGGCACGTTCAGAAATTTTAAATGTGCCAAAGCCGACTAATGCTACTTCATCGCCTGTTTTCAACGATTCAGTAACAGCTTCTAGGATAGCGTCAACCGCACGAGTTGAATCCGCTTTTGATAAATCTGATTTTTCAGCAACGTATGCCGCTAATTCTGTCTTGTTCATTTTCGTATCCCCAAAAAAAAGGGGTTCTATCGAACCCACTTTAAATGACTGATGCTACTACTAAAAAAAGGGAACTATCTAGTAGAAACCAATGCACATTATCACAATATTTTAAAGACAGAAAACTATTTAAAAAGTAAAGCAGCAAAGCACAATACCACCAACAATCTACCTATTCAGATAGCAGATTTACTGTACTGATACTTTGCCCTTTGCATCGATATTACCCCACAGATTGCGTCGACAGAAATACGCCAATCACAAGCAAAATCGCAATCAATACCGCGACTTTTGTTTTGTGGTTTCGTGAGCCAAATTCTGCGCCGCAATGACAACACTCTTTTGATTTGTCCAAATAAAGCTCTCCGCACTCAGGACATTCATTCAATTTCAACTCGTCGTCTCTTTTGTTTAAAAAAGAAACGATTCTAAATCACTTACTTATATTAAGGAAATATTATGTATAAACATATTCTTACGGGAAGTTGCGCCCTTTTACTTTCGGCGTGTTCATCAGCACCAACACCAAAGCCAATCCACGGCGAAAACATCATGGTAAACCCTGAGCCTGTTGAACGCCCATCGGAACTATCGCAAGAAGTTGCGATGCTCTCTTTGGTGAATGCTCAACTAAATATCACCAACTCAAAGCTCGATGCGATTATGTCCGTCACTCCACCGCCGCCTGTTCCTCGCCAAGAGCAATATGACCGTTTTGTCATTCATTACGCATTTAATGACACGACAACCACCTTAAAAGAAATAGAACCGATTTTAGTTGCTGCTGAAAGTGCGTGTCGTATTGAAATCAACGGACGTACCGATGGATACGAACCTACGGAAATCGAAAAGCGTGTTGCTCACGCTCGCGCAAACAATATCCGCAACGAACTTGTAAAATATGGCTTTGAACCAACCATGATTTTTACTAGTTATTTACCATCTGGTGACTACGCGGGACGCAACTGGACGGATGAAGGTCGTGCTAAAAACCGCCGCGCAGAAATTGATGTGTTTACCGAGTGTGTAGACCAGTAAGAATCTTCCGATAAAGAGAACAAAAAATGAAAACATTTATTGCTGCCAGCGCGCTGCTCCTTTCGACCGCAGCATTGGCTGACGTTAACCCTGCGTTAACCTTAAAAGGCGGCTACCAATTTAGTACGGATATCCCCCTCGGTAATAGCTCACCTACTGGCGGTATTTGGGGGGTATCAGGAGAATTGTTATTGACTGACGCACTCGGCATTGAGCTTGGCTACCAGCACCACGGCAAACTCTCAGCCAATCAAATCAGTGTAGAAAACCAATTCATTGATAGTAAATTAACTTACCAATATCTAATTAATGAAGCGTTCTACACTTACGGAAAGCTCGGCGTTGCTTACTGGCAATCTGACAGAAGCGACAAAGGCGTAAATGAATCTTTTGATGGGTTTTCACCGATTTTCGAAGCAGGTTTAGGGTATTACTTTACACCGCATGTTCGAGCATCAATGGGCTATCAATACATCGGACAAATAGATAATGATGTATACGGCTCTTATGGTAGCCATAGCATCATGGTGAATCTGAGCTTCTTGTTTAAGCCCTATTATGCCCCTGCTAAAAATCCATCTATGCCCGTCGAATTACGGGCATTTTCTTTTGAGATCAAAAATGACAAAACCAGCCTGTCAGCCTCGCAGCTAAACGAACTTTTGTATCTCACTAATCACACTCCGTTTAAATCTATCGAGGTATCAAGTGCTAACGCTCTAGCCGTCTACGACGTAATTAAAATACTCAGTGAAAACGGCATTACACCATCAGCGTTAAAACCGATTTTAAACAGTCCTGACACGCACTCAGTGACCATCAAATTAATTCTGTAGGAGAGTTATTGCCTACTCAACTGAATGTTTTGCTCATTCACCTCCGATGCACTTAATTACAGAGTAAATTAAATGAAAAAAACACTTCTGATAAGCGGCTTTCTAATAAGCAGCTTAGGCTTGGCTGCGCCTAGTTATGCCGTTAATGAAAAAGATTGCGCAATTTGGCTTTGCTTGCCTCAAGGCTTCCCTAGCGGTTGTGGTGATGCAAAAAGCGCATTTAAAGACCGCCTCAAAAAGTTCAAACCACCCTTGCCTGATTTTGGTCAGTGCATCGTCAAAGATGCTCCCATTCAAGGTGCAACCATGACCTCACGCGAAACGCCAGCCGCCAGAATGCAAGACGGTTCATTCATTGATGGTCAAAAATGCGTTCGCTACGTGGATTCAGGCGGTCAAGACCACCAGTTGATTTGGGAACCAAAAGGTTGTGTCAGCACATGGTATTTCACCGAAACATTTATGGATGGGCAAAAGTACGGCAATAAGTATTACTACCAACGCTAACTACAGGATAAGCCACAGCAATGCGGCTTTTTTAATGCCGATGAGTCAAGAGAAAAAAAACTGCCGCATCATCTTTCGAGTCACTGCAAACGAAAAAGAAGCGTTTCAAACAAAGGTAAAAGAAGCAAACACCACTGAATCTGAATTACTGCGTGAGCGCGTATTGAACGATCAATACTACATCGTAGCTCGTGAACCTAAAGCCAGTCTTGATAAAAAGCATTTGCGAATGCTTTACAACAAAGCATCAAACAACCTCAACCAAATAGCACACCAGCTCAACAGTTACAACTTACAAGGCATGGTGACAAGACAATTGTTTGAAACCATCTCACTATCACTTACTCACATCAGAAACGATTTAAAGAAAGGGTTAGAGCATGTTGATTAGAGTAAAAGGCGGCAATGATGGGATACAAGAATACCTCGAACAAGGGGTAAAAAATGGACGGGAACTCTCGCGTGATGAGCTGGATGAACGAGTAATTTTAGACGGTGATTTAGACCTAGCCAATGATGTGATCCAGCAAATGGAAACCAAGGCACAACGTTATTTGCATATCACGTTATCGTTTAAAGAAGATCACCTTGACCGAGAAACACTTAAAGCGATCACCTATGAATTTAAAGCGTTTGCCATGAAAGCGTATCACGAAGATGAATACACTTTTTATGCCGAAGCGCACTTACCTAAAGTCAAAACCTACACCGACCGTTCAACGGGTCAGGAGATAGAGCGAAAACCGCATATCCACGTAGTGATCCCACAAACCAATTTGGTGACGGGAAAGCGTATAGAGCCATTTGGGAAAACAGATCTTCATAAGAATCATATTGACTCTTTTCAAGAGGTCATAAATGAAAAATACGGACTCGCCAGCCCAAAGCAACATGTACGAACAGAGCTTGTTGATGGGGCATCATTAGTCAGTCGCCACAAGGGGGACTTATTTCCAACGCTCAATCGTGAGCACAAAGAACGAGCCTTAGAGGTCTTACTTAATCACGACATAAAAAGCATGGCAGAATTTGCAGACAAACTCAAAGAGTCAGGCTATCGCGTCACCACGCGCCTTGAAAGGCAACCCAATGAATATTTGAACATTCGAGCCAAAGGCGAGAAAAAGGGCATCAACCTCAAAGAGCCAGTCTTTCTCACTCCGTTTGTCTCAATGACACAAGCGCAAAAACATCAAAACTTAAACCATGATGAATCAACCTACTGGCAAGAAGGTTTAAGTGAATACCAAGCCAGCCCCAAACACCATCAGGACTTAGCGCACTGGAATGAAACGCGATGTTATGAACTGCGATACCTCCATTTTGGCAATCGCCATAAATACAAAGCAATGACACCAGAGCAACAACAAGAATTTTTATCCCAAAAAAGGAATGCAACCGATGAGCAATTTAGACAACCAGAGCTTCCAAGACCAAGTATTGAGTCAATTGGACGAACTATCGAAAAAAGTCGAGATGCTTTGCACTCAGCAGAGCGACATTTGCGTGATGCTCAACGAAGTCGTGGGGGTATTGAATCAGGAGGCAGAAATTTCGTTAATCGACGAGCTGCAAGAGCTGCTATTACCTATCTCAAACGACACGCAAGAAATCAAAGCCCTACTCTCACCCAACGCGCAGCAAGCAACGCACTAGACCAAATCCTGTATGACCATCAGCAGCGGATATTGCCTGAGATAAAACAGATACAGAAGGTGATAGAAGCAAAGGCTTTACTTACCTCGCTAGAGCGCACACACGGCTTAAATGCCAACAAGTATGCAGTGACAACGGCAAAGGACGGAACACCTCGTATCACTTGCGGAAATCGCAATCTCAACGCCAGCGACTTCTTAACCAAAGAGATGCACTTATCTTGGCATGAAGCCAAAAAGTACCTTGAAGATGAATACTTGCACCAACAAGGTATTGACCCACGTAGAGCCATTACTGATAAGCCAGAGCCAAACCTCATCCGTGCCGCATGGCGTAGTCAGCTGAGCATCGAGCGCGATACCAGAGCGCAATACCTTGCTGAGTATCGCATCGAAAAACAAGCCATTAAAGCCGACCCAACACTGAGCAAAGAGGAGCAGAAAATCGCCCTTTCTATCGCTCAGATGAACAAGGTCATTTTTGATATGCAGTTTAAGCAAGCCAGCCGACAGGCGCGTGACGCATTAAAACAGCATAGCCATTTAACCAAGGAAACAAGCCTTATGAGAGAAGAACTAGGAACGGTAGTAAGTCACGGTGAAGCGCACTACCAACACAACAAAAAGAATGAAAAAAGCTACGTTGTCACACTAGACAATAACGGTATGACCCGTGAATTATGGGGCAAAGACCTTGCCCGTGCGATGAAGGAAAATGCTATTCAAGTAGGTGACAAAATCAAGCTCACTCAAGCAGGGCAGAAAGATGTGGTAGTCACGACGAAACAACAACAGCCTGACGGCTCAATTAAGCGTGAAAACATCGAGGCACTGCGCAATGAGTGGCAAGTGACTAAAGCTACCGACCAAGAACTTAAAACAAAAGCTATTCAAGATTTCCATAAAGCAGCCAATGCCTTGACCAAAGAGATACAAAGCGCGTCAACCGATGGACGTAAAACAAACCAGATGAGTGACTTACTCACCTCAGCAGAAGGATTGGGCGCAACCGCGCATAAGCTCGGTATTACTGAAAATCCATTTAAACAAACGAATACGCCATTGGAAAAAGTGTTTAATGAAGGTTATCAATCAGAGCAAACAGCTCAGGCATTAAATAATGACAACAGTTACGAAGCTTGGAGAAAAGAACAAGTTAATCCAATTAAAGCCGAAACCACATCATCACCGAAACAAAAAGAACCAGAGCAAGGCACAACGGCATTTTACGATAAACATACCGAAGCCAGCAGAATATTAATCCATTATCCAAAACTAAAAGAACTCGGCATTAACGCAAACTCAATTACTAAAACAGAGAAAGTCGATAGAATAGAATTCAATGGCAAACAATTAACAGCCAGTCAATTATTAAAAGAAACACACCAATTAAAACCCAAAGAAATTAACGAATCTTTAAAACAGATACACACAGCTCAAGAAAAAGATAAACAACGTATCCTTGACTATAAAAATAAGTTCATGCAGACGCAACGAAAAACCATTACAGAAATGGAAGTGGAAAAGAACAATAAATCTGCACCAGAAAAAACCAAAGCAACATCTAAAGGTCAACATCAAGACTCAGTTATTGAACCTAAAGATAAAAGCGCAAAAGAATACAAACCATTACCAGCAAAAGATATGGGTGACAACATCACTCACGAAACAAACAAGCAAGGTCATGTAACGTATTACTTAGGGAAAGATAAATTAGTTACCGACCGTGGTAAAGATGTGAAGATAGAAAACAATAGTGACAAAGCCGTTGAAATAGGCTTGCGATTATCTATCGAGAAATACGGTAAACATTTAGATGTGCGAGGTACACAAGAGTACAAGACACAATTAATTGACGTTGCCGTTAAGAATAAACTTGATATTACCTTTACCGATAAAGCAATGAATGAGCAATTTGCACAGCGCAAACTCGAATTTGAAAAAGGCGAAAATATTATTGCCAAAGCGGAATCGAAACATAAGGAAAATAATCCATCCCAAGAGCAACAGCAACAAACAACACAACAAAAACAACCAGCAAAAGGCTGGGACAGATAGGCAGAGAAGACGCAGCGCGTCCCCTTTAGGGTGGGGCGAAAATGATCACATTTTTGGGCGAGTTCGGCGCAGGGCGTGGCGGGTTTCAAAGGGGCTACCCTTTGGCACTGGCATGTATAAATTGATACGGAGTAGAAATTGTCATACATGCCCATCGTGCCTGTGTTTGAAATCAGGGTACACAAAGAGTACAACTTGGGTACAAGGTGAGTACAGAAGAAGTACAAGAAAGGTACACCAGAGTACAACTAGGTACAAAAAAGGTACGTTTCGGGTACAACAGAAGTACAGCAGAGGTACACCTGTAGTACAAAAAACTATCGAGCTAAATAAACAGCTATGACAAGTCACCTACAAGGCTTAAATCAGCTCAAAGAAGCTCTATTAGCCTACAGTGAGATTCACTCACGAAAATCCAAATCAAAAAAAATACAACTCCTATATGAAACAATAGAAACCGTTATTGATGATGGTCTTTCTATAGATCATGTGGTCAGTTTTTTAAATCAAAACGATATTCCAGTAACAAAAAACACTTTGAAAGTTAATTTGTACAGAATAAGAAAAGAACAAGGTGGAAAACCAACTAATAAACTAGAAATAGAAACAAAGCCAATATCATCATCGGTTATCTCAACTGATAACAACCCATCATCAAAAGAAGTTCAACCAGAAACATTACACGGCGAAGAAGAACTTCAAAAAATGTTAGACGAATATTACGCAGCAAGCGGATTAGAAAACCGTTATGCAGTATTAGGTGGCAACGTGAAAGATTTAGAAGGTAAAAGCACTTCTGACAAACGACAATTAGTCACCAATTTAAAATTAAGAATCACTCAAAGAATAAGAGGATAGAAATATAATGAAAATCTGTGTTATTAACTTTTCTGGCAATGTTGGTAAATCTGTCGTTTCTCAGCATCTACTTAAACCACGATTAGAAAGCAGCGAAATCATTTCCGTTGAATCCATTAATAGTGATGGTACGAACGACGAAAAGATTAAAGGTAAACGTTTCACTGAAATCATTAAACGTGTTCTTGAAAAAGAGAATATCATCGTTGATGTGGGCGCCTCGAACGTTGAAGATTTTCTTGTACAGATGAAAAAATCCATCGGGAGCCAAGAAGATTTTGATTATTT
Organism: Vibrio ichthyoenteri ATCC 700023; assembly: GCF_000222605.1. GTDB lineage: Bacteria > Pseudomonadota > Gammaproteobacteria > Enterobacterales > Vibrionaceae > Vibrio > Vibrio ichthyoenteri. The sequence continues at coordinate 7,260 of NZ_AFWF01000303.1, read as the reverse complement.
TGTCGTGCCGACAATATTTAAAAACAAGCAGATTATCGATACGGTAGCCACTATCGAAGCATTAGAAGAAATCGGCATTGAAAAAGAACGCATTCGCGTTATTTTCAATATGATTGATGAAGATATTAATATCAAACATGATTTTAAAACCGTTTTCGATTGCAAAAATCTCGCCACCGTTTCAGAAAATATCTGCATCCACGAAAACGAGTTATTTAACAGGCTAAATGAAATCTCAGATTTTATTTCGATTGAAGAACTCGCCAGTGATGAAACTGACTACAAAGCCTTAATCCAAACAACAGAAGACAAACAACATCGCTCAGAGCTTATCACTAAGCTGGGGCTTAAACGTCTTGCGATTGGTGTTGAGCGAATGCTCGACAACACATTTAAACACCTATTCAAATAATCACTCTCATAAGGAAACCAGACCATGAGTAACAGACCTATCGACAAAGGACGTGTGTGCATCATTGCAGAACGCTACCCAAGCAACCAACTCGGTGAAGACAACCAGCCAAAAATGAAAAACCGTTACGCGACCATTGGACGCGCAACCCTTTGGCAAAACAAACCTAACTCAACCATGCCAAACGTTGAGATTGAAATCGACACCATGCCACTTGGGGCAACCGCACCACTAAAAGCGTTTGTCTTTTGGGACAGCGAACAATCGTAACCACGTTGCACACATACCCACCGATGAAAGGGAGCTTGTTTAAGGCTCCCTTTTTTCATCCGTGGATATATGCACAACCACTTTGACACCACCATATCGAGAGATGATGTATGTCAGAACATAACACCAGAGATTTAAGAGAAGTCTATCTCAGAGAAATGCTTGGAGAAGTCTTACTTCTCAATCAAGAACTCAAAGAATTGCGCGATGAAACCACCATGCGCATTGGTATCACTCAAGACATGATTGATACACACCTTACTCAAGGGCGTGAAGCACTCAACCAATACATACACGCGGCTAACGCCCATTTTAACGCCAAGAAAGGCGAACTTGCCGACATTGCTCAAAACGAACTAAAAAACGCTCTAATCGACGCTCACAGGCAAATGGCGGTACTTAATCCTCCAAAGGCGGGGTTAAATACCCTTTTGACCTGCGCGTTAATTTCAGCCTTTACAGGCGCGTTTATCGGTATCACTGGCGCACTGCTCTTTCTTCACTTTGCCTAGTAGGAATTTACTTACATGAAAAAAAGATTATTAGTCGCTGCGCTCACCGTAGCTTGTGTCTCACCACTTCAAGCAGGTATCCCCGTTAGCGTTATTGTTGACGCAACAGCAACACAAAACCAATTTGTGAACTACGCACAAGCATTAAAAGAGTACGCCACCATTCTTGACCAGCTTTCCAACATGCGTGACCAATTAAGACAAGCTGAACAGGACTACCTATCAACAACTGGATCTCGAAATCTCGGTGACATTCTCAATGACCCCGCGTTTCGAGAATACCTACCCAATAACTGGGAACGTATCTACTCCGATATTAGAACGGGCGGCTATAACGGCTTATCAGGCTCAGCAAAAGCCCTAAGAGATGCCAGCAAAATCTATGATGCCTGTGCCAGCGGCTACGCAACTGAAACAGAAAAACAAATCTGTAATGCCACTGCCGTTAAGCCAGCTCAAGACCAAGCCTTTGCCATTGACGCTTACGAGAAATCCAATCAACGCACCGCGCAAATCGAAAGCCTAATGCGTGAAATCAATCGCACCAATGACCCTAAATCAATTGCAGAGCTAAACGCTCGAATACAAGCAGAACAAGCCATGCTCATCAACGAACAAACCAAACTCGCCATGTACCAAGCCACTGCGCAAGCTGAGGCTGACATATTGCGACAACAAGAAACTGAATATCAAAAGAAAATGATTAATTCACGTCACTTTAGTAACCGTCTAACACCTGTGGAGTTTTAATCATGGATGAAATTGCCATTTTTCAATTTATCGGTATGTCGATCGACAATGCCACACAAAGTTTTCTCATCAACGGGGTGAAAAATATCATCAACTCGTTTGAGGGGATCATGCTGATTGCCGTCACCCTATTTATCATGGTGCGCGGTTACTTGATTATGGAGGGTAAGATTGAAGCTCCGATGGAAGACTTTGTGCATCACTGCGTGGTTATCTTCTGCATTTTCGGGTTGGCATGGAGTGCGCCTACCTACACAAAATACATTGTTGAAGGGGTTGAGGCTTTATCTACAGGCATGGCAAACAGCATTTTGCCTAATTCGGGAGGTAACAAAGACCCTCTCGCGGCTCTCGATGCGCTTCTTAAAATGGGTATTGAACAGATTATCTTTTGTTGGAATAAGGTGGGCTATACACCTTCTTCATGGCAATGGATTTTATTGTTGATTGTGATTGGTGGAGGAATATTAGCCTTAACACTTATTTCAGCTCTTATCATTATCGGCACTAAGTTCATGCTCGCCCTGCTGCTGATTATTGGACCACTATTTTTTGTCGCCTTTTGTTTCCCTGTGACAAAGAAATTCTTTGAAAGTTGGCTTGCTAAGGTGCTCGAAAATATCTTAGTTCAATTTTTCGGGGTATCGGTCATTTTTATGGCGATAGAAATCATTGAATCATTTTTAAAAGCAAATAACATGACTGATAATGCAGCCCTTAACCCAATTTCTGTGGGTATGCAGATAGCGGTCGTGTGCGCTATTTTATTTTTTGTCATTAGACAAATCCCAAATCTTGCTGGCTCGCTCTCTGGTGGTTTTGCATCTCAAAACTTAACAGCAAAAGACTTTAAAAATTTAGTCCCTAGACGAAATCAAGAACAACAAAAGAATCAAGACAAAGCCAACGCTCAACGTAGCAGTGATGGATGGGATAACAGCAATAACATTCGTTCTGGTAACAATGGGCGCAATAACTCAACTGGAGCAAACCGGGATATGCTTGAACGCATTAAAGAACACAACCAAAGAATGAATCAGCAAGATTAACACCTATAAAAAGCCCTGATAATCAGGGCTTTTTTTATTTATAGTCTAATGATTTATCGGCAAAAAAATCATACTCCACTTCATGGGAACATAACTGTCTTGCTTTCGCCCAATCACTACCTTCTTTAATATCCATTAAAACCAATTTTTTCTGCTTTAATGCTGCGCTATAAAAACGATTAATTTTTTGGCAATTTTCAAGCGTGGTGTTGTTCATGGCTTTTTCATAGAGTTCAGCGTGATACGCTTTAACCTCACCTTTGCTCATGTCTTGAATATCTTTTGCTGAGGCATTAAATGCCAGCATAACCAACGGGATCAAAAGAAACTTTTTCATTATTTTTATTCCTATCATTTCAATACGTTAATTTTACTATCAAGCTCTAACCATCACAACAAAAAGCCAAAAACTCAGGCTAAAACATTGCGATCATGTCGATAAGAATTATTATCAAAGTATTGATAATTCATTTACTTCCCCCATATCGGTAATTCATCCAAAATAAGGAAAATACACTGTGTCAGATTTAGCAAGCATCCTTTTAAATATCCGTTCTCTACGTGCGTTTTCTCGTGAGCTAACCCTAGAACAACTTCAAGACGCTTTAGCAAAATTAACGAAAGTGACCGATGAACGCCAAACAGAAGAACTTGAGTTAATGGCAGAACGTGAAGAAAAAGAAGCAAAACTAAAAGAGATCGCAGACTCTCTCAAAAAAGATGGCATTGTTCTAAATGACCTCATAGCTGCTTTAGAAAAGCAACCATCTAAAGCGAAAACAAAACGCGCCCCGCGTCCTGCCAAATACCGTTACACTGACGAAAAAGGCAATGAGAAAACTTGGACAGGACAAGGACGCACCCCGTCAGCTCTGGTAGACAAAAACCTAGATGACTTTTTAATCTAAAACATTACAGCCCGTTATGCTTTAGCGCAACGGGCTACTACAAATTATCACTTAGCGACAACTAATTGCATCAAGCCAGCTTTTGTTGCCAAAACGACCCAATTTGATTTGTTTATATCTCTGCCATTATCGCTCTTTATCCAATAGTTAATTAACCTATTGCTACCCGTTGTCGAAATACCAAGCATTTTACTAATATTATCTTTCGTCCAATCAGGGTTTAACTCTAATAATAACTCTATCGTTTTTGCCACTATGATTTTGTCAGGCATTACAAACGCGGGATCGTCAGGTTGAAGAAAACAAGGCAAAGACAAATCAATCCCTTTATGATTACAAATCAAGATATGTCTTACATGACGTAGTGCCGATTCTTCTAAATCTTTCTTTCTCTTTTCAAACAAATCGCTGAAAACTGGATCATCCAGTTTCTCAATTGAATAGTATTCTAACTTCATAGTGAATATGCCGCACTTTAGTGCGGCATCCTCTTAAATATTGATGTTTCTTAAATCTTCAAACGATTTGCAGTGTTCAAAAGCCCTTCTATCATTCGCAGCTTCAAGAAACAATAAAACATGTTGAACGTATCTCGTTGATGAATACTCGCCCTTCACGGCTAGGGGAATATAATTAATATTATATTCTCTCGTAATCATTTTTGTTTCGGGATCAAAGTAAAAATCTGCTGAATCAACCACTTCTATAATTCGTTCATCGAATCGCATTGTAAATCTCCGTACTGATTGGTCAATATGACTCATCTTCTCTGTACTCTCTTATTATACTGAATTACTGTTCTCTTTGAAAGACTTTAGTTACCTTTTGTTCTTTTTCTTTAATTAAAATGAGTCGCTATGCGACGAATACCAGAACGCGCTTGCGTAGCAAGTAAGACGCTGACTCTCCAAACACTCACTACTTGAAAAAATCTGCACCCTATCAACAATAACCAATACCCCTCACCCTGCTAGACCTTCTTTTCTCAACTAGGAACGCGCGCATCATGGGTAATAGTCGGACGACAAAGAAAGACGCAGCGAACGCCCTCGCACTTATCCACATTCGGAAGACAGGAGACCCCTACTCTCGATCTCCTGCCGATTGTGGGTAAGTGCGAGTTTGTGGGCGAGCCGTTAGGCTCGCTCGCAAAAAAACCAGCCCGAAGGCTGGAATTGCATTAACCGATGAGATATTGATGCGCTTTGCTTGCGAGGCTGGCAGCCTTGAAGATGAATTTTTTGTCACTGTTTAACTTGCTTAACCATCCTGCAATGTAGCTTTCGTGTTGAACCTCGCCAGTGATCCCAAGGTCAGCACAGCAGAACGCTGCGCCTAATTCCGCTACCAGTTCTTCAAATGCGTAATCTTTAGAACCAAAGCTATTTTTTAGATCTCGGTCTAAACGGCTGCTATGACCTGTTGCGTGTACTAGCTCATGCCATGCTGTCGCGTAGTAATCACTTGATGATTGAAAACGGTCTTTTTCTGGCATAGTGATTTGATCGTGACTTGGTGAGTAAAAAGCGCGAACGCCGCAATGTTTAATAGTGATATTCGTTTTAGCGATCGCATCCTCTACATGCTCCAACACTTCAAAATCATACTTGATACGAGTTTCGTTAACGCTTACGGCTGGCTTTTCGATGTTCTCGATTTGATCGAGGTTGAACACAACAAAGGTTTTAAGCATTGGGATCGTTTCTTTCTCGCCGTCTTCGTTCTCTTTCTCCCACATCTTGTAGTACACAATCGCCGTTCCTTTCTGACCTTTGATCACGTTACCGCCTAGCTCAGCAGCTTGCTTGTAAGTCAGCCAGTAAGGGCTAGAAAAACCTTTCTCAACCGTTTCAGACCAAAGCAAAAGAATGTTGATACCTGAGTAAGTCGATTTCGTCTTAAAGTTCATTGGTAGCATTGAGCATTCATTTGTTCTATCCCAAGGACACGCCCACGGTTTCACACCACTTTCTAGGGCAGCAATCACGCGGTCGGTTACGATTTGGTGAATGTCTTTAGCAACCTTAACCACTTTACGCTTTTTGCTCGCTTTGCGAGCTTTACCCATTTCATTTTTGGATGAGCCTGACTGCTCCAGCGGGGATACGCTGGTCGCCTTTGGCTGATTAGAGATTGTTGAGTGGATTGCGTTTGAGTAAGTCATGGCAGAGTTTCCTAAGTTAGTGAATTTTTCATCTTCGTTGTCGCCTGACTGTCTACTCCTCAAACATGGTTCTAATCTGCAAGGGCGCGGAGCGTTTATATACCCTTGAAGATTAGGTTCTGATTTGAGGATAGTTACAGGAAGTTGCGAGAACGTAGGGCAAAAATCACTTAGGAAACTCAATGACTTGCGAGGACGTTAGCCACGATTACAAGCTCTTATCAGGCAATGGTGAAATTCTTTGTGAGCATTGCGCAGTAATGCGAATGCTTTTGCGGAGCACGTCGCTTCAGACGCATAGCGTAGTTGCGTTATGGGATTGGGTGACAGGAACTTAAACGAAAAGAGACGGCTAATACCAAGTGAAGCATGAACCTGGTATTAGCCAGCTCGTCTTGAGTTAAGTTATCGGCACGAGGAGTGCAGCGACGAAAAGCCCGACCGCTTGCGGTAACGCCCATAGTCAAACTGTATTAACAAAGTATGTTTCATTTCACACATAGCAACGAACGTTGAGCGCAAAGATACTTTATTGACACACTTCAAGAGCAATATTTACAAGGAGGAACAAAAAGATAGAGGGATAAGCAGAAAGGCTTTAGAATAGCGTTGGGTGCTCTTGGTTTTCTGCCATGAGCATTTCACTTGAGTATATTTGCAAGTGGCAGATAGACAAAAGCCCCGAAAGTTAATGTTATTAACCAACGAGGCCAAGTCATGAATCTGAACAGTTCTGATTATAGCCTCTTCACTGTAGGAGGCAATGAAAAATGCCAAAAAGTAAAACCGCCCTAGAGGGATTAGTGGTGATTTGTATCACTGTGTTAGTAGGACTATGGATAGTACGTGATTCACTTTGTGAAGTACGGTACAAGGACGCACACACTGACTTTCTGGCACGCTTCGTTGTCTACGAAATGGTGAAGTAAGCTGGACAGGGAGAGAGTGACAGGAAGCTCTCTCCCTGATTCAGTCTTGTTATGATACAGACCAACGAGCACCCATTGTAATTGGTTGCCATTTTATGGAGTGTGGGCTTGGGAGCGAATTAATTTTGTTTAGTGAATTTTGGATCTGTGTAAATGATTACCCATTTTAAGCAGAACCACCATACATAGATTGAGGCATAAGATTCTGTGGTAGAGTCGTCCAGCAGACCGTGAGCAACTTTGTTTCGAAAGTTATAGCCATTAAC
>NZ_AFWF01000304.1 GCF_000222605.1 Vibrio ichthyoenteri ATCC 700023 | reverse complement strand
TACTTATTTAACATATTGTGCAAACTACGATCCATGATTGCGCTGACAAAAAATCACAAATCGATTACGCTGACAACCCGAATAATCAAAGGCACTAGTAAGGTTTTGTCCAAAAGTTTGCTAAAAATTGATCTAACTTTATCCCGAGTTCGAGCTAAATAAGAAAGCAAGGGCAGTGAAAATTACGAACTTGTCAGCGTCGATATGAACATGGCGCCAGAAAGTATTCTCGGTGCCAAGCGGTGATCAGTTAGCGGTAGGATGAATCACAAGCTCAATAGGTTTGCCACTGTCGATGTCAATTTGGAGTAGGTAGCTTCCCCACTCATGTGTATTGAAATGGTGCATAGTTAGGTTGCGGCCTTGGCATTGTAGATTGGCGACGTCAGTAATAGTCGCATCGGCCCCTTTAATGTTGATTTTGTAATTGCCATTGGTCGCGACAACGAACTTCTGATTCCATTCTGTCACTGCCAATTGCTGATAGACTGTTGTACTCTCACTATTAGCAACACGCAAACCCAGAGTGTTGGTGGCATTGAGCGTCTTTTCGAGTTGTGGCGCGGCTTCTTGAGTTGTAGCGAATGTCAAGGTCTCAAGCGGTTGATTACAAATGGCTTGGTAAGCAGACGCATAGTGTTTATTAATATTTTGACTCTTGATGGTACTTACGTCGTCACTTGCAAGTGCAGACGCTGACACGAGCAGTCCAAGGCCAATGGTGATTATTGATGTGTTTTTCATTGTGTTGATACTCTGTATGATTCGATGCAGTTTGGACTTTCCGTTCTGTTCTTCAACTTGACGAGTTGGCAAAACGGAGACTGCGTTTGTGTTTTTAATTGTTCAAAGTTTTCTATCGTTAGCGTTTTAAGAAAAGCTAAAAGGTCGCTTTTCTCATCTTCCGTAATAGTAAAACCTTGGATTGAAGGGTGTTTCGAAAAACTAAACTTTCCATCACCAGCATTTACGCCGAGACTGATTTTCCTTCCGCCGCGCGCATAGCTATCAATCACTGCCGAAAGCGATAGATAGCTGCCATCATGACCCCAAGGGCTAGTGTTGATGACGTTGATCAGTGATGGTGTTCGATATTTTCCATCATCACTTTTTATTGCGGTTGTCTTTCTCAATCCATTCTCTGATGACGGGTAAAAATACTCACCGTCGGCATGAATACCGTACAAACCCACGTTGTAATGTTCAACGCGTTGTGACGCCTTAGTTGCGTTAAGTAACTCACCCGCGTGACAAGAGGTACAATTTAACCTGTCACTTTCAAAAAATGCTAAACCACGCTGTTCCTTCTCAGTCAGTGCAGTGCGTTCACCTTGTTTGAATCTGTGGTAGCGAGTCTCCATCGACACGATAGATGCAGTAAATGCAGCAAGTGCTTTGGTTACTCTTTGGTAAGTAACTTCACTGTCACCGTAAGCATTCAGAAAAAGCGGGGCATAGAGTGCTTTGGCATCCTGCAGTCTGTTTACCACCATTGAGGGTGTGGCCCCCATCTCTAACGGATCAGTCGAAAGGAGCGGCCTTGAAACGGCAGACTCTAAATCCTGTACGTTGTATGTACTCACCGTGAAGTTGCGATTGTCAGCGATATTGAGTAGCGAAGGGGTGTTTAATCGTGATATTTCCCCATGAATGTCAGGCACTTTATTGAAGGTATTTGTCCAATGAGTATCAGGAGTATGGCAAAGCGCACAGCTTCGATTACCTTTCACGGAAAGACGAACATCGTGGAAGAGATAACGACCTAGCTCAATTTTATATTGAGCGCTTACAGTGGTTTCTGAATGGGCGAAAAACGCTGTACTCAGTAAAGCAATTGAGATAAACGAGAGAAACTTGAACATCAGGAAATTGTCGAGTGAAAATGGCGAATACGAATTAAAGTAACACAAGGCATGAAAAGAAAAGAGCAAGATCTCTCGCAAGACATTGCTCTTTCTTTCAAGCTAGATTGAGATTACAGCTTACGCCATACCCCCCATTCGCCAGTTGTTCCTGGTTCTTCGCCTTCTGTCCACCAGTGTGCTTTCCAACTGTCACTGTTGTGAGTTACAACGTCACTTTCGTTGTATGATTTCGCAGAAGACCATGCTTCAACACTTGGTACTTCGCCTTCGCCCAGAACTTGTTTCCAAACTTGTGCTTTACCTGGTTCTTCACCTTGAGTCCACCAAGCAGCGACCCAAGTCTTACCGCCGTGAGTTACTTCGTCACCAGCAATGTAAGTTGCTGTTTTGTCCCAAGTACCATCTTCAACCGGTGGCTCTACTGGCGGCTCAACAGGTGGATCTACTTCATCTTTGATGATAGAAACTTGGAACGAGTATGATTCGTCAGTCGCTACCCATACCTTGTTAGCATGCAGGTTAGCGTTATCGAATTCGTATACACCGCTTGCTGCATTCCAAACACCAACAAACAGTTTTTCTGGTTGTTGAGCGTTAATTTGTGAAGCCAGCTCTGCTGCCCAAGTCACTTGGTTTGCTGCAATAATGTCTACACGCAAATCCATCACTTCAGAACCGCTTGTGCCAGCCATCAGGCGAAAGCGAGCAGTGTCACCAGCTTCTGCAGTCAAACCAGGCTGTACAAAGTAACCGTACAGAGCAGTCAGGTTGCCTTCTACTGGTGGAGGAATAACTTCGCCGTCGCCTTGCTTGATCACGATGTCGCTACAGTTGTAGAAACCTTCACCCGCTGCGTCGATACGCTGCCAGCGTGAGTACAGAACTGCTTCTGAACCAACGCGGTCTTGTGGCAGCTTAACTTTGAAGCGGTAAGTTTTGTATGGAGTACCTGCAGTTGGCTCTACATTCTCTTCTGTATCAACCCGTTCCAAGTCATCCCAAGTCAGAGGGCGTGAACCGTCGTATGAAGGCTTAGACAGGTAGAATTCCCAGAAAGATGGGTTGTGTGGCGCAGTTGCAGTCCAAACGAAGTTGAATTCACCGTTCTCATCTAGCACAACGTCAGTGGTCTGCCAATCAGCAGAAGGGACGTCTAGACCAGTTTTATCCGCCATACCTGCTGAACACAGTTGACCGTCTGGGATGTTTGCTTTGACTGCTTCGATGTTGCGGTAATCTTTAGTCAGTGCCGCAATTTCGTTACGCTGAATAAAAGGTTGTGGGCCAGAAACAGTGTGCGCTTCTTTACATGCTGCGTTAGGAATTTGGTTAGACCAAAAACCACCATCGTTGTAACAAGTGTTCTGACGAGCACTTGGGAATTCAGCCCAACCGTGAGCTTGTACACTTCCTGAAATAGCTGACAATGACAGCGCCATGCCGATCATTACCGATGCTTTATTTTTATTAAAAATCATTTTTATACTACTTAAATTTATTAGTTAAATCATTTTGATCGGACAAATAATAGCTTTTTTGCAAACGTGATTTGGATAAACATTTTTGTCGATATAATCGATTTATTTTTAAGCTGTTTATTGCCCATTTTTGAAATGAATAGTTTGATTTATC
>NZ_AFWF01000305.1 GCF_000222605.1 Vibrio ichthyoenteri ATCC 700023 | reverse complement strand
AGAGCTAATAAAAAGGCTTGGTGAATGACCAAGCCTTTGGTATGTAATTATTACTTACACCCTTCTTTTGTCTGACTAGACGATTTGATGAGTTCTGTCATAAAGATTAAACCATTAGTTTCTTCTTCAAAGCCTACTGGTTTTCGGTTTTCTGGAAATCCTGAAAACAGTACATAGATTTCCTGATACGGCTCTCCGATCTTTTGAGCTTTTGCTAGTGAAGCTTGCTCAATGATCTCCATTTGTTTTTGTTCACCGTTTAACCAAAATATTTCGTTTGTTCCACATGAGCGAAAATCAGAAACCTCACTCCCGTATGTAAAATATCCTTCATATTGCTGTTTGC
>NZ_AFWF01000306.1 GCF_000222605.1 Vibrio ichthyoenteri ATCC 700023 | reverse complement strand
TTCTTAGAAAACGCTGCTCAACGCACCGAACTTTGCCATGCCATCGGCAGTTTACCGTCTGCGATTGTCGCAATCTTAGAGCAGGTTCGTTTGGCTCGTAATCCGGTTTTAAACTGGCGTCGTGCTTTAAGACTGTTTGCTAATTCTAGTCGTCGCACTTCGGTCAAAAATACGCTTCGCCGACCTTCAAAACGCTACGGCACGACACCGGGCATCAAAATACAGCCTCATCAGCGTTTGCTGGTGGCGTTAGATACCTCGGCGAGTGTCGATGATGAGCAACTTAAGCTGTTTTTTGATGAAGTTCACCATATTTGGCGAGCAGGGGCTGAAATCACGATTGTTGAATGTGACACCGAGATCAAACGTCAATATCAGTACCAAGGTGATATGCCATCAGAGATTAGTGGTCGTGGCGGTACGTGCTTTGACGAGCCGATTCAATTGGCCAACCAGCAACGATTTGATGGCACCATTTATTTTACCGATGGCGAAGCATTGGCCCTGACCGTTCAACCGCGCAAACCATTGTTATGGCTGCTTCACAGTACAAGAGACACTCAAGCTTTCGACCATCTTCAACTTTCAGGCCGTGTTATTCCGATGCACATGGCAACCAAGCGTTAGGTATATTATGAATAAAGCTCAATATCAGTATTATGGCCTGAGTTGTCAGGCTCAAGAAGTTCGCTCGTTTGTCGAACACCTCTTGTCTAATGATACTCAACATATCACGCCTGTGTGTATTTGGGGTCGGCATGGTATTGGTAAAACCCAGCTCGTTGAGCAAATTGCAAAACAAAGAGGCATGCAGTGGCGAGCCATTGCTCCAGCGCAGTTTGAAGAGATGGGCGATCTACTTGGTATGCCAAAAGTTGAAAAAGGCGAAGATGGCCAAGATGTGACACGTTTTGCCCCTCCTCATTGGGTGCCAACCGAAGCTGGCCCCGGCATTTTATTGATTGATGACGTGAACCGTGCCGATGAGCGCATTTTGCGTGGCATCATGCAGCTGCTACAAAACAACGAATTGGTGAGTTGGACGTTGCCACCAGATTGGCACATCGTCTTAACGGCGAACCCCGATGGTGGTGATTATTCTGTAACACCAATGGATGACGCCATGCTGACGCGTATGATGCACATCACGATGCAATTTGATGCCAAAGCATGGGCATTGTGGGCGGAAGGTGCTGGGGTAGACCCACGTGGAATCGATTTTATTCTGACTTACCCTGAACTGGTTGATGGGGAACGCACCACGCCACGTTCATTAGTGCAGTTTTTTACCAGCATTGCCAATATCAGTGATCTAAAAGCGGAACTGCCTTTAGTGAATATTCTGGCGCGATCATGCCTTGATGACGTGACGTGTAATGCTTTCATCGCTTTTGTTGAACAAAACTTAAGTAAGTTAGTCTCGCCAGAGACCATTGTGAATGCGAAGGATTTTGCGAAAACAATCGCGCCTAAAATAGAAAAAGTCACAGGGGGCGCCGTTCCTCGCGTTGATATTCTGGCGACCTTATGTACACGTTTATACCACTATCTAAAGGTGAATAACGTCAAACCTAATAAGGTTCAACTAGCCAATATTCAGGCATTTTTGAAAATGCCGTTACTGCCAAACGATCTGCGTTTAGCGATGATGCAAGATTTGATGAAAGGGGATAATCCTGCGTTAAAAGCGGTATTAGCAGACGCAGAGTTGGCGCAGCTATTCTTAACTAATAGCTAATTAGTCATAGCTTATTAACGTGCAGAGTCGTGATTTACTCAGCGATGGGTTGAGTAAATCACGCTTGCGTTATACATGGCGATGACTGTGTAATATGCTTACTGAGAAACAAGCGCTTGTGCTTCTTTAAGGGTTAACGCTTTATAGCCTTGCTGTCTTAAGCGCTCAGCGATAGTTTGCTGCAATAATGAACCTGTCAGCTTCTTATAGCCTTGATAGCTAAAACCGATTGCCGATTTAGAACCCTTCAGCACCAACACATCATCAGGCTTCACTTCATACCAGTCTTCTTCCGTTAAGCCGCAGATAAAATTGTTGTACCAGAAACGATAGCCGTTAATGTAAACACAACCGTCAGGGCCTTTGTTTTTATAGCCGTGACGAGTCTCTTTGACGCTGTTCAAGATAATCGCCTCATCAGAGATGACATGGTGGATTACCACCGGCAATCCTTTTGCTAGCGATATTTGCAAAAAGAGAGGGATAACGATGATGATGCAAAGAATAGCCTTCCATCGTTTATGGCGCATCTCTTTAATATGCAGGCTCAGTACTGACTGCTCATCTCTCATTAACCACAACATGAATATGACGATAGCGGCCGAAATTAGGCCAATAATGGTGGTTAATATCGTATAGAGTTGGTCATTGATCAGCGTGGAAGTCAAAACCCCCACAAGAAATAACACCATCTGCACCATCACGATATACCCCAGTACTTTTTTGTAGGTTGGCGTTCCGGGGGCGTAGATGCTCATTGATTCTCTCGTGGTGTGATGTGCGATTAAAGGCTCTAAGTTTATCGCGAGATTATAATCATTCCTGATGATAGCGGGCATATTTTCCTATCAAAATACGCCCTATGTTGACCATCAAAATAGAACCTTGCGAGCTATCCCTCTGTCGCAATGCATTACATTAGGTATTGGCGGTTGAACAGTCGTCAAGGCAGGAGGCAAGTATAGGAAATCTTGGCTGGCAAAAGGCAAGACCTGATCCTAGCGGTTCTTCAAAAATCGACTCTGAATCTTCGGCGTTAACGTTACTACCTCGCGCCAACATTGCGCGCGATCATCAGCACTTCATCAGCGGAATAGAGGTTTGAGATCGTCGCTTCGATTTCAGCACCTAACGCATTTTTGTACAGCTCTTGAGCGTAGTTATCAGCGCGGGTGGTCACCAATACATGTTTTAATACCGCGTCTTTGCTCGCTAATAGTGTTTTGACTAACGGTAAGGAGTCCACAATCAATTTTTTGCCGACGCCTTTACCCTGACAACTTGGTTTCACGGCGAGTAATTCGAGTTCGAGTACCACTTCGCGTCGAAAACCGCTTTTTTGTGCCCAGGTAATAAAGCCGAGGATTTCACTGTCGCTCTGCGCGACAAACATCATGTAGCGAGGGAATGCGTTCAAATTGCATTGTAGCCATTCGAGGGAATGACTCTGTCTGACGAACGTGGCCTGATAAATTTCAGCCGCCGCAGTTAAATCGCTTTGTTCCATTAAACGGATGTTCAAACTGGTATACCAATCTTATTACTGAGTTTTGCATATTGTATGTGTGAAATCGCGTCATAACCTTGCTAGGTGTCACTCTATCGTAATCGGATGACTGACATTCGGTATAAGTGGTTAAAGTGCAGTCAGGATAGGCCGGTTTGGTCTACGTTGTTTTTGGACAAAAGTAACTTAGTGTTTGTGTTCTAAACCATGCAGTTCAGATTAGTTGACCACTACAAAGCTAATCGCGGACTTTATTGTTCTCGATCTTTTGGCTGCGCCAGCAGCCAAAAGAATACTGTTTATTATTTACCGCATAAGGACGCTTATATTTTAAAGCTTCCCTTCTACTATTTGACCGTTACACAGCTTGTCAGCAACCTTTTTCATGAGCAATGCTCTTTCCGTTAAGAACTCTTCATAGTTATCATTCATTAACTTCATGACCGGAATTAAATGGGACTCGAGACGCCTCTCGACTTCTGGTTGGCCAAGCGAAGATGCCTCCATTCTTTCTGAAATATAATCTGACGGCGTTTTTGCAGATATATTTCTATTTGTTCTCCACGAAATCAATGCACAGTTTAGGGCTCTGTTGATTTGATAATCTTTGTATCCCTTATCCTTAAGCCAAGCCTGGGGAAAGACATGGTGATACTCTCTCACTAAAACGTTTTCATACGAGGCAGGGGCGCCATCAGCAAAATCAAAACCTCCAGATTTTAATCCAACCGCTAGAATAGCTCTAGCCAAACGATCTTTCCTGTACGGCCAGCCCGCTGACTTAATTTCTTCTTCGCCAGCTATTGGATACAGTGCTTCGTCAAATATCTCTGGTGCGCCGTTACCAGTAGTGATGACATTCAATAACTCTTTATAATCGGCAAATGCTCTACTATTGGTTGTTCGATCATATCTTTCCGTGAAAAAGGAGCGCCAAATATATTTTCTAAGAATCGAACGAATTTCCCCTTCTTTATCTAACCCTTCATCTGCTTTTCCCCATAGAGCCGAAAGTACGTAAACTACGACATCACTAGGGAGACGCCTAGAATCCAAAATCTTTTCATCAGTAAGAAATGAGACCGCCTTTTTGATTCCTGTTTTAATCGTCGACCAGTTTTCATCGAACGAAGTAGCAAATTCACTCATCAGGTAAGTACCTTTGGAAGGTAGCTTATTGCTCACCAAGGCAGCAACTGCGAGAACAATATCTTCTGGGGCATTATATCGGGACAAGTAAGGAACATCTTTTTTAAGTTCCTCTATATAACCATGAAGAGATTTTCCGGACGCAGCTTCAATTTGTGCGACAACTATATCAAACGGTGTAAGCGGTGAAGATGATGTGTTCATTTGAATAAACACATCTAACGCGACTTCTGGCTTTGTTGATACTGGTAAAGACAGGAATGGAATGTTGAATATTGAGAATTTACTACGAAGCTTGTTTCCAAGCTCGCTGATTTCAAGAAGTGAGTCCATGTCTCCATTCGAAGCTTCTTTGGCCCAGCTTTTGAACGATTTTTCCGCGTCAGTATCAGGGCGCAAAAGATATACTGGTATATACCTTCTACTCCACATTTCGCTAGGGGAGTTTGCCCATAGAGGGTATCTATCTCCATTCTTCTCGTATCGAGATATTGAGGTCGCAAAAAATGGAAGTTCTAGTTCCTCATCTTCCTCAATTTTAATTAAATAAGTTCTATCTTCGTATAGATCGTTCAAAGCCCTCCAAAAGGAGGTTAGTCGTTGCTGGCCGTCCAAAAGATGCTCAATAATTTTCTCACCTTCCGCTGGCGCACCTACAATCGGTCGAGAGATGAATGGCTCCTTCTCGCCAATCTCGAGTGTTAAAATTGCGCCGGCTGGAAGCTCTTTTAGAACGGTGTTTAGCAAAGAAGTAATTTGCCCATAGCTCCAAGCTTCAAATCTTTGAAAACGAGGAAGGACAATTTGCCTTGTTCGAACTCGTGTCATCCAATCCGGGAGTGCTCTATTTCTTGCTTCCATCATCTTTCCTTGTCTGATCGTCAAGTAGGATGCTTACACCCTACCTTTTGTCCTATTCACCACCGATAATGCCAAACTGATTGCATAAAGCAATGATTTAATTAGCGTATCCTCAAATTTGATCTACCCAAAAGCAGGAAAAATGACAAAAACGAATATTCCTATATACATCCCATTTGGCATTAGGAAATTTATCGAAAACTTTTGAAATGAGGTTGAAGAGGTTTGCTTTCTGTAACACACAATGGGGCATTTCCGAATCAGGGATTGGTTTCAGTAGATGTTGATTTCAGTAGATAAAATCAACTTTCCAACAGACGCAAAAAACCGTCAGTAGATGGTTTATTCAAAGACAGGGGCTCCAAGTGCAGCAGCCTGCCTTGAGGTAACGGTTCTAGGTTACTAGTTATCAATAGGTTTTGAATGCAGTAGAAACAAGTTCACACTATTACTCTTTCCCATGGAAAGGCCAGTTAATATTCTACTTTCCCCGATAGAAAACGTAAGTAACTTACAGTAGGACTCAAACTCGTCCAGAGAAGCATTTTCAAGTGTGGTTAGGTACGTAGCACACGCTGCTACTTCATCTTGAAGTCCAATAAATAAGTCGTGAAAACAAACTTCTAGTTCTTCGTAGCTATCGTAAGTGAACGAAAAAAGCGACAAATACTGATGTTGTGGTTCTTTTAGTTGATAGATGTCATCACGATCTAGGGAGATAATACTATCCTTCGCGAGCATGTTATCTTCGAATACAGCACATAAATCATCGCTACTCATTTCACCTATTTTTAAATTAATAACCTTGAGCATACCTCTTCCAGTCGATTCGTTTACAACGTAACTAGCTTACCGTACAATAATCCGTAAAGTAAAAGGAGGCAATTGGAATGGTAGCAGTACATTTAAGAATCGCAGAGTCTAACTTGGTAAAAAATGGTTTCCAAAACCTTGAGTATTATATGAAAACCAAAGAAAAGCACTCATTTGGTCGCTCATGGCGTATAGGTATAGCAATGAGAAACCTTGTAACGCACGCTTATATCTACTGTAAGCATTCAGGCAGAATATATTCTGTTCCAATCATTGTTGATGTCGACTCATCGGAGATCACATTCCAGCATGAAAAAGGACTTGTTATTAACCATGAAGGTATTGAATTTGGTTTCCGCCACACCGATAACGAGCCATTTTTTGGTGATGGTGGCGTAGCTATGCACCACAAGTTTTATACAGATCTAGCTCTAAACGAGCGATACAATAAATAGGTAGGACTAATAATCATGAAAGTAATACTCGAATGTCCTCAATGTGATGAGAAAAAAATTCATTCAGCAGAATACATACAAGATAAAGAGCGTGTTGAAGCTACGTGCTGTGATTGTCAACACACAATCTTAAATGCTTATCATGATGGTGATTACTGCGTGAACTGTGATGACTACACAAACCAATTGGACATAAACTATCGTAAGCTAACCCCATCTTGTGATGATGATGCTTATATGGATTACCTATGTACAAAGTGTGGTGAGTAAACTTTGTAAAACTGCGTATTCAATGAGGCATTTTCTTCTTAGCAAATTTAATTAAACTTAAATCGAAGAGACCGATAATCGACTGTCGATGCGCAAGCGAGCTTCCGAAATATAGACGTTTTGGCAGAACTCTCTGGGGCAGTGCTTGTGGTGACTCGTTGAGGTGTCTGCGCATAAGGTCGTTCCTAGGCATCCTGCCTTCACGACATTTGTGCATCCATGCACGGAGCCTGCGGCAGAGAATCGATAAAAATAAAGGTACTATTTCAATTGGATCTACCAACACCAATTCAGCCTTTGAAGTGAAGCCTATTTTTTAAACGCGTTATAGCGAGCGATAGACGACCTGCTCAAAGCCTTGTGAAATAATCTCATCCCCTTGGATCACAATGCCAAAGCCGTGCTCTTCATCCCAAGCGCATTCAAAAACCATCCCTACAGCATTTTTGTCTGGGTGGTGCAAAACAAACGCAGAGAGTTGCATTAACTTAAATATATCCCCAGCCTGCATATCAGCTTCGCTTACCTCACCAACATTTGTCGGGTACGTTTCTGAATCTTCATCAAACACATCGAGAAACTCTGACTCTTCAAGTAGCTCCTGATAGTTTTCATTCACATAGTCACAGACTAGCGCATAAATACGCTTTTCATTAGCAAAGAACCATTGCTGCATGCTGTCCGCAATAGACAGGTCTTCTTTAGTGCGAAAACCAACATTGCCATAAGCCTTAAAATCATGCCAAGCACGCAGCTCAGTCGTACCTTCGTGAAGCTCTTCACCTGCTTGCCAAGTGATTTTTGTCGTTTGCATAATAAACTCGTAAAGTGATGATTATATTAAAAATAGTTTGTCACAAATGTGCAGTTTAAAGCAAAGAATAATATTCTTGGCTAAATAGATCGAATGAGAGAGTGAACGGGTGAGGGTTCTATTTCCAAGCTACTATTGACCTGTCTATAACTTCACACTTTATAGTGGCTATATTGATTGAAAGTGCGCGTGAAGTGCGCCGCATTTTGTATGCAAATAACATGTCATTTATTCTGCTATCACCTCCTCAGGATTACATTGAGCCAACCTGTTCTAATAATAAAATAAAGGCATACCCTATGGCTCATTTGGAACTCAATGGAACGTGGCGGTTAACGTCACCGCAGCGTCCAGACATCGATATCGCAATGACGTTACCGGGCGACAACGTAACGGCGTTACTGCAAGCAGAGCTCATTCCCAATCCCTATCTTGCCGACAACGAAGCCAAAGTTCGTTGGATTGAAGAGTGTGAATGGCACCTCTCACGTCAGTTTGAGGTAGATTCAGCTATCTACTCCGCAAAACAGGTTTGGATGACGCTAACCCGCGTCGATACCTTGGCGACCTTCTACATCAATGGTGAACAAGCACTCCAGTGCAGTAATATGTTTGCGCAGCAACGCGTTGATATAAAGCCCTTTTTAAAACAAGGTAGCAATACAATTCGAGTGGAGTTTGCTCGCGTGGATTTAGAAGAATTAGAGCGCGCAAAAACATTGCCGTTTCCGATCCCCTCCGCCATGGGGAATAATCAAATTCCACACATGAATTTGATCCGTAAAACGCAATGCCATTCCGGTTGGGATTGGGGGATCTGCTTGATGGTCTCTGGCATTTATGACCCTATCCAAATTGATGCGATCAGCGATTTGTGGTTAAAAGGTTTTTCGACCGATCAGCAATGGCAAGTAGATGGCAGTGTGATCGTTACAGTATTGGTCGAAGTAGAAAGTGCCCATCATCCGCATGAAGTGAGCGTGGATTTGAATGGTGAGCGTCAAACGATTCAAACTCAAGGCAGTGGTCACTATCCATGTCAGTTCCATATTCGTCAGCCTCAGCGTTGGTGGCCTGCTGGTTATGGTGAGTCTCACCTATATCCGATTAGCGTTTGCTGCGCTGAGCAGTCGTTGTCACGCAAGATTGGTTTACGTCAGCTCCATTTAAATAATCAAACCGACCAACGTGGCTCTGCGATGGAATTTGTCGTTAATGGCGTACCAATTAATGCCAAAGGTGCCAATTGGATTCCGGTGGATGCCATGCCCGGGCGAGAGTGTGAAAAGCGCTATCGAGATCTGTTACAAAGTGCTGTTGATGCCAATATGAACATGATTCGCGTCTGGGGCGGCGGCCAGTATGAAAGTGACACCTTTTACAACCTGTGTGACGAGCTAGGATTATTAGTTTGGCAAGATATGATGTTCGCGTGCTCGTTGTATCCTTCTGATGATGGCTTTTTGAAAGAAGTGGAGCAAGAACTTCGCTTCCAAATTCCACGCTTAAAAGAGCACCCATCGATCGCGTTGTGGTGCGGCGATAACGAAGTGATTGGTGCGATTGGTTGGTATGACGAATCCAAGCACAACAAAGTGAAATACACC
>NZ_AFWF01000307.1 GCF_000222605.1 Vibrio ichthyoenteri ATCC 700023 | reverse complement strand
CCCGCTTTCCCGCTTTCCCGCTTTCCCCGCTTTCCCGCTTTCCCGCTTTCCCGCTTTCTCGCTTTCTCGCTTCTCACTCTTCCCGCGTTTGTCATGATTTTGGCAGCTACTTAACCTTGTATTGACGTTCAATCGTGCAGTTTTAAGACAATAGGCTCTTTGTTTGAAAAATTGTAGGGGTGGTAGATATGAGTAAAAAAGGAATTTGGCTTTGTGCCGGTTTAGTCTTGAGTGCACCGGCTTTAGCGGCGAGTGAGGAATCAACCGATTTAGCGGTGGGTATGGCGGTTGATCAGCAACTGAGTGTGGTGGTTGAACTCGATAACCAGTATCGCTTTATTATCGGCAACCAAGGTGGAGCGTTTGATTACATCGCTAAGCGTGGCCAATTTGATACTGAAGAACCGATTGATTGGTATGTCGGTGTTGGTGGTTGGGGAGAATGGGATGGTGATTTTGGTGCCCGTGTGCCGTTGGGTGTTAGCTATCAAGTTAGCCAAGGTTGGCAAGTCTATGGGCAAGTTCATCCCGAGTTGAATATGCATAAAGGGTGGGAGCTAGAAGTTGGTGCAGCCCTTGGTGCCAAATATCACTTTTAAGCGCCCCCTTGATTGCCTAGGTTCACATCATATCAATGTAGACAAAAAAGCAGACAAAAAATGCCGGCGCAAAGGCCGGCATTGATATGAACTGACGTAATTACTGCTTGTTCATTGCTCGTTTAATACAGATGGCTGCGCCACCCCAAGTAATGCCAAGTCCGATCACTAACATGATGATTGCACCTGTTGTCATAATTATGCCTCCTGCTGGCGATTTGCCGCGTTAAGAATAAGACCGAATACGAGTAGTGCGCCCATTACAACCCAGCCTAATGTGAGATCGTAACCACCGTAACCTTCATTGAATAGTGCTCGAGTTTTGGTTACTAGGATAACAGCAAGCATGACTGGCGTGATGAAGCGAAGACAAACATCAAACCATTGACCGATAGTGAAATCAGAGGTTGAGTTTACGTACTCACGAACACTTGGCACTTTATTCAGTAGCCATGCCATCAATACGATCTCGACCAGACCACCAAACATAATACCGATGTTGTTGGCAAAGTGATCAACCAAATCAAGTAGCAGTAGTCCGCCATTGGTTGCAAAGGCCATCGAAACAACCACACCGGCGCCGATCACAACATTTGCGGCTTTCTTACGGCTCCAGTTCAACTTATCGATGATCGCAGAGGTAACGGCTTCCATAATAGAAATGTGAGAACTCAAACCAGCAACTACTAGCGCAAAGAAGAACAGTGGGCCAAGAATATAAGGAGCAGGCAGTAAGTTGATTGCTGCAGGTAGCGTGACAAACGCAAGACCAACACCAGCAGAGACCACTTCAGTAATCGGTTTACCCTGTTCTTGTGCCATATAGCCAAGCACTGAGAAGATCATGATACCGGCTAAGATAGAGAAGCCACAGTTGATCAAAACCGTCATAAAGGCGTTGTTGGTGATGTCAGATTTCTCAGGTAAGTAACTTGAGTAAGCTAACATGATCGCAAAGCCGATACTTAACGTGAAGAAGATTTGGCCATACGCGGCGGCCCATACTTTTACATCCCAGATCTTGCTAAAGTCAGGTTCGAACATGTAGTTCACACCATCTAGCGCGCCAGGAAGGAAAATCATACGGCCGATCAGCAATAGCACCATGATAAATAGGATTGGCATCATGATTTTTGATGCACGCTCGATCCCGGCTTTTACCCCACCAACGACAGCAGCATAAGTCACAGCCCAAGCTAATAGCATTGCGGCTGCGATGTTCCATTGGATACTGCCTAATGCTGTTGGAGAGTTGTCCCCACCCAGTTTTAGGTATTCGCTAAAGAAAAATGCGTTGGTATCTGTGCCCCAACTTTGGGTAAACGACATACCAAAGTAAGAAATAGCCCAGCCAATAACCGCCACATAATAGACGGCGATAACCGCAGCTACACCCACTTGGAACCATCCGAGCCACTCAAATTTAGCGTGGATCTTCGCTAGTGTTTTTGGTGCACTACCACGATATTTTTGCCCCATGCTGAATTCCAAAATCATAAATGGAATACCTGCAGTGATCATGGCAAATAGATAAGGAATGAAAAAAGCGCCACCACCATTTTCATAGGCCATGTATGGGAAACGCCAAATGTTACCCAAACCAATCGCCGATCCTACAGCAGCTAAGATAAACCCAGCTCTTGATCCCCATTGTTCTCGCTTCATAGATTACTCCTGTATACAACTCCCTGAGGTATGAAGCTTTTCTTTGGCAGGTTCGCCTTAAAATGGATGAAAGGGGCAAAGTGCTGATAAGCAAGCTATGTCCTTTGCTCTATCTTCCATGATTTGGCAAAGTTTAGATTTAAATGTTGTTCGCCTAAAGAAAACTCAGAATATTGTTCTTGAACTTACGATGTGTGTTTGCGAAAACTGACATTTTCAGCTACGCATGCTAGAGAGCCTAACGATTTTAGAGAGTTAACGCAATAGATTGTAAATGTTAATGGTAAGTTTAATGTTGGTGTTATTGATGTTGTTTTAGCTTCTGGTTAGGTTTTTATGTGTCATTTTTGCCAAGTAATACTTCTATTGGTCTGTTTGTTTGATATTTGCTGGCTAGATCGACTTTTTATAAAAAATAGAGCGTATGACTAAAAATTATTCGATTAGGTTTTGTTTTTACTGATTAGCCTTAAGATTGGAAAATAATCAAAATTTAGCCAGTTTGCTTACGTTTTGTTGCCTTAAGTGAGTTTTTAATCCATTTAAAATGGATTTTTCTATAACACTCTTTGGCGTCGTATTGACGTATAAAACCTTACTATTTGTGATATTAACGTCATAATCGCGCACAAAAAAACGACATAAATTGAAACTATTTAAAACAGGTGTTATTTTTTTGTTAAGCGTATGTGGAGGTGCTTATGGAACTTGAATTGAAGTATGCCTTAATGATTACCGCATCTATTTTTGCTGTGATTATCGGTTTTGGTGTCATTGCTATTGCGACTGCTTAAGGCGCTACGGTAATGAATAACAGCGGTGTCATCACAAACACTGCAAGCTTAGTCGACCTTGAACGACTGTCTAAATACACCGGTGGCCTAAATGCACTTGTCGCACAAGGCGGCGGGCAAAGAGGTATTTTTACATCCGGTGTATTGGACGCCTTTCTTCTTTCTGATTTTGATCCCTTCCACCGTTTTTACGGCACGTCAGCAGGGGCACTCAATCTCTCCGCTTTCTTATGCAGACAAAAAGGTATTGGTCGTTCATTTATACTCGATCTCACTACCTCATCAGAATTCTTTCATTTGTTCAGTTATATTCGTCGCAAGCGCTATTTAGGGCTGGATTGGGCGCTAGATAAGATCAGTGAATACCCCTATAAACTTGATATTGATATGGGTCGTCGTACTTTGGGTGATCGTCAGGCATACGCAGCGGTTACCGACAGTAGCCGTTTGATCGATTGTTATTTGCCAATGTTGGGTGAAGATTGGAAGAAAGTGTTGATTGCGAGCTGTGCTATCCCACGCTTGTATGAGCATGAAGTGGCGTTTAATCACGGCCGTTATATTGACGGGGGAGTCTCCGCCTCGATCCCTGTGCAAGAAGCGTGGCGACAAGGTTCGCGTTGTATCGTGGTGATTCGTACTGAAAGTGATGATGTGCCAGACGCGGAACCATTGGTTTCTGAGCGCTCTAACGTAGAGTGGTATCGAGACTCATTGAATATGGCGCAAGAGCACTGGCAACAAAAACTGACCCAGTGGAAGCTTGATTGGACTCAGTTCTTAAATGAGCGTATTAGCCGTTCTCAACTGCAAAAACTGAAAGATCATCATCTGGTCTCTCTGAATGGTGGACGCTGGTTATTTGGGGCTGACGACATTTATCGATTGAGTCATTTGCTAGGTGATAATTTTGATTCAGGTTTGGCAGATATGCTGATGGTGCATTATCAGACTTACTCATTGACCCAAGATTTTCTCAATCAGCCACCTGATGATTGCTTTATCGTGCAGATAAAGCCATCACAGCCACTGTTGTCTAGCTCATTAATGAGCAGTGAGGAAGAGTTACGTCACGATTATCAGTTGGGATTGGATGCTGGGTTTCGCTGTGTCGCCGCATTCGACTGTTGTGGCCTGACGCAGTTTAATGCCGGCTTCAATCGCGCAAGTTAGCGTGACGCAAACGTGACTGTCATGAGAATGCTTAGTATTTCACTCAGCATACTCGTGATATCAATCAAAAGATCTTGATTTTTATCATCGCAAAATAACCGCATATTATTGGCAAATATCATTACGCTATATGACAGGGGACACAAAGAATTCGGTTTATACGTGACGGTTGTCACGGCGATTTATCAAGGCGCTTCACAATTACTTCGCAAAGTAAAAAAATTACTTAGTTGTTGAATTTTGGAGTTACCTTATGTACATGGCTCAACCTGGCCATATTGATCATATCAAGCAAGTTAACGCTGGCCGTGTATATAAACTCATCGATCAAAAAGGTCCAATATCGCGTATCGATCTCTCTAAAGAGAGTCAGCTTGCACCGGCGAGTATCACAAAGATCACGCGTGAATTGATCGACGCTCATCTGATCCATGAAACGACCGTACAAGAGGCGACGAGCCGTGGTCGTCCAGCCGTTGGCTTACAAGTCAATAATGCCGGCTGGCAATTTCTTTCAATGCGACTTGGCCGAGGCTATTTGACTATCGCGCTGCATGAGTTAGGTGGTGATGTTCTCATTGACACCAAAATAGATATTCATGAAATCGATCAAGATGATGTCTTAGCCCGTTTGCTGCATGAAATTGATGAGTTTTTTCAAACCTATTCCGATCAGCTTGATCGTGTAACCAGCATCGCTATTACGCTCCCTGGCCTTGTGAATGCCGAAGAAGGCATCGTATTGCAAATGCCACATTACAATGTTGAGAATCTTTCGCTGGGGCCTGAAATTTACAAAGCCACAGGTTTACCCGTTTTCATCGCGAATGACACGCGCTCTTGGGCACTTGCCGAGAAGTTATTTGGTCATTCGCAAGAAAATGAAAACTCTGTATTGATCTCTATTCACCATGGTTTAGGCGCCGGGGTTATCCTTGATGGGCGCGTGCTGCAAGGTCGCCATGGCAACATTGGTGAATTGGGGCATATTCAAATCGACCCGCAAGGCAAAATATGTCAGTGCGGTAATCGGGGCTGTCTAGAGACGGTTGCGAGTTCACAAGCTATTCGTACTGAAGTGACGGAGCGTATTGCTCGGGGTGAAGCCTCTGTTTTGTCTGATATTGAGGGCATTTCAGTGGAGGATATTTGTGAAGCTGCAGCCAACGGTGATCCACTTGCGGTTGATGTGATTGAGAAGCTAGCGGCGCATTTGGGGTTTGCCATTGCGTTGGTGATTAACTTATTTAATCCGGAAAAAATACTGATTGGCGGTGCAATCAATCAAGCCAAAGATATTCTTTATCCTGCGATCCAAAAATGCATCAGAGAGCAGAGTCTACCGGCTTACCATCAGAATCTTGAGGTAGTCGAGTCACGCTTTTACAAACAAGCCACTATGACTGGTGCCGCCCTCGTAAAACAGGCACTATATGATGGCTTATTGCTTATGAAAGTGATAGAAGGGTAACAAGCTGCTATATTAGCACTTTTGGATGACCCAAACTGAGCCTTGCCATGCAAGGTTTGTGTGGCGTAAATAACTGCTGTAGAGAATTGTTATGACCGGAGTATTAAACACTGTAGACCAACGAACCAAGCTGGTGGGTGAAAACCGTTTGGAATTGTTGTTGTTTAGCCTTAACAGCCGACAAATGTTTGCAATTAACGTGTTTAAAGTTCGTGAAGTGATTAAAGTTCCACCGCTAACCAAATTGCCGGGAGCACATTATAACATCACGGGTGTGGCTTCTTTGCGTGGTGTTTCTGTACCTGTTATTGATTTGCGCGCGGCAATTGGCTTTCCGCCATCACGTCTAGAAAACCAAGAACAAAATCTTATCATTACGGAATATAACCGTACTGTTCAGGGCTTTTTGGTGGGGCAAGTACGCAATATCGTCAATACCACTTGGAGTGATATCCAACCGCCGCCAAAAACCGCTGGTCGCTCGAACTACTTAACGGCGATTACGCAACTCAAAGATAACGATGAAGTTGGTATCATTGAAATCATTGATGTTGAAAAGGTTCTTGCTGAAATCATCGACTACGACGTGTCTATTTCTGAAGGCGTGCTGGACGATCGTTTGAGTGTTGAGATGGTCGGACGTAATGTTCTTATTGTTGATGATTCATCGACAGCGCGAGCTCAAGTGAAAGGGACATTGTCTCAGCTTGGTCTAAACATCATCGAATGTTGCGATGGCTTACAGGCACTAAGGTTGCTTCAGTCATGGAGCGACGAAGGTAAAGATGTAACCAAAGAACTGCTGTTGATGATTACCGATGCAGAAATGCCAGAAATGGATGGTTATAAGCTGACCTTTGAAATCCGTAATGATCCAAAAATGAAAGATCTGCACATTATTTTAAATACCTCATTGAGCGGCAGCTTTAATGAGGCCATGGTGAAAAAAGTCGGTTGTGACCGCTTTATCTCTAAATTCCAGCCAGATTTGCTGGTAGAAGTGACTCAGAATCGCTTGAGAGAAGTACTAGGCCTTTAAGATAATTTGGCCATTTATCATGCAGATGAGTTGAGTTTGTGGTAGTATTTGGTTTCTATTTTGTTATTTAAAATAGAGTATAACTATCAAATTCAACTTTTCATCAGAGATCTTAAGGTAGTTCCTAAGCATGATTTGGTTAACGTCGAAGGCGGTTATGGCCTTAGGCTTGTTATTGTATAGGGAATACAAGAAAAGAAGTATGGACGCTGACGACGAGTTGTAACTTGTCATAGATAATTTTAAAAGGAGCCTTTCGGCTCCTTTTGCTTTTTTGGGTTTGCAGGTTCGCTCGGTTAATGAAAATCTCGTGAATGGTTTTGAAGGCCTCTCATTTGCTCCGTCAGATCGTCGAGTCGTCCTGCAATCACATGTGTCACGTTACCTTCACGCTCCAAAATCCCCTTAACGCGTAAAATTTTGGCATTTAAGTAAGCCTGTTGTTGTGCTCGCGCGGTCGCCTGCCAGACGACAACATTGATATTGCCAGTTTCATCTTCGAGGGTAAAAAAGGTCACTCCCGCGGCGGTTCCGGGCGCTTGTTTACCCGTCACAACCCCGACAACGGTTACCATCGAGCGATGCGGCTTATGGATCAATTGATTCATGCGCGTAAATTGTCCAAGTACGCCTGCTTGATCGAGTAATCGAATAGGGTGTTGCTCAAGTGACAATCCGGTCGCGGAATAATCTTCGATCAACGTTTGTACATCACTTGGCGCTGCAATCTCGACGGTACTGTTTTCTTCCATTTTCTGGAAAAGTGGTAAGTCAGACAATGAGTCCATCATTGCCCAGCGAGTTTGATAGCGATTATGTGCGATAGCGTGTAAAGCATTGGCCGAGGCAAGCAGTTCGATATCGCGTTTGTTGAGTCCAATATGCTTAATTTGTTGTGGATGTGTAAAGTGCCCGGCGCCCCTTGCCCGGAGTAATTGTTGACAACTTGTTTGGCTCAAACCTTTGATTTGACGCAGACCAAGACGAATAGCGAACCCTCTATTTTGTGCAATAACCTGATGGTCATAGAGAGAGTGGTTCACGCAAACGGGAAGAATGGTTAAACCATGCCGCTGGGCATCTTGTACTAGTTGTGAGGCGCTGTAAAAGCCCATAGGTAAGCTATTGAGCAGTGAGGTATAAAATGCCTCAGGATAATAGAATTTAAGCCATGCTGAGCAGTAGGCAAGTACCGCGAAGGATGCCGAATGGCTTTCGGGAAAACCATATTCGCCAAATCCTAGAATTTGCTCGAAAAGTCGTTCGGCAAAGTCCAATTCATAGCCTCGGCTAATCATGCCTTCAATCAGCTTGGCTTTAAATTTAACCAGGTTGCCATTTTTCTTCCAAGCCGCCATCGCTCGACGTAGTTGGTCCGCTTCACCGCCAGTAAAGCCGGCCGCAACCATCGCTAGCTTGATCACTTGTTCTTGGAAAATAGGGACACCCATAGTGCGCGACAAAACAGCTTCGACTTCTGTTGAGGGGTAGTGAACCGGCTCCAGTCCTTCGCGTCTTTTGAGAAAAGGGTGCACCATATCCCCTTGAATGGGTCCCGGACGCACGATGGCAATTTGAATGACTAAATCATAGTAACAAGCTGGTTTTAGCCTTGGCAGCATGCTCATTTGTGCCCGCGACTCGATTTGGAATACGCCGACGGTATCGGCGCGTTGAATCATGCCATAGACATTAGCATCATCTTGGCGGCGGGTTATTTCTGCAATCGATAATGATTCACCATGAAAGCGCTCAATGAGCTCAAAGCATTTACGAATTGCACTGAGCATACCGAGTGCCAGCACATCGACTTTGAGTAGGGTGAGGCTTTCAAGATCATCTTTATCCCATTGGATCACCGTGCGATCAGGCATTGATGCATTTTCAACGGGTACTAATTCATAGAGCGGGCCTGATGAAATCACAAAGCCCCCTACATGCTGAGAAAGGTGGCGCGGAAAGCCCATGATCTCATTAACCAATTGGATAAATTGTTCGCCTTTAAGCGAGCAGGGCTCAAGGCCTAGCTGAACGATTTGCGCCTGCCAACCTTGGGAGCGATCGCGTCGATTAACATTCTTAATAAAATAGTCGAGCTGGCTCTCTTCTATCCCCAGAGCTTTACCCACATCGCGTACCGCGCTCTTAAAGCGGTACGAGATAACGGTGGCGGCCAGTGCTGCACGCTCACGACCATATTTTTGATAGATGTATTGAATCACTTCTTCGCGGCGATGATGCTCGAAATCGACATCAATATCCGGCGGCTCATCGCGCTCTTTACTGATAAAGCGCTCGAACAGCACTGAAATTTGCCGAGGATCTACAGACGTAATTTCCAAGCAATAACAGACCACGGAGTTGGCCGCCGAACCACGGCCTTGGTAAAGAATATTGCTGCGCTTGGCAAACATCACGATGTCGTGAATGGTTAAAAAATAAAACGGATAATTGAGCTCTTCGATCAAGATCAGTTCTTTTTCTATAGTTTGCTCAATCGCACTTGGCACACCATCGGGAAAGCGTAATTGTTTCCCTTTCACAACCAATTGGCGCAGGTGGCTCATTGGGGTTGCGCCATCTGGAATCAGCTCGCTTGGGTACTCGTATTTAAGTTCCGATAAACTAAAATTGCAGCGCTGAGCAATATGCACACTTTCTGCCAGCCATTCAGCTTTAAACAGTTTGCTGAGTTTGTCGGTGCTGCGCAGTGACCGCTCGGTGTTAACTAAGAGATACTCACTGATGGCATCAATGCTGCGGCTATGTTTAATCGCGGTTAGTGTGTGCTGCAAGGGGAGCCGAGTCGCGGTGTGCATTAGCACGCCACCACAGGCGGTAATGGGCAGTTGTAATTCGGCCGCTAGCCGCTGGCAGTGCTGCAGATAGGCTTGATCATCACTGCCTAGATGGCGCTGTACACCAAGCCATAGACGATGCTGGTGGTGTTGAGCGAGCCATTGTCCCCATTTGTGGTCCGCTTGCTTATGATCGGTATTGCCATAGGTAGGTAACCAAATCACTAAACAGTGGCGAATCGACATCAAATCCCATTCAGAGAGCTGATAATGGCCTTTCTCACTGCGACGGCGCGCATTGGTAATGATACGACACAACTCGGCATAGGCTTGGCGGTTGGGACAAATCAGCACCACTTGGCACTCGCTGTTAAGCCAAAACAGGCTACCAATGATCAGTTTGATCCCTAGTTGGTGATTTTTTATGGCGGTATGGGCTCGCACTACGCCTGCGACTGAGCATTCGTCGGTGATCGCTAACGCGCGGTAACGTAAAAAATCGGCCTGTAAAATCAGCTCTTCAGCATGAGAAGCGCCGGTGAGGAAAGAGAAATTACTTTGGCAAAATAGCTCAGCATAAGACATGGTTTTTTCCGTTTAACTAAATTGACCGTGGAGAAACCACTGTTTATCTTGATTGCGAAAGACCCAAAGCCAGCGACCATTCTCGCTGCGAGCAATAAAATAATCGCGGGTAATATCATCACCATCCCACCAACCAGTAACTAAGCGTTCCGGCCCTTGAATGATGGCCACTTTTTCTTGTAAAGGCTCCGGTATGGATAGCAGTACACTCGGTCGGCAGCGAGCTGCGGATAGGCGGTGGGGAATGGTGACACTCGGATCGCATAATAGAGAGGCTTTTTCTGGGCGAGGGTCTTGGCTGAGTAAGACTTTACACACTTTTTCTTTGCCTAGTTTGGCTTGCAATAAACCAATGAGTTCAAGAGGAGATTGTTGGCCTTGTGGACCATTAAACATATCTCGGCTGGTCGCCTCTAATGGGCCGCTGCGAACAATCGCTAATGTTAAGCCTTGCACCGGAGCGCTGAGTTTTAGGTTTTCTAGCGTAAGTTGACAAAGCTTTGCCCAGTGCTTGGCCATTGAGTCACCACACGCTGAAGTGAAGGCAATCGCATCGGTTTGCTTATCTCGTTGATGTAGCGTTAATTGCAGCTCATACGCAACATGGTCACGCAAGGTTAAGAACAGCTCTAAACGTTCGAGTAATTTTTTAAGCGGTTTTTCCAACCACTGGATGTTTTCAATCTCGTAGAGCAATTCAAGATAGCTATGGAACTTCTCTGGTGGATGATAGAACGCCAGTGGATGCTTAAATTGACCTAATAATCTTCCTACGTAATTAACCAGATCAATATCAAATCGACGAGCCAGCTCCGCCATGGGTAAATTGAGTAGATCGGCCAAAGTATTCACCCCTACACGCTGTAAAGCGCTGACTTGTTTTTCGGCCAACTCAGTACAAGTCAGAGAAAAAGGACGCACGGTCGCCAGCAGTTTGTCTTTGTCATCTGAAATTACCATGGCAGCCGATTTTGCGAGCAAAATGGCCGCATAGGGTGAAAAGCCAGTAGAATAACAATAGCGATAATTGAGCTTATCAAGGTGTTGTGACAAGCGCTGCCAATAGGCTTCAAGGCCGCCATATAAGCAGAGCATATCCGTGACTTTTAGTAAAATCCCTTGCGGTGGTTGCAAGACAATATCTGAGGTCACTAAATAGAGCCATTGCGCAATATCGACCAAGGTTTGCTGTTCTTGATGCGCATCGTAAGGATGCACTTGTAAGTCATGGCACAGAGCACTTGCACTGCCAAGGCCCATTCCAACATTAATACCAAGATCCAACGCCTGTGGATTCACCTGCACGATTTGGAAATGTTGGCCATCGACGATGACAATCGGCTGTTCGATTTGGTCAGCAAAGAGCGCATCCAACTGTAACGTCGGAAAATGAAGGTAAAGCCACAGTTGCATTGGCTACCCTTGTTTGCGCTGAGGAAAAGGGATCACCACAGGTTGTGGCTCTGCAATTACTAATTGTGGCCAGCGTGAACGCATATCCAGTACAAAACTTCCATGTGACCAACCTCCTTTGCGTTTGGTGATCGTCACGGTGAGCCCATGATGATGAGGTTCTAAGCGCAGACTTAAACTGACGGGGAGAGAAAACACGTGCTGTTGTGGTTGTCTCAATAAAAAGTGTAAGCAGTTACCGGTTTCACTGGCGACTTGTAAGCGACGTGCTTGATGTACTTCCAACTCCGATTGCCAGAGTAATACGTTACTGCAAGCGCCACTTTTCAGACATTGTTCAGCCGCCCATAACGCATGCTGTGGGTTATCAGGATAAATGAGTAATATTTGATTGAGGTCGAAGCCTTGCTCGACCAACATTTCAGCGCAAAGGTGTCCTGGAGGATGGATAAATACACTCATACGCTCCTCACTACTGTTGAGTAGGTGAGGCAATAACAGGCGAAGTTCACCAATACTAGGAGTGCTTTGTAGTTCTATAACGCCATGTTTTGGGAAGCCTCCTTCCAATTTACTGTCCAGTAGAGCAAAGCCGGTTGGGTAAGCGTCTAAAGGTTGATGCTGGGTATTGCCTTGCCATAACCAGTGTTTCTGTTTTAGGTGTTCAATAAGTTCAGACATAGGCAGCGGATGAATAAAAATAACTGTACATATAAACAGTATAATTTATCCCAAAAAGTCTGCAATAGGCAAGGCAATGAAAAACGCCTTGTGGAGTCACAAGGCGTTGAAGTCAGGTTAGTTATTTTTTCGGTTGGGCATCAATACACTGGCCGTGAACGCCTTTGCCCTCAGGGGCCATTAAGTAGAGGTAGAGAGGCATAATATCTAACGGGGTTTTCAGTAAATCGCTATCTTCAGCAGGGAAGGCTTTGGCGCGCATAGCGGTACGAGTCCCACCTGGGTTGATGGCGTTAACGCGGATAGTACTGTCGCTGAGTTCATCAGCCAGTACTTGCATCATGCCTTCGGTGGCGAATTTTGAAATGGCATAAGTGCCCCAAAACGCGCGGCCAACATGACCAACCGTTGATGATGTAAAGACCATGCGCGCATCTGGTGATTTATGTAGCAGAGGTAATACTGCTTGTGACATAAGGAATTGCGCTTTTACGTTAACTTGCATCACATCGTCATAGCTATCTTCGCCGATTTGATCAAATGGACTCACCACACCAAGAATACTGGCGTTATGCAATATGCCATCAAGTCGGCCAAACTGGCTTTCAATGGTATCGACCATATCGAGATAGTTTTGTTTGGTCGCTCCTTTCATGTCGAGTGGAATAATCGCGGGCTGCGAGTAACCTGCCGCTTCGATTTCATCGTAAGTTTGCTCGAGTTTTTTTACGGTGCGCCCAAGTAGAATCACGGTTGCGCCATGTTGAGCAAAACTGATCGCCGCTTGTTTGCCGATGCCGGCACCAGCGCCAGTAACGAGAATGATTTTATCTTTTAAGGCGTTATCAGCAACTGAATAATCCACGCTATGCTTCCTTATTGTTATGAACTTCTTTTAGTCTTCGTGACAAGATGGTTACAATACAGCAATTCGCACAGTGAGAGGATATTCAGCTTGGAATTTTTGTTGGACTACGGCCTATTTTTGGCCAAGATTGTGACTGTGGTAGTCGCATTGGTGGCGATTTTAATTATTGCAAAAAGTGTTGGTGGTAAGAGCGGTGCGCCGAAAGGTGAATTGGAAATCACCAATTTAACCGAACAACATAAGCATACAGTGGAGCAGCTAGAGCACCATTTGCATGACGAAGTATTTTTGAAAGCACGTGATAAAGCGGAAAAGAAAGAAGAGAAAGAGAAGCATAAAGCGCGCGAGAAAGAGATCAAGCAAGCGGTTAAAGAGGGTGAATTAGAAAGCAAACGTGAATCGCATCTGTTTGTACTTGATTTCAAAGGCAGTATTGATGCTAAAGAAGTGGCGTCACTGCGTGAAGAAGTGACGGCGATTTTGGCCGTAGCTCGCGAAGGTGATGAAGTTCTGCTTCGTCTTGAATCTGGCGGTGGCATGGTGCATGGCTATGGTTTGGCATCATCTCAATTGGATCGCCTTAAATCGGCAGGTCTGCCATTGACGATTTCTGTTGATAAAGTGGCAGCCAGTGGCGGTTACATGATGGCGTGTATCGCTGATAAGATTGTTTCGGCTCCGTTTGCGATTGTCGGTTCGATTGGCGTGATTGCTCAGTTGCCTAACTTCAATAAAGTGCTGAAAAAATACGATATTGAATACGAACAAATCACCGCGGGTGAGTTTAAGCGCACCCTAACCATGTTTGGCGAAAATACCGATAAAGCGCGTGATAAATTTAAGCAAGAACTGGAAGAGACCCACGTATTGTTTAAAGACTTTATCCGTGAACGTCGCCCTGAGCTTGATCTTGAAAACGTCGCAACCGGTGAGCACTGGTTTGGTACTCAAGCATTAAGCCTTGGTCTAGTGGATGAGATCAAAACGTCAGATGATTTAGTGGTTGAAGCTTGTAAAGACAAGACGGTGCTTGCGATTCATTACGTTGAGAAGAAAAAAATCACTTCGAAACTGGCAGCGCTAATGGGCGAAGCGGCAGACAACGTATTGATGAAGCTTATCGACCGTGGTCAGCGTCCAATCGTTTAAGCAGTTACGCTCAAACAAAGACAAGATAAACCGCACTTAGGTGCGGTTTTTTTATGGGAAATATTCCAGCTTTCACCTTAAGAAATCGGCAGAAAAAATACATTTGAAGTGGTCATGAAATCTTGCGCGAGCGATTGATCGGCTAAAACATTCTGACCGTAGAACATCAACGATTGGATGGAAACAGTGGTTTCCAAGTTTATTACAGAGGAAGGTATTATGTTGAAACGCATCCTAGTTATCATCACCGTTATGTTTAGCACTCTTATCATGTTGTCACCGGCTAAAGCGGGTGACCATGGCATGCAGCAAGGCGATATTGTTGATGTGGCCGTTGATAATGGCTCGTTCACTACGCTGGTGGCGGCAGTAAAAGCGGCAGGTTTAGTTGATACATTGAAAGGTGATGGTCCGTTGACGGTATTTGCGCCCACGGATGAGGCGTTTGCGAAATTGCCCGATGGCACCGTTGAGATGCTGTTAAAACCGGAAAATAAAGATAAGTTAATTGCGATTTTGACCTACCATGTCGTACCGGGAAAAGTGATGGCGGCTGATGTCATTAAGCTTGAAAAAGCGACCACGGTACAAGGGCAAGAGGTGATGATTGCGTTGCAAGATAGCCAGGTTATGGTTAACGACGCTCAGGTTATTGCAACCGATGTTGGCGCGAGTAATGGAGTGATCCACGTCATTGATACTGTGTTAATGCCCAAGTAGTCGCTTGGCAATAAAAAGGGAGCCTTGACTAGAGGCTCCCAGTTATAACACCGACTATAGGGGGGTGGTGTTACTATTACTAACTTGATGTGATGCGAGTTTTTATGTTCAGGAGCGACATATAAAATCGGCAACCTATCACATCAAGCAGATTGAGTCGGGTCTAAAGTTTACCTTCACTACCACAGACACGAATCTTACTCATCACCACTTCTTTCATTGCCGCTTTGCCTGGAATGATATACTTACGCGGGTCATTCGCCTCTGGATGCTCGGCGAAGTACTGTTTTACCGCATCGGCAAAGGCAATTTTTAGCTCAGTTGCTACGTTCACTTTGCAAACGCCAAGGTCGATACAACGACGAACCATCTCATCTGGCACACCAGAAGCGCCGTGTAGGACTAGTGGGATATCAACGACAGAACGAATTTTTTCTAAACGATTGAAGTCGAGTCTTGGCTCTGCTTTATAAAGACCGTGTGCAGTACCAATTGCGACGGCTAATGAATCAATACCAGTACGGCGCACAAACTCTGCTGCTGATGCCGGATCAGTCATTAAAGCATCGGCACTATCAACAATTAAATCATCTTCCTGACCACCTAGGCGACCAAGTTCCGCTTCTACGCTCGCATCATAACGATTGCAATATTGTACTACCGAGCGAACGATATCGATGTTTTGATCGAAGGCGTAGTGTGAACCATCAATCATGACAGAACGAATACCTTGTTGAACCTTGTGCTGAATATCTTGCTGCTCTTCATGGTGATCAAGGTGCAGCACCAATGGAATGGAATGTTTATGTGCAGCTTCTTTACAGATGCTGATTAGGTAATCAGTGCCAGCGTAATCGTAAGTGCCTGGTGTACCAGCAAGGATCACCGGCGACCCCATTTCTGAAGCAGTCTCTACAATGACTTGAACTGTTTCAAGGTTATGAATATTGAATGCAGGAACAGCGTAACCGCCTTGTTGAGCACGTTTAAGCATTTCGCGAGAAGAAATTAGATACATAAAACCTCCGGACTTGAGATTGAAACGGCATCGAATACGAGGTGGCCGTTGACCCAAGTTTTTGCAATTGAGAAATCTGAATGAATGGCAACCATTGAAGCGCGTTTACCGACTTCTAAAGTGCCTAATTGGTGTTGTAAGCCTAATGATTTAGCTGGCGTCAGCGACGCCATCAGCCACGCTTGCTCAAGGGATATATCGAGCCAGCGTTGAATGTTTTGTACTGCAGTAAGCAAGGTCAGCGTGCTGCCAGCTAAACCGCCTGAATCGGTTGTCACGACGCCATCTCGCATCTGCACTTGGTATTCACCGAGGGTGTACTCACCATCGGGCATACCGGCAGCACACATCGCATCGGTAATGAGGGTCATGCGATTGCCGCAGCAGCGGTGCGCTACATCAATCGCTGCAGGATGAACATGATGACCATCGGCAATCATTTCCACATAGCTGTTGGTATGCAGTAGGCCAGCACCGACTACACCTGGGTCGCGATGATGTAATCCACGCATGCCGTTGTAGCAATGCACAATGCCGCTTGCGCCAGCATCAAGTGCTTGCTTTACTTGGTCGTAGCTAGCATCGCTATGACCAAGCATCACTTTGATGCCTTGTTCATGTAAGTAACGAATTGCTTCAATCGCTCCGGCTTTTTCAGGGGCAAGTGCAACCGTTATCAATTGGTTATCAGAGTAAGAGATCCAGTTTTCGAGCTCTTCGACTGATAACTCACGGAACCATTCAGTCGGGTGGGCACCTTTGTTTTTCTCGGTGAAGTAAGGCCCTTCTAAATACGCACCAAGAATTTCAGCGCCATTGACACCCTGTTGTTTGCTTTTCGCCACTTGTTTGAGCGCGGCACGGATTTTTGCCACAGGAGCGGTGACAGTCGTGGCTGCAAATGCAGTGACACCTAGGCTGGCGAAAAGCTCAGACATGGTATTGAGTGAGTCATGGCTTGCGTCCATCACATCGCAGCCTTTGGCTCCATGTACATGGCTATCGATCATGCCCGGCATTAGGCTAACAGCGCCTAAGTCGGTGACGTTTGAGTGCTTACCTGCATCAAATGCGTCAATCGTACTAATGACGCCATGATGATCGATGGAAATCACCGCATCATTTAGCCAAGACTCGCCGTGCAGTAGACGTTGCGCACGATAGTGCTGGGTTTTAGATACCATCGTCTTCTACCACGGCTACTTTTTCGCTTTTTAAGGCCATTTCAGCCGCTAAGGAAGTGATGCCGCGATGGCCACATTCCAGTGCTTGTTCACGAAATTCCAGCAGGTTTAATTCATCACGTTCTAGCAGCATTTCTGCAGCCATTTGTAAGTTAGTACCAGTCACAACTTCGATATCGTTGCGCTCTTGGCTTAGTAGAGACGCGGTACGGAAAGGTGTACCGCCGAGTAGATCTGTTAGAAAGACAATGCCTTCACTTGAATCGATTTCTGCAATAGCTTCACGCATTTGCGCTTCAAGTTGAGGAGTCGTTGCTTCTTCTGGAAAGTCGATAAATTTAAATTGTGGTTGTTCACCAATTATCTGAAAAATCGCTTTTGCGATGCCTGAAGCAAAGCCACCGTGGCCAGATAAAATAACAGCAATCATTTTTGTTTCCTTATTGGGGCTAACGAATCAGCCCCATTTTTCGTTTTTATAGTTTGGAGAGCGTAGGGGTTATAGGAAGCCCATGAAGCGACCAACGATACCGAGTGTCACCGTGATACCGATAAGTTTTAGAGGGCTCCAACCGCGTTTCACTAGGGCATACATTGCAAGTGTGTAAACTAGTGGTAGGAACGCAGGCATGAGCTTGTCGATAACGTCAGCTTGTAGTTTCACCACCGCATCACCCGCGGTGATTTCGGCCGTAGTTGAGAGGCGAACGTACGTTGCTACTAGCGCGCCGATTACCGTCATACCTACCATTGAAGCCGCGTGGCCCACTTTTTTGGTGTTGGCTTTAATCACTGGAATTGCCGCAACACCCATGCGGTATGCGTAGTGCGCTAGACCAAAACGTAGACCGAAGTGCACCACGTTAAACAGCACGAAGAAGAACACCGCACCCATGATTGAGCCTTGTAATGCAAGGTCAGCACCGATACCACCACAGATAGGTAGTAGGGTGAGCCAGAACATTGCATCACCGATACCACCCATCGGTGCACCAACGGCAATTTTGGTACTTTGGATACTGTTGATGTTCTGTTTAGAACGCTCCATCGCCAGTACCACACCCATAACAAACGTTACTAGGAATGGGTGAGTGTTGAAGAAGCCCATGTGGCCTTGCATGGATTTCGCAAGGTCCGCTTTGTTGGTGTGAATCTTCTTCAGTGCAGGCAGTAGGCCATATAGCCAACCGGAAGCTTGCATACGTTCGTAGTTGAAAGAGGCTTGGAGCAGCAGTGAGCGCCATGCCATGCGGTTAATGTCCGCTTTGGTTAGCTCTGCACCAATTTCTTTGTTCTCATATTCATCCGCGCTAACACCTGGAGCAGGCTGCACATCAGCGTTTTGTTTACGAAGGTCTAGTTCGTTGCTTACATTAGATTCCATCTTCAAAGTCCTCAGCTGGTGCAGTTACAGGAGTTGGTTCTGTTTTGCGCATAAAGTCGATGATTGCCATCGCAGTCGCTGCGGCCGCAATCGCAAGGATTGGTAGTTGTACCCACGCTGCTGCGACGAAACCTAGAATGAAGTAAGGGATGTAAGCATTCTTCATCATGATCTTCATTAGCACTGCGAAGCCGATTGCAGGCATGATGCCGCCGGCAACGCCTAGGCCGTCAATAAGGTCTTTTGGTAGTACTTCAACGATTTTTCCAGCGTGCTCTGCACCAAGGTAGACAGGTAAGAAGGCACATAAGAAGTAGAATGAACCTAGTGCGGCAAGCGCCATGTAGTTCACGCGCTCAATACCGTCGGTATCTGCGTTTTGTGCAAATTCATCACACTTAGACATTACTGCTGACATAGCTGAGAACAGTAGGGTGATACCCATTTGAACGGCTACAGCAAAAGGAACGGCGACACCAACCGCGACATTAGGCTCAACTTTAGTGGTGATAGCGAAAGCTGTACCAACGATAGTACCGATGATAACGTTTGGTGGTTGAGCGCCGGCAAG
This sequence comes from Vibrio ichthyoenteri ATCC 700023, assembly GCF_000222605.1. Classification (GTDB taxonomy): domain Bacteria; phylum Pseudomonadota; class Gammaproteobacteria; order Enterobacterales; family Vibrionaceae; genus Vibrio; species Vibrio ichthyoenteri. The sequence goes on along the minus strand of NZ_AFWF01000307.1, from coordinate 4,809 downwards.
CGGTGCTAGACCCATCCAGATCAGTTCTAGCGTACCACCGACTAGAATACCGGTTTGCAAGTCGCCTAAAATTAGACCAACAAGCGGACCAAGTACTACCGGGCGGTGGAAGTGAGTGAGGCCGTTGAACATATCAAGGCCAGCAAAGAAGGCTAGGATGCCGAGCATCACCGCCTGTAAGAGTCCTATTTCCATGATTGGTGTCCTTATTATTAGATAAGAGTAAAGATGTCAGTTGCACTCTCAGTGGGTACACCTTGAATGGTGCAGGTCACCCCTAGTGCTTTTAGTTGTTCAAATTCCGCCACGTCTTCAGCATCTACTGAAACGGTTTTGGCAATTTGGTTTTTACCTTCGGCGTAGTGCATGTTACCTACGTTGATATTGCTAATTGGTACGCCGCCTTCGACCAATTGACGGAAGTCTTTTGGAGTACGACAAACCAATAGAATGCGCTGACGGTCAGCCGCTTTATGAATGGTTTCGATGGCCTTTTGAACTGTCCAGAAACGGATCGCGATACCATCAGCGATGACCATCTCCATTAGGTTTTGTTGAATAGTGTCTTCAGCGACTTCATCGTTAACGACAACGATAATGTTGGCATCGGCAAAACCTACCCACTGCACACCTACTTGGCCGTGAACTAGGCGCTCATCAATACGACTTAAAACGATATTTGGCATGATGTTTTCCTTTAAAATTATTATTTGTTGTATGGGTAGATAGTGACGCCTTGCACCACTCGGTTTACTTCACCCGTTGGGCATGGGTTATCTGGACCAAAGCCAAGTTGGAGTGATTTTTCAAACGCCAAAATTTGACAGAACATTACGTAAGGGAAGCAGAGCCATTGATCGCCAAAGCCGAGTTGACCAAGTTCAAACACATCTTCTTCATTGAGCGCACTTTCCGACATGGCGATATGAGCGAGGGTTTGCTTATCACGACGAATTTCATTGAACAGATCCATGTCGTATTGGCGGGTGTACTCATCACTAGAAAACAGCTGAATAACGAGTGCTTTATCATTGATGGTGAATTTTGGTCCGTGACGGAAGCCCAACGAGGAATCGAAGGTGGTCATCACTTGGCCTGCACTCAACTCAAGGGATTTCAGTGACGCTTCACGAGCAAGTCCTGCAAAGCCGCCGCTGCCTAGAACAATCAAACGTTCGTAGGGTTGTTGAGCGAGTTCTTTGATGGCTTGCGGCCATTGCTGTAGTTTGTTTTCACATAAGATCGCCGTGGCTTCGATTCGCTCGCGCCATTGGGCAAGAGTTTGACCGCTAAACAAGGTGAGCGCTGACATCAACATGCACGTGAAGCTTGAGGTCATGGCAAAGCTGTTATCGTTTGAGCCTTCAGGCATTAATAGGCAGTAGGCGTTATTGGCTTGTTGTGCATAACGTGCGAGTGCGCCTTCGCTGTTACAGGTTAAAAATAAGTGGTGGCAATTGGGTACCATTTGATCAACTAATGCTACCGCTGCGACGCTTTCTGGGCTGTTACCTGAACGGGCAAATGAAACCAATAGGGTTGGTCGGTTGCTATCAAGGTATTGCTCAGGGTTTGAGACGATATCCGTCGTCGGAATCGATTCGACTTGAAAGTGTAATCCTGCTTGAATAAATGGTACTGCGGCATCACCAACGAAGGCTGACGTGCCAGCACCAGTTAAAATAATGCGTAGATTTGGTTGAGTGAGCAGTGGATTTAAGAAAGCCGTCACAGCATCATGTTGTTGCTCCAAAATATCGGCTAATGCGCGCCACAAACGTGGCTGATGGCTGATTTCTTTTGCAGTATGAATACCATTATGTTGCTCTAACCATGATTGGTCGTAGCCAAGAAATAGGTTCATTAAATTGTCTCCTTGCAAACCACTGCATTTGAATAACAGGCTGCGGAATAGACCTCTGTCACTTCCATAACCTTGTGAATTACGATGTCAGCGGGATGGTTTTCAATTTGTTGTTGAGAAATGGCTTTCGCCTGATTTGGTAAATACTGACTAAGTAGCGTGACCGGTAACGGTTTGGCGGCTAGATGGTCAAATAGGGCTTGTTGCGCCGCTTTTACTTCTGGGTGAGTCCAGTAGTAGCGAATGCGATCGCTTAAGCTGTAGCTGCAATCAAGAAATTGCTGGTGGCCTTTACTCGCATAATGTGAACGCCAGTAGTTAGGCTGCTCGTGCATCACCTGCTCGATCGTGTCGCGCAGGTGTGAAGCATGGTGTGTGCCTAGCCATTCTTTTTCTGCTCTCTCAAGGCCATACAAGGCCTCACGGAGCGCAAATGTCAGAGCCGGGCCGACTTTTAAAATGGCAAAGTGGTCACGCACTAGCTCATGGTAAGCTGTTGGGTTTTGGTAATCAGTTGAGTGCGCTTCAAACACAAGGTTAGGTTGGCTCTCGATAAGTTTGCTTAGTGATTGTGCCGCTTTGCTGTCGTAGTGATGCACGCTGTGGTGGTCAAATTCAACGCCAGGTTGAACAACAAGCCCAATGACGCGAGGCCATACATAGCCTAAACCCATGTCACTAAATGCTTGGTGGTGTGCTTCTAGCGTGGCTATTGCTTCTTCAGGCTTTGTCACTTCAATGCCTTCTTCTAGTGATTCAAGTGCGCCACCAGGAGTGGGAACTTCAGTTCCTACAACGTAAACAGGAGCTTCACCACCAGAAATTTTCCATGCATTTTCAGCCACAAGACATAGTCTCGCTGCACGTTCAGCCATTGTTTTTTCGCTTAGTGGTGTTTGGTCATCAGCGCATGACATTGAACAGTCGAGATGGATTTTCTTAAAGCCAGCGATAACGTAGTCGTTAATCATTTGCTCGGAATAGTCCATTGCTTGTTGAGCTGGTAGATCTTGCCAGCAGTTTGGGCCAAGATGGTCGCCGCCTAAGACGATATTCTCTGCTGGAAAATCTAGGCGTTGTGCTAATGCAAAAACATGGTCGGCAAAATCTTGTGGTGTCATACCGGTGTAGCCACCAAACTGATTGACTTGATTTGATGTTGCCTCAATCAGCACCAGTTGTTGATCTTGCGCGGCTTGTTTAATCGCAGCCTCCAAAACCAATGGGTGCGCAGAACAGACTGAGTAGATCCCGGTCGCGTGACCTTGTTTGTGCTGTTCAATTAAAGCAAGTAACGATTTCATGATGATTCCTAATTTACGGTTTGGTCGGCGAGAATGACGTCGACACCCATTTCAAGCAGGGCTTGGTGAGTGGCGTGTGGAATATTGCTGTCAGTGACCAGTACATCAATTTGATGGGCGGCGCGGATGGTGCAAAAGCTTTTGCGGCCAAATTTACTGGAATCTGTTACGGCGATGACTTGTCGTGCTACCTCACACATCGCCCGGTTGATTTGAGCTTCGTGATTATCTGGTGTAGTGATACCCGCTTTAAGGTCGAAGCCATCGACGCCTAAAAACAACTTATCGAACAAGTAAGAACGAATTTGCTGTTCTCCGTGATGGCCAATAAGTGAGCAAGAAGCGCGACGTAAACTGCCCCCGACAACATGTAAATCAATCGACTCGATGTTACTGAGCTGATAAGCGGTATTGAGCGCGTTAGTCATCACTACGAGCTGTTGTTTATTGGTCAGGTACTGTGGCATTAAACCAATAGTGGTGCCTGAATCGAGGATAATGGCTTCGCCATCAGCAACTAAGTTTGCGGCTGCAAGTGCAATAGATTGCTTTGCTGTACGGTTTAGCTGGTCTTTACGGTACAGCGGTTGATCAAAAGCAAAATTCGGATTGAGGTTAGCGCCCCCATAACAACGAAACACACACCCTTCTTTTTCAAGTAAGTTGAGGTCATGACGGATGGTCACCGCAGAAACATTAAATTGGCTGACAAACTCATCGACTTTGCCAGTACCATGGCGGCGTATATGCGCCATAATTTGTTGTCTTCGTTTTGCGCTTGTCATTTCGTTACCTTGCCTTTCGTTACGTTTCGTTTTTTCGGTGGAAACGCTTCGATTTCCTTTGGTTTGTATTAAAGCAGGTCAATCGAAATAAAAGTGAAAGCTAGATCACAGCTGGTTGTCTTTCGTTTTTGGTGGTTTTTTGCTTTCGTTTCAATTGAACCGAAAGGCAATGCGCTAAAGTGAAAGGTATCTATTGGCGGGGGAAACGTCTACTGGTAAAGGGTTTGATGGGTTAAAAAGCGAAAGACAGATGCAAATGCCGAGAAATGAAAGGGTTTCGAATGAGATGATGCGCGAGATCACAAAAACCAAAGACAGTGGAAATGAGAGCCGTATAAATTTCCAGTCCAGATAAAGTTAATCTGCGGTGGCGATCTAAGCGGTATAGATTGTTTATCCTCTACGCATCCCTCAGCTTGCTTTGTGTCAAAGCTTATCGAGTTCTACGACAGTGAGATGATTATGTGATTGATTTGCTCTCGCGAGTTTTTGAACAAGGATGATTACGGTGAATGGAGAATGATGTTTGGGGGAAAGGTCAGACATTCTGTTTTTTGGCGATGTGAAAGAGGGAGTGAACCAGAAAGCGATGAATCCAAGTGCAGCAAAGAAGAATAATGCTTTACAAGGTGATTTTCTCATGTATCATACACGCAGCTCTGTTCGATAGAGTTATTTAAGAAACAATTTAGTAAAGCAAATCTTCAGAATACTTCTTGTGTTGTAAACCTCTGTTATTCCCTTAGCTTCATCGTGCGATTAAATAATTTATCATACAGTGCCCTCGCGAATTCGCGAAATAATAAACAATTTTAAAAAGGGGCATCACATGTCTAACAAAACTACTGGTATCGTT
>NZ_AFWF01000308.1 GCF_000222605.1 Vibrio ichthyoenteri ATCC 700023 | reverse complement strand
TGTGTGCCTTGAAAAGAAAACACAATCTGCACATCCTTTTCTGTCAGCGTTCTTGCCATGCCGATTTGCACATGACTATCCACTTCAGTGATCGCTAAAATCCCCAGCTTTAACAACTTATAACTCAAATCTTTGCCAGATAGCGCCGAGGCGCCCATGCCGACAATTTGCACTTTATAGGCCTGATTGATCAATGTGACAGCGCGATCAAAACTGATGGCGTCAAGCGCATTACTGGTTTGAAAAATCGCATCTGTTTTTGCACGGACCAACTTTTGAATGATGGTACTGGTTGAATCGGTAATAGCAATATCAGCGTGCAGTGGTGAGGTTTGCAACGTGTATTTACGCGTCACTTCTTCGGCGAGCGCGAGCTTGAATTGGCTATAACCTTTAAACCCAATTTTTTGGGTAAATTTAACAATGCTGGATTGGCTTACCCCGATCTCTATCGCTAACTCTTGGCTGGTTAATGCCATCGCTTGTTCGGTATTTGCCAATACCCAATCGGCGATTTTTACGCCGCTGCTCGACAGTCGCTCTCTTTTTGCTACCAGTTTGCTTGTGATGCTCATCACTTTTCTTCTCTATGGGTGAAATAAATTATTCCAAAATCATTTCGACTTATTTTTAGACTACTGACGGTTATTAAAGGGCTTGGTGCATTGCTAATCTCGTAATCATCTAAGGCATGTAAAATTATTCCATTGATTGGCCTAGTTTGGAATAAATAATTATGTGATGTTCGTCTTCGTTTTTGAATAATTTATTCATTAACATCCAGCCCATAAATTGGGAATGAAAGAGAACAACAAATGAAAATTGATTTGAGCCACTTGGTCACTGAAAGCCGTAATGAAAGCAGCCAGAACATTGATACCTTAACAACTTTAGAAATGCTGCAAGTGATCAATAACGAAGATCAAAAAGTCGCGCTTGCAGTGGAAAAAGTACTGCCTGAGATTGCTCTGGTTGTTGATGCCACCAAAGCCGCTTTTGCACAAGGTGGTCGCCTGATTTACATGGGGGCTGGCACATCAGGTCGATTAGGTATTTTAGATGCGAGCGAATGCCCTCCAACTTATGGCACGCCAGCTGAACAAGTCGTCGGTCTGATTGCTGGTGGTCATAAAGCAATTCTTAAAGCGGTAGAAAACGCCGAGGATTCTCCTGAGTTAGCGATTGAAGATCTAAAAGCACTAAACCTGAATGCCACCGATGTGGTGGTTGGCATTGCGGCAAGCGGTCGTACGCCTTACGTCCTTGGTGGTATGGAGTACGCTCGCAATATCGGTGCTGTTGTTGCATCACTGGTTTGTAACCCCTCTTGTCCGATGATTGATGCTGCAGACATTGCCATTGTTCCTGTTGTCGGGCCTGAAATTGTGACAGGTTCATCGCGCATGAAAGCGGGTACGGCGCAAAAGTTGGTGCTGAATATGATCACGACTGGCGCGATGATTCGAAGTGGTAAGGTATTTGGCAACCTAATGGTGGATGTGGAAGCGACCAACGCAAAATTGATCCAACGCCAAGCCAACATCGTGATTGAAGCGACGGGGGCCGATGAGCAAGAAGCCGAGTTGGCTCTTTCACAATGTCAACGCAACTGTAAAACGGCCATTTTGATGATTCTTGCTGGGATCAGTGCTGACAATGCCAAATCTTTATTAGAACAGAGCGATGGCTTTATCCGCGTGGCACTTGATCGCCACAATCAATCAAACAATTAATCGTTTACTGAATTTCAGGTAGGAACATTGCTATGGCTAAAATTACAACAAGTACCATAGAGAGCATTATCGCCGCCGTCGGCGGAGGTGCGAATATCGAAAAAGGTGGCAATTGTATGACGCGTTTGCGTCTTACGTTAGCCAATACCGGAGCTGTGGATGAGTCAACATTAAAAGCCATTCCAGGAGTATTGGGTGTGGTCGAATCTGACCAGCAGTTACAGGTTATTTTGGGCCCAGGTAAAGCACAGCAAGCGGCAGAAATGCTCAATGAAATGCTAGACGCATTGACCTTGGGAGGCAGTAGTGATTCCCAAGCTTCGGCAGCAAAGGCGGATGACCTTGGCACGATTGCCAAGCAACAAAAGTCGCAAATGAAAAGCAAACAAACCAGTGCGGTTCAACGCTTTTTAAGCAAGTTTGCCACCATCTTTACGCCACTTATTCCTGGTTTTATCGCAGCAGGTCTGTTGTTAGGTTTTGCTACGCTAATCGAACAAACCATGATTGTTGGCCAAGATCCAAGCCAGTTTATTGTTAGCTTGGTTTCTTACATGAAGGTATTTGGTAAAGGCCTATTTGCCTTCTTAAGTATCTTAATTGGCTACAACGCTCAGCAAGCGTTCGGTGGTTCCGGTGTTAATGGCGCGATTTTAGCTTCGTTGTTTGTATTGGGTTACAACCCAGATGCAACCTCGGGAATCTACTCAGGAATGAGTGACTTCTTTGGTTTTGCTATCGATCCTCGCGGCAATATTATTGGCGTGCTTTTAGCCGCGATTCTTGGGGCACAAGTTGAACGCATGGTGCGTAAATTTATGCCTGATGATTTGGATATGATCCTGACATCAGTCGTCACACTGCTTATCATGGGTGCCGTGACCTTTATCATTATCATGCCAGTGGGCGGCATGCTGTTTAAAGGCATGTCTTGGTTATTTTTAAACTTGAATGACAACCCGATTGGTGCCGCTATTCTGGCGGGGCTGTTCCTTATCTCGGTAGTATTTGGTATTCACCAAGGTTTTGTTCCAGTTTATTTTGCATTGATGGAAGTGCAGGGCTTTAACTCATTATTCCCAATTCTAGCGATGGCGGGTGCTGGTCAGGTAGGCGCTTCTCTAGCGCTTTACTGGAAAGCGAAAAAGGAGTCGACGTTACGTACTCAAATTCGTGGTGCGATTATTCCGGGTATTTTAGGGATTGGCGAACCTTTGATTTATGGTGTAACACTACCACGCGTTAAGCCATTTGTTACTGCGTGTATTGGTGGTGCGGCAGGTGGTTTCTTCATCGGTTTGGTTTCATATCTTGGACTTCCTGTTGGTCTAAATACGGTATTTGGCCCTTCTGGTGTGGTGGCGATTCCGTTGATGACATCAAATGAAGGTATTTTCTTTGGTATGGCAATCTTCGTTGTTGGCCTGTTGATCTCTTACGCAGTTGGCTTCCTTGCGACGTTGATGTTCGGTAGTAAAGACATCGATTTGTCTTAAAATCGCTACGCGGTTGAAGTGACAAAAAACCGTTATTTTAGCTGTTGATTTTAATCAACCACTGTATGAATTTCATGCAGTGGTTTTTTTGTCTAGATAACCGCTCACGTTTGCGACAAACGACACTGATTTTACAAAGCGATTACCCTGTGAATCTAGACATACACAGGCCGGAGGCATAAAATCGCCCCAAATTTATTTATCTCTTTGCTGTAAAGGGAAGGCATGCGCTCGCTCGGCTGCGTTGACCTTTTCACAATGTTCAAGATAAGCCTCAAACTACCTAACCTGAATCTTAGCTTCCGTAGAGAAGTGGTCAGAATCTGCAACTGAATTGCGATTCGTCAGAGTAGGAATTATCGATATAGACGTAGGAGTAGTAGTCATAGTGTCGATCAAAATCAAAGCAGCTATTAACCAGTTTCGTTCTTTTCACCCCGGCATTCGTTGGGGCGTTTATACAGCAAGCGCTTATCTATTGTATGCGAGTGTGGTTGGCTTAGCCGTTCCCCATATCGCTAAACAGCAAATCCCAGAGCAAGTTTCAACCTTGATTGAACGCCCTGTGACCCTCGGCGATATAAGAATTAACCCGTTCACATTGCAACTTGATATCGATCACTTTGCTATTTGGGAAACGGTCAGCGATAACAATATCGACGATAAAGTGTTTATTAAATTTGATCATGCCGGCGTTAAACTCAATTTTTGGCAATCCATTTTCAATGGCGCCGTGTCAGTCGAATATATCCAATTAGATAAGCCATATATCAACCTTGAGCGTCTCAATAACCAAGATGAATTGCTGTTTAATTTTAGCGATATTGTCGCTTCAGTTGCGCGCAACACTGCGACAACAGAGCAGCCAGAGGTGGCGATTGAAGAAGCGGATGATCGACATGCGCCATTGTTTCCAGTACAGATCAAGCAAACAAGCCTAACGCAAGGTGATGTGCGATTGCTTGATGGCGTCACTGGAACCCTGCTGCATTATCCAAATATTAATATTGCCTTAGGTGAATTTTCGACACAGAGCTTATTGAGCGATAGTGACAACAAAAACCACTATACATTGCAAATCGCTGACGCCGACGATGCGACGATTGAGCTCAGCGGACAAGTACAGCTAAAACCGCTAGAAGTGGCAGGCGTACTTGATGTTAAGCATATTCAGTTACCACGCTTATGGGGGTTGATTGCCGAGCAAATTCAAGCAGAACTGACTTCTGGTGAAGTTAACTTTTCGTCAAACTATCATTTGGCACAAACCATTGGTCAAACGCAGGCAGAAGATACGATGAGTATCTCGACCAGTAAGGGTATGTTTGCCATTAACCAATTAGACTTTGCTCACAATGGTAAGTCGCTCGTCGCGTTGCAAAATATTGCTGTGAATGACATTGCCACCAATGTGGAAGAGCAGACGGTGAATATTGGTTCGTTGACCTCACAAGGGTTGAAGGTTGTTGCCAATGTCGATAAGAACGGGGTTGATCTCGTGTCTCTGTTTACCCCAAGCAATTTGATGCCTGTATCCCAACAAGATCAAAGCAGCAATGACAAGGTGGCGATACACCAAGCTCAAGAGACAAGTGCCAATAGTCACGATGCGTCAGCGCAAAGCGCGCCACCATGGCTTGTGCGCTTAAATGGCATTTCGATTCAAGAATACCAATTGAATGTTACGGAAAAAGTCGCAACGAAAAAGGCCAACCAATGGGTGATTGCTCCGATTAATCTGACGACAAGTCAAATTGTCAGTGACTTTTCTCAGCCTATTGATTTTACGTTCTCAACGGACGTGAATAGTAAAGGACCATCAAAATCGCAGGCCAAGCCGATGCAAAACAGCAATCGTTATTGGCTGACATTGACGTTCAATCTTTGAAACTATCACAGTTCCAACCGTACTTGGCAACAGCGGTCAATGCGACACTGACCAATGGTGCCGTTAGCACTCAAGCTAAATTGAATGCGAATGCGCAAGGCCAGGTTGTCGTGAGTGGTGGCGTACAAGTGAATCATCTTTCTATTCGTGATAATAGATTGAAAAAACCATTTGTTAAATGGCGCTCACTGGCGGTGAACAAATTTAATTTTGATTTGCAAAAGTCAGCACTTGCGATTGATACCTTAAGCCTTAGCCAACCTTATGCACGTGTTGTGATCAATAAAGATCGCAGTACTAACCTTGGTGATTTGGTGGTGGCGCAGTCCGGCGCTAAAGCGAGTAATACCAGTTCAAACTCCACAAAAAAAGGACAATCAAGCAAGAGTAAAGCGAGTGCTCAGCAAGATAAACCTTTTGCGCTTAGCGTCAGAAGAATCGTCTTTAACGATGGGTCGGCTTTCTTCGCCGATAACTCATTGACGCCGAATTTCTCATCAGGGATAGAGCAGCTGAAAGGCACAATTGGTGATGTATCGAGTGTTCCGGGTACTAAAGCCACTGTGGATATTAGCGGCAATATCGATAGATATGCGCCAGTGAAAGTTAAAGGGGCGATCAACCCGTTACTTGAGCAGCCATATTTAGATCTGGATGTGATTTTCAAAAGCGTTGAGCTGACGACGGTCAACCCTTATTCAGGCACTTATGCTGGGCACTATATTGATAGAGGTCAGTTGACGCTTGCGCTCAACTATCAGTTAGAAAACAATCAACTCAAGGGTTCAAACCATGTTGTGATTAACCAACTGAAATTAGGCCAAGCGAGTGACAGTGATCTGGCAACCTCATTACCGATCAAATTAGCGATTGCATTACTACAAGATAGTGATGGTGTGATTGATTTAGGGGTAGAGGTGTCAGGAGACGTTGATGATCCTGAGTTTAGCCTTGGTGCTATCATTTGGAATACTATTTCAAACATCATCACCAAAGCAGTCACCGCGCCATTTTCTTTTATTTCAGATTTGGCGGGTTCTGATGAAGAGCTCAATGTGGTGGCATTTGAATTTGGCGCCAATACATTAACTTCAGAAGAACAAGAGGAGTTACAAACGCTAGGTAAAGCGTTAGAAACTCGTCCTAAGTTAACCTTAACTGTGGATGGTGCTATTGATGCGGTACCAGACAGCCAAGCCCTTGCTTTTAACCAGTTCAAACAGCTGTTGGCTGAAACGGCGAAGCTCAAACCCGCGCAGCTACCCGATGATCTTAGCGCGAGTACAATACCGACCTCTGGAGTGCTCTCAAAAGCACTGCAAGCCTTGTACGTCAATCAATTCGGTGGAGAGGCGACAGACGTACGCGACAATATTGAAGATGAGTATGAAGCCAAGGATATTGAGCTAACCAAACAGGAACTGAACCAACGTTGGCACATTGCACTGTATAACTTGGTGCTGAATAACCAGCAAGTGAGCGAAGGAAAATTGGGGCATCTGGCTCAGCAGCGTGCTCAAGCGGTTAAAGCTTACTTGGTTGATGTGGTAAAAGTCGACGCATCACGAGTTTTCTTGCTTGATAGCCGATTTGATATTGAACAAGACAGTAGTAGTGTTTTGTTGACACTAGAAGCTAACTAGTACGATTAGACTCAATGGCCTAACGAGTAAGGTTATGGCTTAAGTGATGGTTATCGGTTAAGTGATGGCGCACAGGGAAACTTGTGCGCCATTTTTTGTTTATTGGCACTAACAACGTGCAGGGCAAATGTTTCCGCTTGGTTGCGGGTTGTAGGAGTATAACTGTTGTTATATACAGTGCCTGGGTGAGGTGTATAATTGAGCAGTCACGTCAGCGTATTCATATCTAATGAGTCGTGACCTATTTTAGCCATCAATAAGGGACGATAACGATGCTTCATTCAAACACAACTTGCCTATGTGGCGCGGTTAAAATCACAGCAAAAGACATTAACCCCAAATTTACGGTGTGTCATTGTCACTCTTGCCGCACCTGGGGTGGTGCTCCTTATTTTGCCGTTAAATGCGGCACTCAAGTTAGTATTGAAGGCGAAGATAAAGTGAAAATGTACCACTCTTCATCTTGGGCTTCGCGCGGGTTTTGTTCTGAGTGTGGTACTCATCTTTTTTACAAAGTTAAAGCGACAGGTGAGTACAACATGTCATTAGGCTTATTCCCTGACTTAGATGGGCTAGAAATGACGATGCAATATTTTAGCGATGCTCGCCCAAGCTATTATTGTTTCACGAATGAAACTAAAGAAATGACCACAGATGAAATCATGGCTTATTTTGCTAAATATATATAACCAGCACGGCTATCAACCAGCCAGTTTTAAGCAACGTGTTTTGGCTAAAGAACAAAGCGAGCAGTGATGGCGACAAAGGCGTGGTCACTGGCTTGTTTGTCCCGCTCAAATTTAGGATTAGTGAGATGCTCATTGAGTACCTCATAGCCAATAATATCCGCCAATGAATATTGAGAGTGGGGTTGAAACTCTTGTGACAGTAAGAGGTAATCAAGCACATTTCCTTTGGCAAAGTGGTAGTGTGTCGCAGCCCGTTCAAAATTGGCGCTTTGTTCTTGGTCTGATTCGCTATTAACTTGTGATTCTAATCGTCGAGCATCACTGAAGAGCTGCCAGCCATCGATCAATTTTAATTGTTCAATCTCATGCTTGATCCCCTTGGTTAAAAAACCAGTAATCTCGCTATTCAACGGCTGGTTCATATCGCCCATCAATACCGTGGGGAGCGGGTGACGGTGGTATTGTTGCTCCATAAATAGGCGAAGCATAACCGCTTCCCATCCTCGTTGTTGGCTTGATAACCATTGCCCAATCAGTGGGTGCGAATGTTCAGGGTTATGACTTTCTGCCGCGCGCTGGGATTTTAAATGGCAAACATAAACGGCGATCTCACCAATATCGGGTACATCAACGACGGCATAAACGGGTTTGCGGCTAAACTGAGGCAGCGGTGTTTGGTAACCTTGTTGAATCGAATCTGGTGGCGTCACGGCCGCAACGTGTGTGATTGGGTAGCGAGATGCAATGGCCACCACGGGTTGCGAGTAGATATAGTCGTTCTCAACGTGGGGTGTGTCGACGCAAGCGAAATAAGCGTAGCCCATCTGTTCAAATAGGCGACGAGTTGCGTCAATGCTGAAAACTTCTTGCATGCCGACGATATCAGCGTTGAGTTGTTGAATTCGGTCTGTGGTCCACTGACATTTAGCTTGCCATGCGTCGCGCTCATAGATGTTTTCAAAATCATAAAACGCACCGGGTGGCTCAATGAAGTTGAAGAGATTAGCAGTCGCAAAGGTGAGTGTTTTGTCTGTAAGCACAGGTTTTACCTTACTAGCACGGCAACAAGTTGACGTTAGAGATTGATTCTAGTGTAACGAAAATACGTTTAAGTTGCTCTGTGAACTTGCTTATCAAATGTGAGTTTTAGGATTGCACTTGATAAGCAAGTATCGCGATGAGAGGGGGCTGGGATATCGGCGAGGTTATTGTCGCGCAAGCTTGTGATGCGCACGCGAGAAATGATCGGCACAAAAGGCGCCCACAATTGAAAGCTCACCCGCTAAACACAAAGCAGCGGCAACTTCGGCTAAGGCCTTCGCTTTACCATTGCCATATAAGCCAAGAATATCAAGACAGGCTTTTTGGGTTGGCAGTCCTGTGCCGCCACCGACGGTCCCGACCATAATATTGGGTAACGTGACAGAGGCATACAGATCGCCATTCGCATCCACATCCATGCGAGTAATGCCAATCGCTGATTCGGCAACGCAAGCCGCATCTTGGCCACAGGCGATGTAAAGCGCGCACAATGCATTGGCATAATGTGCATTGATGCCAATCGAACCACTCAGCAAGCCTCCCACCGTATTCATTTTGGCAAACTTTGCCATGCTTGCCGGTGTGGTGAAAAGCAGCTTTTCAACCAATGCCGCAGGTATGGTTATATCCGCAGAGACTTTTTTGCCACGTACTGAGCGCAATGTATGGGCGTTGGCTTTTTTATCGCCTGATAAGTTGCCATCTAAAAAGGCATCAACGGGAGACACTGGGCTGTGTTCGAGTATATAGCGGAACACTTTGTGGGTCGCTATGGTGACCATGTTTTGCCCAGAAGCATCGCCAGTAACAAACTCAAACACCAAATAGACGTGATTGCCTTCAATGTTGACATTGATGTCTTTTAATTTTCCGTGAGTGGTGGTGGATTCAGCAACATTGCGGAAAATGTCGTATTGAGTGACAACCCAGCTAACAAACTGCGCGGCTTGCGAGAGTGACAAGAAGCTAAATACAGGAGTACGGCTTACACCTTCATTAATCAGTAGCGTGCTGACGCCACCTGCGGCTGTGATCAATTTTGCGCCACGGTTATATGAAGCGACGAGCGCCGCTTCTGTCGTTGCAAGCGGAACTAGAAAATCGTCGTTTGCATGCAGGCCGTTAATGCGCAAAGGGCCAGCGATACCAACGGGAACATTAACCGTGCCAATGAAGTGTTCGATGTTGTGTGCATACTCTTGAAAATGCCCTTGTGTAAAAGGGTCAAGCAATAAGTCTTTATCCGTGAGAGATTCTAATACGTTCCAGCGCCTTGTAAGATTTTTATCCGATAGCCCTGCGCTTAGGCAGAGTTTTTTCGTCGGCTTTTGATGTTTTGGCTCTAAGGCTTCTGGGACTTTTTTATACTGTTCAATATCAGAAAACAGGGCGTTATTTTTGACACGATTTAGATTTAATTTCGGCATTCAATGGGATCTTTTTTACTTTGTACAATATGGATTTGATACCGAGTTCGATACAATTTATCTCAATATAATTCATATCAGCACTGTTCAGCTTTGCTCGCGCACACTAGATATGCCCTAACAATTGCGCTGAACAACCAAGGGTATTGCATTGGTCAATCTGGCCGATGGCTCATTCTAACTAACTTGAAGGCATAAGTGGTTGGAGCAGGAGAATTTTTGTATCGAGGTTCGTAACTACCTATGGTCAAGTGGGAGAGTAATTTTGATGAAAATCAGTGGTTTTGTACATTTTTACTGCTTGATAGCAGCGCTGTTGAGACAATTTTAGTAACAAAATAGAGCCACATTTCACCAGCTCGGTGGCGAGATGTGACTCATTATCGTCTACTTGTTAAGGTCTAGCTTATTTAGTAATGATGGGTAGCCCCAGCCATTTTGGTCAACAACGACCGCCTCACCAGTCAAATATTCAAACAAAGTCGGCGCGAGGGAACCATTTTCTTCACTGATTAGCGGCGTGACATTGTCACCAATTGGGCTACCCCAAAAGCCAATAAAAGCGTCTTTTTCTAAATAGCTTTCACCGGCATGTCGGCCGGGCACCTTAGTGTTGTATCCGATGCCATCACGAGGGAACAAGTTGATTGTCCCAGCTCTTGATTCGGCATAGAGACTAGCTAACTGGACAACAGAATCTGGCCGAGGTGTGTAGTGAGTTAATTCGCGCCATTGCTGCTGATCACACCATGTACTAGGGTTATTTGGTTCCGCATTGACGACACATTGTCCGTAATGACGTGCGAAATCTTCAAACTCAGCTTTATTTTGATTTGCTAAGTAAGGATTCATCTGTTGGACATTAAGTAGGCTGTGGCTGTGATCTTTCGCTGAATAGAAATATCGCTCACCTTGCTTTTCAATAAACTCATCAACGCGTTTGCCATCACGTTGCCCAACGAGGCGAACACGACAATTTTGTCCGTTACAGTCATTTTCGCGAACTACCATGTAATCCAGCGTGTCTCCAAGGGCGTTAAGTGTTTCAGAGATCAAATCCACTTTACGTTGACCGGGCTCATTAAGGGGCTGCCATTGAGTCAATTCACCATAGGTGGGCTGTGTCTGCCAACCTCGATTTGAATTGAAAAGATCGAGCATAAAATTACCGCCTGCCGTGGACGCGACAACAACATCAATGGCTTTATTACTTGGAAAGCTTAGCGCATTGGTGATCTTCGGTCCTTCACCTTCATCAGACGATATTTTTTTGATCGTTAATGGATAACCTAATTTTTCCTCTAAGAGTTTAAAAATCGCCTTCTCTGGATTAAGCGTATAATAAACTGGAGCGAGGCCATGGTCGCCGGCCATTCCCCAAAGCGTGCGGGAGTAGACGCCAGCATCGCGATAGGTTTGTTCTACTTGACCTATCCAGTAATCGAGTCGGTTGAGTTCGCCAGTGGGCATGATGATCTCATCGCTGAACGGACCGACGAAGTGGGCGAAATGGTCGGGCCATGGATTGTAGATCAAGGTGTAATCGGGCATGCCACTACCATCAAGTTGAGCGTACTTTTCGATGCTGTCTTCGATCTTCCATTGGCGCGAAATCTTGGTATATAAATCCCAAAACGGGATCTGCTGATAGGCGGAAATATCCGTTATGAGCTCTGCTCGCAAGGAGGATAAAGTTTGTTCTGTTTGCGCTCGTTCTTGCAGTTCACGTACACAACGTTTCTCACCAAAATCACGCAGTGCTTCACCTGCGCCTAAGTTAACTAAGGCATCATAGCTGGTATGAGCGTTCCAATCATACTGCGCGTTACAGTTTAAAGTTTTGAGATAATTAAGGCGGTCAAACATTGTTTCAACATTGTTCGCTTGCATCAATCGGTCAAGTTGCAGCGCATCATTACCGAAGAAGTAATAAGCGCGATCCTCATCTCTGTCTACAAAATGGAAATTCGGAATACCAGTGCCTTGCTCGCCGGATACTTTCGCCCCAGTTTTGATTATGGGCAAATTGCGCACGCTAATCGTGGGTGTGGAGGAAATGCCCACGCGCGCAATGGATGAATAATGCTCTTGATACAAGCGCTTAAAGAAGGGCAGGTAATGCGGGTCTTTATATGTTTGCTGCGAAAGGGTCTGTAAGAAACGGACGTCTTGCTGATGCTCAGGGCTCGAAACGGTTTGAGGGGCATCGTATTTTTGGTGTTCAAGGTGATTGTTGTAGGCAACATCAATAAACGGTTTTTGAGGATCAACCAGACCTTCCATTAACCCTTGCTGTAAGCCATCGACGGTAATCTGCACTGCGAAACGACGTTGTTGTTGAGATTGCAAAAAGCCAATTGCCTCGTTTGGATTATCGTTAAAGGCATTTTGTAACCAAAGGTTTAACGCTGTGGCGCGTTCTTCTTGATAGACGAATTGGCGATAGGCTTTGAGAACATTCAAACGCACAAAGTCGATGAGGGTAATGGTCAGAGCTTGAGCTTTATTGTTGGTTTTATTCTGTTGTTCTGGCTTACCATCTTCTACGATGGCGAGTAGCGCATTTTTCATCTCACCAGCATCCATTCCCCCAGAGGCTTGCGTAAGAATATTGACGACAATTGGCTGTATTTTGTCAATCAGCGCTAGATCTGCCTCGCTGGTGGTGAGGTAAGTATATTGATCGGGCAATTGTTCCATATCTTGCCATTCACCAATCTGTACCAATGCATCATAAACCGTGACCATCGCTGCCATGAATTGGCTGTCTATTTTGATGCCTTCTTGGTGTGCTTGGTCTTTTTTATTACCTTGTGTCTCTACGCTGGCATCGCTATCGAGTTGAAATAGCGAATGTTCAAAGCCTTTCAATGCCCGCTCATCATAGACCGTGTTGAGATACGCTTTGAAAGCATCTTCATTGCCAATGCCGGTGTAGCGGTCGTAAAACTGGTAGAGAAAATAGCCCAGTGGGATAGAGTAAGTTGGATTGGCGATTTGGGCCATTACGCGGGCTTTGGTTTTGGCATCAAGTGGCAGGCTGATGAGATAGGCTTCTAGCGTAACACCACCAATTGTAAACAAAGTCATATCTCGGGTTAGACGGGTAGAGTATGACAAAGAAGAAACAATGTTGTTCTGTAGAATCTCAGCGGAGTTAAATAAGCCACCAATGATAGGTGTGTTGCCAACATCTGCATGTGTGGAGTTGGCGATAAGCATGCTAAATGGTGAGAGCGCCAACAGCGTGTGAGCGCGAACGGTGTTTAAGTTAAACCAAGCCATGGAACAAATTCCTTTTTCTATAAGATATTGATACCAAGATAGATTTCATAATATCGATGGTGGTATTTTGGCATTAAATGTCAGCAGTGCAACTTTAAGCGTAAAAATCGGGCTAGCGGGATGTAAAAGGAATGTTTGAGTCGCAATGTCTAATGGGGCGGTGAATGCCACTTCAAAGTGAAGACAAGCATTGGTTTTGTTTTGATATCGATGCCAAACAGTTAAATAACCAAATAGTGCCATGCCCGCCAGAGGTGTTGCTGTGATTGTGGCTTAGCTTTGTGCAATGAATAAAGATTTTAGTGATCAGATATTTAGCGTTTGCATTGATATAAGTGTTTGTTTTATTGCACAATAACGCGGTTTTGACGCGCGATGCCTCAATCTCAGCGCCTCGTCACATTTTTGGAGTTTTAATGTTAAAGCGAATCAATTTATGGGCTGTGGGCCTTGGATTTCTTGCTGATCTTTTCGCAACATTTTTATTGGCGTTCTTTGCACAACTTCTTGCCGGTCCAACATTACTGCCACTAGGGTATGCGCTTATTATCGGACTGATTTGTGTTGTTTTTGGTGGCTATGTTACCGCTAAAATAGCGCAGCAAGACAAAGTGTATAACGCGGTTTTAGTCGGCGTTGCGGGTATTTTGATGGGGGTGCCGTATTATGGAACACTGCCTCTTTGGTATTCTTTGGCTTCAATCATATTGGTAGTGCCAGCCGCATTTTGGGGTGGGGTGTTAGCCAAAAAACATGGATTAAACTCGTTCAATTAGCGTCATTAGTTAGAGTATCAATTTTGTATAAGGGGCTGACGTTTTAACGTCGGCCCCTTGGTTTAGGTGACTTTTCTAGCTTATGCTCGGTTATTTGATCTATTTCGCTCAATCACACCAAGGTTATATCCAATGGTACTTTGCTTAAAGGTAGGTTTTAATGCAGGGATTGAATCGGCTTCCAATAGACATAATCTGAGTATATATCGTGCTATAACAAATTACATTTCGACGCTGTTAATCATCGTTGTAAATTCTGCTAAATCTCCACAGGCATGCCAGCATGATGAGCTTAAAAGATTTTATGCTGCCGTAGTAAATCAGTAGTGAGACTGAGAGTGGTAACAAGGCTTTTATCAAAAACATAGAAGTAGGACATCCTATTTCTTATTTGTCAGGCTTGAATGTATCAAAACTAATGCCTCTTATATAACCGTAATTATATTTCATGAGTCGCGATAAAGTTTATTGGTGAGTGATATTTTCATTGTTCAATAAGTCTCTACGCTTTCTAGTGTAAATTACATGCCTACCGCACCGCATATATGCAACATTCATCTTGATGCGAGATTGTTCATATTGTAACATACTGTTTTTATTAAATTAGTTGGCGTAAATATGACAAAGTTTCAAGAGTATAAAGTTGTTCACATTGTAGAGGGTGGTTGCGGTACTGTTTTTTTAGGCGCGAGTGGTTTACCTGTACAAAAAATGGAAGCTGAATTGAATAAGTATGTTCAAGATGGATGGCAAGTTGTTTTTCAAATCGTAGAGCAAAAGCGCTTTATGTTATTTTGGAAGCGTGAAGCCATTATTATTACGCTAGGACGTTAAGCTTGCTTAAATTGGTTTCCTTAAAATTGATCCATCGTTATCAATCTAGCGGTGGGTCAAAAAAGCTATTAAATATTGAATGTAACTTTGAGCCGACGTGCTCTGAGTATACTAAGCAATGTATTGAGAAGTATGGTGCTATCAAAGGTTGGCGATTGGGTTTGTCTAGAATTAAGCGTTGTAATCAGCCTGATTTGGTCGAGAGAATATATGATGAGGTGCCTTGATGCGTTTGTTTGAACCCATAGAGCAATTAGAGAAAAATGAAGAAAAACTAAGGCAAGAAGTGAACGCCTTGTCGGCAGAGCAAAAGAAAGAGTTCTTCAAGATTCAATCAGATAGTCTTAAAGACCCAGATACTTATGCCACTCTAAATTGGCTTTTTCTTGGCGGGTTTCATCATTGTTACTTAGGCAAGTATGCACTTTTTATCACAGAACTATTATTGTTCACGGTGAGTGCTATAGCGCTGTTCTTTGGACACCTCAGCGCTATTTTCATTCTACTGCTATTAGTGGCTTTTGAATTGCCGCAATTATTCCTCTCGCAAAAGATTGCAAGACAGCGTAATTATGATGTGTCGTGTGAGATTCTAAATCAAGTCCGAAGATACTAGTTGGCTTGCCGAGTATACAGGTTAACGTAGTCCCACATACTTTTAGCTATGTTTGTATTCAGTGGCGATCAGAATGAAGGTGAATATATGCAAACTATGTTATTACCCCAATAATGTGAGTTTAGCGGCGCATTTTCATCTTCATTCGGTACCGATGAGCAAGTAGTGCCGGTTGAAAAAATTCATACTCACAGAAACCGCGAAAATAGCTAAAGCTGAACCCAGCGGGGCGCATTCCAACACTTAGCTTTAATTTTGTTATATGAGCGCGCGACTACAATCTAGCGCTGGCTAAGCTCGCGCCAAAACTAACAAATAGCCCACCACTAACATAGTTGAGCCATTTCGCTGTTTTTGGTGTGGAGAGTATGGTTTTTAGTTTGCTTGCAAACAGAATCACCACAAAGAACCAACTGGAAACCACCATCGCCTGAG
Organism: Vibrio ichthyoenteri ATCC 700023; assembly: GCF_000222605.1. Lineage (GTDB taxonomy): Bacteria > Pseudomonadota > Gammaproteobacteria > Enterobacterales > Vibrionaceae > Vibrio > Vibrio ichthyoenteri. The sequence goes on along the minus strand of NZ_AFWF01000308.1, from coordinate 56,452 downwards.
TGAAACCTAATAGCATGCTCTGCTCTAAGATATGTTGCGGTGACACAAATTGAGGGAAGATGGACAAATAGAACAACGCAATTTTTGGGTTGAGCAAATTGGTGAGCAAACCTTTAGTAAAACTGCCTGTTAATGAGGGGTTTAACGTTGCTTTTTTCGGGTCGATGTTTAGCTTCGATTGATTTAAGGCGGCCTTGACATTGTTGATGCCCAGCCAAAATAAATACACAACACCTAGCCATTTAAAAATGCTAAAGGCCATCGCTGATTGCGATAACAATAGGCTTAAGCCTTGCGCTGAAACAAACGCATGAATCAAGAATCCCACGCTCACACCTAATATATTGACGAAAGCAAAACGTTTTCCTTGCGTCAGTGAAGTGTACAGAATAAGAAGCGCGTTAGGACCAGGGATTACTGCCAATAAGAAAACGATGCCAGCAAAAGCAACGAGCGTATCAATCGTCATGTTTTAAATACCAAAAATATCACAATGCTCAGCAATGCTCAGCAATGCTCAGCAATGCACTGCAAAGAATAACGCCGTGTTGTTATCGAAAAACGGCAGAGTGTTCAGAAGATAACCAACTGAAAATCAGACACTTATTATGGCTAATATCAGTGTCTCAGCAATAAGCTACGTTAGATTGCGATGACTATAGCGTAACGAGATCAGCAGTTCAATTGCGAGTTGCTGGGTTCGGCTTATCAGCTTGATGATAAGAGATGATAAAGTTGGCTGAGACAGTTTTTTATTTGTTCCCTCCAAACAATTCGCCAGGCCCTTAGCTACAAGAAGTGATTAGAATATTGTACTTAACTCAGTTTTCTCATGCTTTGGTGGGCTGAATCAGACGTGGCAAGGTAAAACAGCAGTTCATCGCCATTTAGATGCAAACCCCAGCCTTTGACTAAGCTTACTAACCGTTCAAACAAACACACTTTCAGAGGCCTAAAAGTGTGTTTAATCATCATGTATTATCAAAGTTACCGTTTCTTTAGCACAAGAGTAGCGCTACTAACTAGTCGCGTCGCATACGCGAATTTTGGTTAACGGCATCGCTAAAAATCATACAGCATTCCTATGTAGTGCGCGCTGACAGACAGGGACCCATCCTGTAACAAAGAGTTCGGCTGGTTAATGTCAATCTCTTCGGCATTAGTGTATTGATAATAAAAAGAGAACTCGGCTTGGCTTAAGCGCTTTGATGCTCCTACCGCAATACGGTGTTGTTTCCCTGTGGTTGGCATATCAGGCGCTTGGTATTGAGGGTTATCGAGTGGTGAAGTTTCAAAGGCATATCCCATCTTAATTGACCATGCTGAATTGATCTGATGGTCTATTCCTAATGACAAGCGATAGACGTCTTCCCAGTTGCGCTCGACAGGTGCGGCTTGTTGTATTCCAGAGAAGTTAAGCATCAATGGCGTCTCTTTCATTTCTGACCATTGATGCCATTGAATTGATGACAACAGCGAGGTGGTCTCAGTGATGTGATAAGCCGCACTGAAATCAACCAAAGCGGGCGCGGACATTAATGTAACTTTATATTCACCTTGCGCCGTTTGCATAAACGCGTCCCCACTAAAGTCATGCTCGATTTGAGAACGATAAGATAACCCAAGCGTAATTTCATCGGACAAGGCATAAATAGTGCCGACATTAAAACCGAATGTAGTATCAATATCCCGATCGAGTTTTAACAAAGCCGTTTCTTGTTCTAAAAAGGCAAAATCGAACTGTAATCCAGCTGCGATCCCCCATCTATCATTTAATTGGTAGCTTATTGAAGGGTTTATCTGATAGGAAAGTAGCATAACTTCAGTAAGTTGAAATCGCCCTTGCCACTCATTGCCATAATCGAGAGTTGCGCCACCCAGTGTATTAAAGACAAGGCCTATTTTAAAATCGTCATTGATGGGATAACTATGAGCGAAGGTGGCAATGGGTAGGGCACTGTTTGCGTCAGCATTTTCGTCGCCAATATAATCGACGGTGAGATGATACGCCATTAAACCGAGAGAGGTTTGATGTCCGTCTTGCAGTGACATTGCAGCCGGATTCGTCCACATCGACATTGCTGACTGATGATAAACCCCATCCCCCGCACCGGCGACGCCGAGATTTGCATAGCCAGGTTCTCCCATCATTGGGCCACTAGCTATGGTAGGAAACGCGAAGGTGAGAGTACAGACTGCACTAAGAATATGAAAAGAATAAAGTTTCATAACGACTCATAGGTTGTTGAACAATTGGCTGCAGTTTATAATTCCAAATATGACAGTGAAGAAATAGCAACTTGACCTTATGGAAAGTAACGTTGATTTAAACCTACTCAAAACCTTTATAATTACATGTGAATTGCAAAATTTAAAGTTGGTCGGACTGCGTCTAGGCATTTCCGAAAGTGCCGTGAGTAAACAGTTGTCTCGATTAACGGAACAGCTAGGTCAACCACTTTTTATCCGCACTTCGGCAGGGTTAAAGCCAACTCAATTTGCTATATCGGTAAGGCCACAACTGCAAGAAAGTTTAAAATCTATCAGTAGAATATTGCGTAAGCAGACCTTCGATCAAAGTGAATACGCGCAACCGATTCGAATTGCTATGTTTGAGCATTTCATGCACAAGCATGCCGGCGCCCTTTTTTCAAAGCTAAGAGCAACATTCCCTAGAGCACCAATTGAAATGGAAACGTGGTCAAACAAAACCACGGAGAAGTTATTGAATGGCCAACTAGATATCGCGATTCACTTTTATAATGAAGATCGTACTGCCGATATTTGGCAGCGCACGCTTTTTGATGATATGGCCGTCGGGGTTGTTAGCCAGAAATATGCGGGACTTTCTTGGGATAATTTGGTGACTTGGCCTGCGATAAGGTTGCGATCTCAAGGGTGGAACCATCGACGTTTTCGCTATGCAGATATGCTTAAGCAAAATGGTATTGATCTGGATATTGTCGCGACGTTAGACAATATTGAAGCGATTCATCAAATCGTTAATCAACAAAAAGTATTCGCGATTATCAATCGCTCTTGTGTACCAGGGGACCTTGCTGTTGTCATTCCACCAGAAGAACTAAAGTACGCATTCAAGATTGCCACTAACGTACATATTGTTAATAGAGATGCGCCATTACAAGTTTGTTTACATCAAATAATTAATCAGGTTGCAGTAAAATAAGAGCAAAGCAACCCACTTTCCAAATATTCAAGTGACAATGTCTCTACTTTCACTTTGAGAATATTAGAGTAAGCGCAAACCACCAAACTAAAGGTTATATTATGCGCTTATCTAAAATCTCTCGAGCGATGGTTTGTGCAGTTGCGCTGCCTGGATTGCTTGCGGTTACTTTAGCCCATGCAACGTCACAACCCTTATCACTTGAGCAGCAAATCACATCCATTTCAACGCCTAACCAAATTGAAACATCAATCGGGACTCTGCAATTTTTAGACGGCGCACCAACCGCCGAAACTGCAAGTAAAGTTTACGATTATCTGGATACGGCACGTGCAGCTGAAGTCTTCATGAAAGGAATGCCAGCAGCCTCAGTGCAGGCATTGATGGATGGACCTAAGGCGATCGGTGTTGATTCTCCTAATAAAGTGCTGTTGTTCGACAACTTGATGGATTCAAATTCATTATTTCTTACCGCAAACACGTCAACAATGTATGCAATGTCGACGTTAGATCTAAAAGAGTGGGGACCTACGGTAGTTGAAGTACCACAAGGCATGCTTGGCGCGTTTAATGATGCCTGGTTCCATTATCTTGGCGATATTGGTCCTTTTGGTATGGATAAAGGTCAGGGGGGGAAATATCTTCTATTGCCTCCGGGTTATGAAGGTGACGTAGCAAGTGGCTACCATGTGATTGAATCCAACTCTTATCGTGTTTGGGTCTTTATGCGTGCGAATATTAAAAATGGCTTGGAAATTACTGAGGGCAACATTCGAGAGAACCTGGAAATCTATCCGTTATCGGACCGAGAAAATCCAGCCGAAACGGAATTTGTCAGTGGTTCAGGTAAAGCGTTTAACACCATTCATCCTAATGATGTGACCTTTTATGAGCACTTGAATAAAGTGGTGCAATATGAGCCCCTCTCACTTATTGATGATGAAACGCGCGGTCTGTTGGCCTCTATTGGCATTGAGAAAGGTAAAGAATTTAACCCCGATAAACGCATGCAGCGGATCTTAAAAGATGGCGTCGCTTTGGGAAATGCTGCTTCACGCTCAATTGTGTGGTACCCGCGCACAGAAGGCAGCATTGATAATATGAGTGGCGTAGAGTTGTACCCGGATGATGCCAATAGTAACTGGATAATGGCGTGGGTAAATCGTGATGTATTCTTTAAACCAAGCGACAGTGGCGGTATCAACTCTGACGCGCGTGTAATGTTCCATTATCCTTATACCGCTGTTACACCGGCGATGGCCAAAGCGGGTCAAATGCCGGGTAAGGGGTCTGATTACGCGATTGCATATTTAGACAGTTCCGATCAGCTTTTTGATGGTGCGAAAACCTATCAAATGACTGTTCCGGCAAATGTGCCTGTTGCGGATTTTTGGGCTTTGACTGTGTATGACTCTCAGACTCGCTCGTTGCTACAAACAACTCAACCGTTCCCAAGTGTTGGATCTCAAACCGAAGGGTTACGCGCCAATCAAGATGGCTCTTACACTATTTATTTTGCGCCTAAGGCTCCGGCTGGATATGAAAAAAACTGGGTAGAGACTATTCCGGGTAAAAGCTGGTTTGTTGCTCATCGCATGTATGGTCCGCAAAAGGAATGGATCGAGAAGACTTGGCGTATCGGTAATGTCGAACTGGTGAAATAGCGGCTTAGCACGTATTGAAGCTCATGTTATGTGAGCTTCAATACATAGACCCATAAATAATGCGATGAGAAAAAGGCATCGTTTTTTACTGTGTTGTGGTCTAAATTTGCTTTATATCCCATGGTTCTTGGTGACAAAATTTTTACGCTGTTGTCGTTTATAAATCCAATAACGATATAGCAACATGCCACTGCCGATCATTAGCCAGAAAAAGCCTAAAGCTAAATGAAGGTAGAAAGGCCAGTGCACAAAATAATCCGCAGATTGTTCACTATCGAGCAATATCGGAACACTTACTAGTAACGGATTCAAACCCAGCAATAGCGCGAAATAGGGATAGCGCCATGCAATAAAAGGCGTTTCATTAAATTCTTTGCCAGCGTCAAACGCGCCATCAATAAAGACGATACGTGGATGATAATCTTCCACTGTTGTTTCAACTTGTAAATATGGAGTGACCGCAGGGCTAGCAATAAAGCCAAATTGAACACGTTGTCCTGTCGCTAAAGAGAGTCGTTCTTTTTCCGTTGGAACAATAAAGCAAAGCGCCGGATCTTCGGGCGCGTGCTCCGCACTACCACTAAACCACACTTTTCTGCCTTCATTTCCGACAACTGTACCTTGCGCCAGTCTAACGGTTTTCTCAATAGAGTGGGCAAACGGACATTTTCTATAATATCGGTACACAAAGAGTAAAACGGGCAGTGCACATACAGGCAAGATACTTGAAAAATAGGGTGTTGTTTGTAGTGCAAAACAAAAGATGACAAAGGAAAAAAAAGAGAAGAAAAACACGCCCAATGACCTGAATAAACGCTTAGGTTTTATTGCGAGGATCTTGAGTTGTTGTCGCTCCTCTGCTGTGCTTGCTCGGTTGGCTATAATCTCAATGTTGACTACATCCGCAATTCCCGTCGGGCTGAATCTTGTTTGCCATTGCGCAGCAAAGTGCTCGATGATGGTTTTATCATTAGCACTGAGTAAATAGGATTTTTTTTGGTGAATATAGATCTCGGCTTTTACATTGCCCTGATCTTGTAAAAACGGCTTTAGGTGAGAGCCAAACACTCGATATGGCCCGACGAGAAATTCACGATAATCATCCCATTTTTTGCTCATGAAGATAGAGCTATAACCTTCGATGTTGAAGACGGGGCCAATGGGCAGCTTCTTACCATAGATTAAGTATAAGACTTGTTGTTCTTTTAACGTTAACTGTCGATTTGGTGTTGTCTTGGCTAATTGATTAATGGCTTTTTTGCTTTTAATGACGCTGTAAGGCAGATAAATAAGGTAAAAGAGAACTAAGACTCCACCTACGATCAAGATGAAATAGTCCCAAAAAGAGTACTGTTCAATAGGCATCAATGAATGTCCTTGCTCGCGTTAGAAACGATAATACTATGATTACTAAACCTAAAAGCCCCACTCTTAGTTACCCAAGAGTGGGGCTATAAGCGTTGATTAATGAACCATAAATTTCATCACAGCTTCCTTTACTAAGCGTGATTTATCTTTCGTGAGGGGCTCAATCAATTGAGAGGCGTCATTGGCGCGACTTAATATCTCAGGCAACTGCGCGCGACGTCCGGCGTAGAGATAAGCTAAGGTTTGGGCAAAACTACCTTGATCTGTGTGGTCGTAAATGCCGCGCGCGTGGTTTTGAATAAACTCGCAACACGCATCAAACTGAGTATGTTTGATACAGAAACGCGTAATATGAGCTAGGTTCACGCCAATTTCGATTAGCCAATTCAACATAAACTGCATGGCTTCTTCGCTGGTTTCTCTTAAGCGTTGGCTTTCACGTACTTTTCCAAAGTAGTCATTAAAATTGATTTCACCTTGTTCGAGCCTGTGTAGTAACCAACACTTTTCATAGTTTTCATCCAGCACTTTAAAGCCGTGGCAATCTTGGTTGAGCAGTAGTTTAGCCAATCTATTACGGCGTGTTTTATCCAGCGTCCAAATAAACTGGTTCATACTGTATAAACGATATTCATCTAGGCTAGGGCGGAAACCATCCATTGCGAGATGAGCATTATACAAATTAGCGATGCTGTCATAGTCGATCTCGCCTTCTAGGTAGGCCCATGTTTGTTCGCATAAATGCTCGATACGCGCAGTGGTATCTTGCAGTTCAGCAATGCGTGCCAGTAGCGTTTTACTTTCTACTTCTGAATTGAAAATCAGTAACGTACCGCGCGGCAATGAGTGTTGGTAGCTGTCTAATGGCACTTCATGATCGGCCATTAGAATGATATTTTGCTCACCACGTTGTTGCAGTACTGTGCTCTTTAACCAAGAGCAACCGTCGACATAGCAAGGTTTGTCGTGCACGGTATGCTGATCTGAAGCGATAGGTTTGAGTAGATTTTCCGGCGCTTCATCGCCATCGCCAACGTAGAGGCAAGCTTGACCATATTCATATGCTAGAGCGCCTTCCCATGAACGAATATTCAAACGCACCATCAATTTCAATGCACGTTTGAAATCATGCTCAAGATCTAAATTAACCTCAGGGTATTTCAACGACACGTCGTGCAAAAAGTCAATTTTGGTATGTTCATTAATGTACTTCAAGCCTTCACGCATCGCTTCCGCTTTTTTACGGTCGATGGCGCCAAACATACCGGTTGCGGTGCTGGTTATCTCACTATAAGCATCCAACCATTGCTGATAGGATTTGTTATCGTGGAAGTGGCGGCTCATTTCGTAGGCATTTAATTGCCCCGAGTTGATGCCTGCTTTTTCTAACTGCTCTGTTAGGTTAATTTCATCAAGGGGAGTGTTTATCGTTACGTCCCATGGCTCATCAGAGTGAGCACGCATGATGTTACGCGCAACGCGTACTGGCGCGAGAGCGATCAAGAATCTCCATAGGCGATCCGCTTGAACGCGCAACGGAAGTGGCAGTTGTCGCAACCAGAAGGCAATCAGAGTAAAGCGTTGGAAATCGTCATCGCGATCATGAAATAGCGTGTAGCCAGGTTGATACTCACTGAATTTGTTGACGTGAAGCTCACCGCGATTGACATCATCACGGTATAAGTGAGGGGTTATTAGAGCAAGTAGCTCGGCTTGATCATCTTCTGGTTTATCGGCGGTGAAATACGTTTTAATACGCGTGATATCAGCATCGATTAAACCAGAGTTAGGAAAGTGGTGATCATCGCGAACTCGGCATGATCTTATGATTTTGGCCGCCGCCATCTGCCAAATGTGTTGGTCGTTGAGGAAGTTGAATAGCGCTTCAGTAACGTCATCCCCAATACGCTGGTTGAAATCGTTGAATAACTGATAGCTTGCGAGAGCGAAAAACCCCATATCAGCGAGCTCACAGTCTGCCCAAAGTTTGGGATGGCACAGTGCTCGGGAGGTGCGCAGCACGCCATCGACACGTTGAAAGTGAAGTTTGTAGAGAATTTCGTCTCGATCGATAAAGGTGCCAAAAATAGATTGCACGTCACGCGCGAGAGCGGGGTCTAATCCTTCAAGTGCACTCAGTATTCCGTTCGTGGCAGTCGTTGTGGCGGTTGTTGTTTCATTGACTGAACCGTTGATGACAGCCTCGTCAAGTTGGCTATAACGACGATAATAATCTTGACGTGATAGCAGTGGCTCGTCTTCTTCGGTGAGTGATTCCATCATATATTCGTTGAATTCACGTTTACCGAGAGCGCGGTAGAAGACATCGACGATGCGAAGATATTGTTCTCGGCGCGCAGCAAGCAGTGTGACATCGCTATCGAGTGTCACCGTTAGAGTCGTGGTTAGGCCGTTGGCGAGTTCAATCGTTGATTCATCCCCAAAGTGGTCGGTCAGTAGATCGTCGCGAGCCAAATCGAGAATATTCTCTATTTCATCAAGAATTCCGCGGTTGTTGTACTCCCATGAACTGAGCTGATCGTCAATGTGTTCAAACATGATCGGCGCATGCGCTCTAGCCAGAGGGATCAATTCAATTTCATGAATAGCATCAAGTGCATCGCGCTCGGTGCCGCTTTCAATATAGCTCCATAAGCGCTCACCTTGCGGCATCGCAAGAATCAGTGGTTTTAGTACTTCAGTGCCGTAGTTGAGGTCATAACGATGTTCGTCTCGCTCTTGATAGGCTTTATAACGGGCGCGTTTTCTTAGTGCACTTTCAGCGGGTTTGACAAGTAGACCGTCAACTTGGCCTTTTACCATTCCTTGTAGATCATAGGCCTCATTTTCTAACGTACTGCCCATAAAGGGCTGTTGCATAAAGGCGTCTTCAAGATCGTCATCGTAAAAATGACGATGGCGTGGAAAGAGTGTTTCATAGAGCCACACGACGGGATTGCAACCGCTGAGATCTTCTTCCTCATCACTATGTTCATCGTAGGAATACAGCAGTACTGGTTCCGCTTGAAAACGCTCGATGACACTTTGTTTAAAAGTGCCATATTGGCATGGGTTTTCAGTTAGGTATTCACCTAGCGTCTGGTGTGTTGGTTCATCGCTATAGGGATTGTTCATAAACATGCCTAAGCGAAAGCTTGCGTTGTCACACCATATATAGGCTTTGATCACTTCTGGGTGCCAGCCAAGTTCAGTCACAAATTCCGCTAAATAGTTAATGCAATCACCGGTATGGTCTTCATCCCAGTAGGGGAAGAAAAACTGTCCGAGTAGGTAGAGGTATTGTAGATCTGTTTTAGCCAGCATATAGACGGCTTCAACGCCGAATACGTCCATGTCGTCAATCCAGATTTCGTCTGTGTCGTTAACGCGACGACTGTAGTCCACGATGGCTTTGACTGTTGCAACGATGGTCTCTTTGAGTTCTGGGTACTGTAATGCGGCCGCAAAAAGAATCGGCTCTGAAATGTAAACTTCGGATTGGTCGCTGATCTCTTCGTTAAGATACCTTTCGCTACCACCTTGGTTTTTAGTTAAGGCCGATTTTAACAAACCAAAGTTGCCACCCGCATCACTGGTTTGTAAACGACGTACTTTACCTGCGTTGCTGTGTCTAAACTCGACATCAAACTGCTCTTCTTTGAAGGCTTCACCGCTGATCAGCATGGTTTGATATTGAATGAGTGCCGCTTTGATTTGCTGAGGTTCTTGGATGTCGAGGGTGATGATTTTATTTTTATCGAATTGGTTCATGAGGCGTAATGTGCTGTTTATTAACTGTAAATACAGTAGCTTAAAACCACTATGAGAAACAGCGCTACCATTGATAAATGATAGGCTAATTGGTGCTTATGTAGGGTTTATCACTCTAAAATTTCTATTTGCTAGTTGAAACATAATTAGTGTGATTGATTTGTATTGTTTTAATTAGTGGTTGCTATGTGAATTAGCTTTGCATTGAACGATAGTGAAATGGTCGTTTTGAAGTGCAACATCTAGCGCTATAATGGCGCCAAATTTCGATCTCTCGCTTGGGCAAAAAAATGAGAAAACAATATACGGTGGAAGGCGATATTAACGCGAAGAAAGCTAAGGATGCTTATCCTAAATTGGTGCTTTGTGATGAGTGCGTTGGTCGCTTTGTCGTCATCAACGAGGAGGGGCGCACCTATGAACCATGTGTGAAATGTGGTGTGGATGATTAATTGGTCGCGATAGTTGCCATCGCGCGTTATGCGAATATAGCGCGTTATGTAAAATATTGACGCTAAGCGAAATGAAAATGACGATACTGTGATCGTCATTTTTTTGGTCAGTGGCTTATATGCCGCCATTCAAATCGCCCCTCCTCATGTCAGCCCATGATTTAACGCGCCAACTGAATCCCACAGCGTGCAAATAGGGTTTGCCAATATTGAACATGTTCTAAAGTCGCTTGGCGAAAATTTGCATGAGTTGATGCGAGCGGATATTGGTAGTTAGGATGTGCCTGCTGAAACAGCGGCAAGTAGGGTTGTAGTTCGTAATATCGGGCATCGAGTAGTGCTAGATAAGCTTGTATCTCTTTTGCAAAAAACAGGTCGAATACATTCTTTAGGTAACGAAATTGAGTGCGGTCGCGATTGGGCTCACAACGTATTTTGTTGTCGTGAAGAGTCAGTTGCTGCGTAATAGTATTTAACCATCTCGTTGTATTGTGTAGCGAAAAGAGCAAGGATCCGATAGCTTGGTGTTTTTCTAAACCTTCTTGATAATCGGTAACAGACCCAATCTCACCGCTATTGCGGTGACGGTTATGTTTATTTTTGCCGTCATCAATCAGATGAGAGTTTTGGCTAGGTAGGGTCCGTCGATAAGCTTGGTTGATAACATCCATGCCTCGCAATATTGTGACGTCAACTTTAGCATAATCAACCTTGAGCCATTGTGTGCCGGTGAGTTGCTCACGCATCGCGTTGCTGGTGAAGAGCAGGTTCGCTATATAGTGTGGTTGCTGTGCGAGTTTTATGCTGAGAATTTCGGCCAGTTGCTCACTCAATTGTAGCGATATTTGTGACGAACGCTGAGAGGAGGCATTGTCGGCTGTTTGCTCTTCTGATATAGCCTCAACATTGGCTAAGCATTGTCTGATCCCCAGAATCAGTGCTTGTTGGTAATCAAATTCGCGAAACTGATCTTGTACCTTACCTAAGATAGAGTTCTTTTCGGCAATTAAATGGAACAGGCCACATTTTCTAAGCTCGTAACTATCGAGTAAGCCAATGGTGACGGTTTCAATGGGTAAGGCAAGTGCACGCTTATCAGGAAGCGTAATTTGTTCAGGAACGACGGGAGCTAAAGCGGGCTCTTTTTGCACATTAGCAATACGTTCGAGATAGGTCTCGAATTGGCTTTCAATCGGGTGTTTATTGAAGTTACAACCCGTGACAAAAAGTAGTATAGCAATCAGTAGCCAAGGCATAGGGGATGTAGGAGTGCTCCGAACCAGTCAATATATAATAGTGTACGGAACACTCAGCAAAAAGGTCAGCATATGCTGACCTTTCTTTATTGATGTTCTAAATCACAGATTAACGCTCAGAAAAGCTCAACTGTACTTCGTCTGGTTGTTTGTGCATCCAATGTAGACGAGAGCCAAGCATTAGCGCACCAGAAGAGAGGCCAATAATGAAGCCGATCCAGAAACCGTGTGCGCCCATTGGTTCAACGATCCAATCGGTCATACCAAGGATGTAACCTGATGGCAAACCAATAATCCAGTATGCGATAAAGGTGCGGTTAAAAATCGATGCCATATCTTTGTAGCCACGCAGTGCACCAGCAGCAACCACTTGGATGGCATCCATACATTGGTAAATCGCCGCCAGCAACAACAATTGCATCGCAAGGTCGATAACTTGACGGTTATCCGTGTAGAGCAAGGCAATTTGTTCGCGGAATAGAACCGTAAGTAGTGCTGAGGTTAATGACATCGCGAGCGCCACTAATAAACCCACTCGTGATGCGACTTTTGCACCATCGGTACTGCGTTCACCAAGACGGTAACCAACGCGAATGCTGGTCGCAGCGCCGACACTCATCGGCAACATAAAGATAAGTGATGAGAAGTTGATCGCCACTTGGTGCGCGGCAACAATCATTGGCCCAAGTGGGGCAACGAGCAATGCGACAATCGCAAACAAGGTCACTTCAAAAAACAGCGCAGCAGCCACAGGGAAACCGAGTTTAAATAGGCGAACCAGCGCCTTTAATTCAGGTTTATGGAACTGCTTAAATAGTTTGATGTAGGCGACACGCTTAGCCGTAAGTACATACAGCAGCATCAAACCAAACATAATCCAGTAGACGATTGCGGTGGCCACACCACATCCGACGCCACCCAGTTCTGGTGCGCCGAATTTACCGTAAACAAAAATCCAGTTAAGGGGAATGTTACACAGTAAACCGATAAATCCGATAAACATAGCCGGTTTAGTTAACGACAAACCGTCGGTAAGGCTACGCAGTGCTTGAAACATTAAAAAAGCGGGAACCGCAAACATCACCGCATGCATGTAGCCAACCGTTTTCACTGCCATGGTGACATCAACGTCCATGAGATCCAGAATTGACTGCGTTTGGAATAACACACCAATAATCGGGATTGAGATCAATAGCGCCATGACAAAACCGTGTTGGATTTGGAATGGGATTTGATCGACTTTTCCTGAACCATTTAATTGCGCGACGATAGGCACCAAGGCCATCAGTAAGCCAACACCGAATAAAATAGACGGTAACCAGATACTTGAGGCGATAGAAACTGCGGCCATATCGATAGCGCTGACACCACCGGCCATAACAGTATCGACGAAACCCATCCCAGTTTGTGCCACAGAGGCGATCAATACCGGGGTTGCTAACTTAATCAAAGTGTTAGCTTCTTGCTTATAACGATGCACGGAAAACTCCAAAAGAGGGGGCGCACAACTCTTCCCCCAGCGAGTGGGTTTTGATACAAATCTGTCAAAATCAAGATTGATTCTGTAGGGACGGTTGCTAAGCGATATAAGTAGAATGTCACTAACGGCTAAGTACGGTGAGAGTACATGAGCGGTATGGGTAAGAGTGACGCTCTATCAATTGCGACTTGTCAGACTGGTATGGGCGTTGTTGTGCTTAAAAATCACGCGCATTATACCGAAACAATTCGATTCGTCGCGGCTTTTTATTGCGTTTTTAACAAATAACTCACTATCGTGGTTGGAGACCTCAATAGCAGCGAAGTCTTTAGATATTTACCTGCATAAAAAATCAATGAGATAATGATGCTAATTCAGTGATTTTATGCCGCCAATGCAGCAAAATGAGCAGCGTATGTTGGTAGTAAGCACAATTGTAGGGTATTGATTTTTGTTGTATTCATTACTTGATGGAGCATTTCGTATCTTAAAGAGACGTCTTAGATGCGAAAATGCTCTAGTTAGTAAAGCTAATAAATCAATTGGTTGTAGATTTGCTACTACTGTATAAGTCCACCCTATAGCGACTGGCATCGACCACTTTACGCATCTCTTCTTCATTTGCTTTTGTGTCCAATTACCGCTCAAAACAAATCTTACCGAAAATTTCATGCATAGTTTTTCTCAAGCAATTTTAATTATTTGAAATGTGAGGAAAAGAACATGGCAATCCGATGCTTAAGACCGAGTCAGTACATTGAGTAATTTTATCCTGGATCTGGTATGTGCAGCTCCACGATCATTAATTGGATAAAAATTGGGTAGTTGGGCGGTACTCGAACTCTTACACGGGTAATAGCGCTCCTGCTGCGGGAGGCCCGTCAACGAAAGGGTTGAGTGGTGCAGACAAGCAGCGTGATTATGACGCCAGAATGATCATTAGCGAAGAGTTAGGGCATAGCCGAGAGGAAGTGACAGCGATTTATCTAGGCGTTGAAGTAACTGTTAGATCCTAACGACCGATCTTAAAGTGTTCTAGGTTAGAATTCTTTTTGTCATTTTCGGAGGAGCAAAATGTTCAAAGTCAGAACATTTTTAGCTGCTTATCCGAGTTGTTCTAACTTGTTCTTGCCTAAAAGTTTGCTAGATAAGCAAAAGCAGCGGTTATGTATTGAGCAATTTTGTTCTATCTTCACCATCACTTGCTCTCTATACTTTCCTTATATTTCCACCAAATAGATTGAGTCTGTCAGAATGCAAGAACAATTTAGCTATCAAAAAAGTGCGCACACTCTAGGGTTGTGTTCATTTTCGGCAAAGATGAAAGACTTTAGTTACGGTAAACATGCTCATGAGGAGTTCAGTATTGGTGTGACTTGCCGTGGTCGTCAGGACTTTTTTAGCAATGGCGCTTTTCATAAAAGTCAGGCAGGAAACATTGTCTTTTTTAATCCAGAGCAGGTTCATGATGGGAATGCTGGAGGTGGAAAAGATATGGAGTATGAAATGCTCTACATACCTGAATCAACAATGATGAGTTTGATGCAAAGCATAGGGAGTGTGTCTAAGGATCAGTCTCGATTGAAAGCGTCATCCTTTCATGATGCGGTGTTGCAACGGCAGATCATTTCATTTTCCCGCTCTATGAACTTAGAACAGCCGCTTTCTTCACTAGAAGAAGAGCACCTCTTACTGGGCATTGCGCATTCGATAGTTCGCCTTGGCGATGGGGCGTTTATTGAGAAGGTAGCGTATGGGCGAACAGACAAATTATTGGAGCAAGCAAAGGAGTTTATTCACTGCAACCTAAATCGAAAGCTAGGGATTGAAGAGATTTCAAACGCTGCCAATATGTCTAAATATCATTTCATTCGACTGTTTAACAAACAGTTTGGTATGACGCCACACCAGTATGTACTTAGCTATAAAATCAACCGTGTAAAACGCGAGTTAGAGCTAGGGGATAATGCCGCGAATATTGCGTTTAAGTATGGCTTTTCTGATTTAAGTCATCTAAATCGTAACTTCAAGAATACGTTTGGCATCACGCCAACCCAATACCAAAAACAACTCTCGCTTTAGCCTCAACTAAAGCATCGACCAAAAGATTAACGCTATGCTGGACATAATTATTTATGCTCTAGGGGTCATGTACACCCCCGGGCCAGTCAACGCTATCTCCTTAAACAGTGGCATACAGAAACAAAATTCAATATTTGGCTTTAGCCTCGGTGTCTCGATCGCCATGTTTGCATTATTCAGCGCTGTTTCGCTGATTGGCGAGACATTAATGAATGATGCTTTCTTACAATGGACCGCAATACTGGGGGCAATCTACATTCTTTGGTTGGCATACAAAATATTCGTGAGCCAAGTGGGTAAGGTTGAATTCAAGCCTAGCCAAAGCATGAATCTGCGAGACGGTTTGATACTACAGCTGCTTAACCCGAAAGGCATTACGGTTGCATTACCTATTGCAACAGTTCAATTTCCATCTGCAGGTATTACCGGCGGGTACATCTTTGTGTGGTGCGCTATTTTGGCACTACTTGCGTTTGGTGCTCCTACGGTTTACTACATTGCAGGGCGTCTTATTGGCAAAAAGATAAACGAAACTGACTACTTAGTTGCCATGAATAAGCTAATGGCCGTGTTGTTAATGTTTGTTGGCTTAAAGATGGGTGTGTCGCCAGTCATTGATTTAGTGTTCTGATTAATAAGAGGTTATATGCAATTTAATTCTAAGTTTGTTATTGTTGTGGCAGAAGATTTACCAGTGTGGCAGAAATTGAATGTTGTCAGTTTTTTATCTGGTGGCATCACTTCGACATCCGCGGTTCAGACTGGAGAACGATATGTGGATGGGAGTGACAACACCTACCTACCGCTTTGTATTCAGCCAACAATCGTCCTTAAAGTGAAGAGAAGTAAACTGCCGACTTTTATCCAACGCGCTCATCGTGCAAACATAGAAACCGCAATATTCATCGATGATATGTTCGAAACAGGTCATGATGAAGCGAATCGAGGCACCGTTCGTTCCTATGATACGGAGCGCTTACCCTTGGTCGGGATTGCTCTATGTGCAGAGAAAAAGCTCGTGGATAAAATCGTCAAAGGCGCGAAGCTTCACGATTAGGGTTGAAGTAGGTTATACCTGTAATAACCCTAATCTAGGATAACGAACCAGAGAAAAGTCGGGTTTCTTTTTGTCCAGAACTTTCACAGTTGGCACTTCGTAACTCAGAATTGTCCAAAAATGAGTTAGTCCCTTAGGTCAATTTAAAGATAAGCAGCTGCGAATGAGCGCTTTACTCGTGGCAGCCTTCTTCTTCGACTTCATCTAAATCTATCTCTTCCTCAACCAGCTACGCCAACTCATCTGCATGTGCAGTGTGAGCATCTAATCCTTGCTCGGTAAAAGTCTTCTTATCCATTTCTGTAGCCTCACCAGTAAGCGATTTAATAGGAAGTATATCACTGATGTGGTTATTGTGGAGTTGGGTAAAGTGTCTAAGTTTCAGTAAGTTGAAGAGAATTGAGAGCGTTTCTGAGGGCTTAAAAACAGTGAACCCCCGATGTTGGTAGATTCAGGTAAGCTTGTGCTGCAGTCGATTAATGGGTTAATTTACCCAAGCAGGTTAGCGAAAGCGAAGTAACCTAAAGATAATACAGAACGTTACCGATTAAGGAGATAACGATGTTTACCGGTATTGTGCAAGGCATGGCGAAAATTGTTTCCATAGATAAGAAACAAGATTTTCAAACGCATGTAATTGAACTTGATCAAACACTTGGTGCTAATCTCGCGATTGGATCATCGGTTGCTCACAATGGTTGCTGCCTGACTGTGACCAATATTGATGGTAATAATATTAGCTTTGATTTGATGCAGGCAACGTTAAAACTGACCAACTTAGGCCAGCTTGAGGTAGGCGATAGCGTAAACATAGAGCGTGCGGCTAAGTTTGGCGATGAAATTGGCGGTCACAGTATGTCGGGACATATTGCCTTGGTGGCTAATGTGCATGAAGTCATTGATACTCCGAACAACCGCACCATTTGGTTTGAAATGCCAAACGAGGCAATGAAATATGTTTTACCGAAAGGTTACATTGGTTTGGATGGCTGTTCGTTGACTATTGGTGAGGTTGAAGAAAATCGTTTTAGCGTCCACCTTATTCCAGAAACGTTACAACGTACCTTATTTGGAGCGCGTGAAGTAGGGGATAAAATCAATGTGGAAGTCGATCCTCAAACACAAGCCATTGTTGATACCGTTGAGCGTGTTTTAGCGGCGCGACTCGTAGATTGAACACTTAGCTAATAACTGAACAATAAAAAGAGCGCTTATGCGCTCTTTTTTGTGGGTTCAGAATATCTGCTCATCGTCTGCATCAATGGTTAAATCGATGCGATCCATCTGTTCATTAACGGTGAGGTTAAAATGGATAGCATTACAGCACGCAGGACAATCATCGTAAAAATCTTGATTACCATTTGACGCGTCTAGGGTAATGCCAATTGAGTGAGCGCAGTGAGGGCAGAAAACCTGTTTCTCGGTGAAATTACGCATAGACTTACCTCTTCATTACTACCTGTGACGTTAAAGCTGTCACGAATCGTTTGCCATAGATAAATAGTACGGCGATAAGTTAGTAATGGGCGTGAATTAAGTACAAAGTTTGATTGTGGGCATAAAACTCGCCGAGAAGCGCTTGGTTTTTTCCATGGTGTGATCCAAACGCTTGCATTTACGTTAGGCTAAGAATGTAACTCTTTGTAATATAAAGTTAATAATCATTCACAGTATCAATGAGTTGTTGCGCTTCATCAAGATAATGCCCGCCAAACAAATTATAGTGGTTGAGGACATGGTAAAGATTATAAATAGGTTTGCGATCCTCATAGTGAGGATCGAGTGGCATCACTTCCTGATAACCTTGGTAGAACTCAGGTTGAAAACCACCAAATAGCTCTGTCATGGCTATATCACATTCTCTATCGCCCCAGTAACTCGCAGGGTCATAGCAGATAGGGCCAAAGGCGGAATTAGCAACATTGCCACTCCAAAGATCGCCATGAAGTAATGAAGGGCGGGGGTGATGGTTGGCTAAAATATGCTGCACTTTTTGGGTAAAGTCTGCAATGTCCACCAAAGAAACGCCTTTCTCTTTGATGAGTTGTAATTGCCAGCCTATACGTTGTTCAGCAAAAAAGCGTGACCATTTCCGATCCCATTGATTTGGTTGTAGGGTGTTGCCAATATAGTTATCAGAATCAAAACCGTACTCTTTCTGCTCACCCCATTGGTGTAACGCGGCAAGTTTTTGACCAAATTCAAAACTAGCATCGCCGTTTTCCAGCGGCTTGGTGGGCAAGTAATTTAAAATCAAAAAAGCATGATGTTTTGATTTTCCGAGATGAACAAGCTCAGGAGCAAAAACGGTGTCAGTGTCGCGCAAGCATTGGATATTTTCCGCTTCCGCTTCGTACTTTGCTAAAAATTCACGATGATTGAGTTTGATAAAGTACCGTTGCTCTCCATCACTGATCATGTAGCTTTCACTGATATCTCCACCGGAAAGCTTTGTTTTTTCGCGGATTACAAAAGAAAACATCAAGGTTTCAGATAACTGCTCGGAAATTGCTTGCCACATAGCCTGCCCCTAAATCATCTAATTACAGGTTACAGTGTAGGTTACTGTCGTGATCAATTCCGACTTACAAAGCAAAGAATTCAATAATTTGAAGCGAATTTAGTTAGCTACTTACTAAAATGTGAACAGCGTCGTCGTAATTTAATGGTGCAACAGAACATTTCGCTAGGGCTGGCATGGTAAATATTGATGGTAAGATAACTGACTAAACATGGGATTTATGATCTAGCTTCAAATGTCGCTTGATCTGAACGACTACAATATTACAAGCATTCAAGCTTAAGTCTCAATAAGTTGCATTAGAACAATTGCTTTATAGTGAGTGAATCAAAGCCTGTTTCATAAGTGTTTGGGCTGCGAATATCATATCGCCGAGTCAATAATTGTTAATGTGGCCGTATTTCCCGTAGTATAGAAAACGAAAACAATAATTTAGATGGAGAGAAAATGGTTGTTGATACTGATGGTTATTTAGCCCTAGTTGAACATCTCGCATCCAATCTCGATGTATTTTCCGCCGAGGATGGCGACACTGGTAAAGAGAGTGTCGAAGATGTAGTGACCGATATGGTGGCGAGTAACATTATGGCGATCTTTGAACAGAACCCTGAATTGCATTCTAGTGTTCGCTTTAAGTTGCTCAAAGAAGCTGATTCAGTAGTGGCTGATCTTGGCGAAGTGCTGGCCGGTATGTGGACAAAAGCGGCGACAAATGAACAGATTGCATTTCTTGATGAATACATCGCGCTGGTAAAAAATCTGTTTGACAGCGCAGTCGCAAAATACGACTAACGCTGGTACGGATTCAGATAGAATTAGAGCACAGGCGAGGTTGTCACTCGCCTGAATTGCCAAAAATTTCCCGCCCAATAAGGATTATCCATACGTGAGATAATCACCCCTTTAGATGTCGAAGCATGCATGAACTGGTTTTGACCTAAGTACACACCTACATGGCGTGTTGTACGTGACGTCTTGAAAAACACCAAATCACCAACCTTTGCTTGCCCATATTCAATTTCTTGACCAACTTGAACTTGGTACTCTGTCGTACGAGGTAAGTTTATCTCTGCCGCATGTTGGAAAGCCGTTTGTACGAATGCAGAGCAGTCGACCCCTTTGAGAGTGCTTCCGCCCAAGCGATAAGGAGTGCCTTTCCAGACGTAAAATACATCCAGGAACTCATTTTTTAGCTGCTGGTGGTATTCACTTAGTACTGGTGAAGGTTCGGATTGCGAAGGCGAAGAACTACAGCCGGTTAAAGCCATTGATGAAGCGAATAATACGCAGATGCAATGTTGGCGAATGAAATCGAGTGGTTTGATCATTAAGGAATTTATTACGCCTTTATAGTGAAATTTTACTGTAATAGTTAAGCCATAGACTGCACGCAATGAACTTTTGAATTACGCAGTGCTAGGATGCAATGACTAAATTAAATAATGCTCGGTGGTCTCTTTCACTAATTCAATCACTTACCGCTTTGTTTCTCGGATTTCTGGTTTTGATGATTGGTTTAACGGTGGTGAATAACAAAGGTCTGAACGAGGTGGAGTTTCATTTTACCACTTTATCTGACCACGCACTTCCGCTCTCTGCGGCCAATGCGAAACTCACTCAGTCGCTACTTGAACAAACCAAGCAGTTAAGTTTCAGCACTCAGTCTGGCTCAGAAACAGAACTTGCTGCAATTGAAGCCAAAATCAATCAATTAATCCAGTATAGCCGACAGCAAAGAACTCAAGTTTTTGAGATTTCTCACAACTTTGAACAAGCAATCTCAGAGCAGCAAAAGAATTTACTTAGCGACTCACTTGATATGCTTAATCGCTATACGCTGTCTGTGATAGCGACGCAACGAAAATTATTGGTGATGCAAGCCAATATTGATGCTGAGGTTTCCGGTTTCCGTTATGGGTTAAACTCGATTGGCCCTGAAATGAACCGAATTTCTTCTTTTTTATCGCTCGATAACCCCGAATCCTCCGATGCCGCTAACCGTTTTGTTGCTAGTGCAAGTTCGATGGAAGGCACCTTTTTGATGTTCATGATGCAGGCTGATTTACTTAAAGCGCAACAGGAATACAAAGAAATGCGCAATCGCATTGCAGGCATTAACTTAGCCTACGATGATTTTGCCGAGTGGCATCCAGATGTGAATGATTTTGCAAGTCTGACGGCATCGTATGACATGGTGAAAAATGGCTTTGAAGAGAAAGGGGTTTTAAAGCAGATCCTCGCCAAATTAGAGTTAAGTCAGCAGCAAAAGCAACAAACTGAAGCGGCGCAAGTATTGGCGATCCAAAGTATAGAAACGCTCAATCAGATCTCAGCGTCGGCAGAGTCACTGATTGAACAAAGCGAGAGCATTGTAAAAAATACTATTTCTTCAATTGCCAATACGTTGCTGCTCGCGAGTGGGTTGAGTGCTTTGGCTATTGTGGCGCTTTGGATAACGTTGCGTCGCTGGCTTAAAAACAGTCTTACTCATATTTTGCAGCAGCTAACTCTCATTTCAGAACACGATTTTCGTCAGCGAGTGGTATTGCAAGGGCCAGATGAAATGCAGCAAGTCTCGTTACGCTTAAACCGAGTGATTGATAGCACCAGTGAGTCACTATCAAGCGTAACGCGCAACTGTGAGTTACTCTATCAAACCGCGGAGTTAAGCCATGATGCAGCACAAACCTCCAACCAAAGTTTAGCAGCACAAAACCACGCACTTACCGAGATGGTAACGACCATGTCTCAGCTTGAAGTGTCTATTAAAGAAATTGCAGCTGTCACCAATGAGTCTCATGACGAATCAAAAGTAGCAGAGCTGCACTCGAATCAAGGGGTGGCTGCGATGGAGGAAAACCGCCAGCGTTTATATGCCCTAGAGCAAACATTGAACGCCAATGAACAATCAATGGTTGAGCTTGATCGGCGCGTAAAGCAAATTTATGCAATGGTCGATGTAATTTCTGGTATTGCGGAAAACACCAATTTATTAGCTTTAAATGCCGCGATTGAGGCTGCCCGTGCAGGTAATCAAGGGCGTGGGTTTGCCGTCGTTGCTGATGAAGTTCGTAAACTAGCTCGAGATACGTCCGATCAAACAGCCAAAATTAGAAGTAACATCAATGAACTCGTTTCTGCTGCGGAACAATCACGTCAAGCGGTGCATGATACTCGTCAAGAAATGGCGTTCGCATTGGATTCAAGCGAGCAAGTTAAACTCGCATTTAATGATATTGAATACTCCGTGGGGGCTATTCGTTCTCGCTTTGAGCAGATATCAGTGGCAACAGAAGAGCAGCAACGCGCGACCGCCGAAGTTAGTCGCGCCATTAGCCAAGTCTCCAATCAAGGCGATGACACTAAAATTCAGTTGGAATCGATGCTGGAAAACTCACAACATGTTTCTCAAATTGCCCAAGACCAACAGCAAATGCTGCACAAGTATCGTTTAAAGTAGAGCTGTAGCGGTAGAGGCGAGAGCGCTTCGCTTAGAGAGCTGAGAAGCGAGAAAAACAGAGATAGAATTGTGAGTTTAGAACACAGAGCTTCGAGATGTGAAAGGCAAAAAGAGTCGATAAATATAGGAAATGCAGAGGCAAAGGGGCGAGAACCGAGGAAAAATAAAAAATGATTTGAGTGTTTAGAATTGAACCGCTGCGCTTCGAGAGAAAAGAAGCGCCCCAACTCTTAATTCTCGCCTCTTGATCCCGCTTTTGTCTCTTCGTGTCTCGTCTCTAAAATCTTGCTTCTCGCTCTTATCTTTTCGCCTCTCGCTTCTAAAGTCTCGAATCTCGATTTTTCTCGCTTCTTAAATCTCGTTCTTCAAGCCTATTGACGACGAAATGGCTGCGTTAGCATCTTATCTAACCACTGTTCACGTGGCGTCTGAAACTCAGGAATACCAATTTTTACCTTGTCATGCCCCAATTGAGGTTGGTCACGGTAGGTGCGAAATAGGCGGTCCCATATCGACAAGAAAAAACCAAAGTTAGAATGGGTTTCTTTCACTATCTCAGAGTGGTGAACGCGGTGCATGTCAGGCGTGACTATCGCTTTGCGTAGCCATTTATCGAGGCTAAGCGGAAGCTTAGCGTTACTGTGGTTGAACATCGCGCTCACGTTGAGAATGATCTCAAACAGCAATACCGCTAACGGTGAAATTCCCAATGACACCACAATCGCTATTTTGATCCACATTGACATGATCATTTCGATAGGGTGGAAGCGGGCACCTGTCGTGACGTCGATATCTTGATCGGCATGGTGCATACGATGTAGGCGCCAAAGCCAAGGAATACGGTGAAACACCACATGTTGCACGTAGATAGCAAAATCGAGTGCAATAATCGCGATTGCAATATTTAACCATACGGGTAATGAAAGCCAATTCAATAGGCCAACATGGCTTTGTTGAGCCCATAGTGCGGCTTCTATAGCAAGTAGCGGCATGAATAGGTTTAAACACAATGAGTTAAAACCGATTAAGCCAAGGTTATTGAACCAGCGTTGGCCTTTATTTTGAGTCAGTGTTTTACGCGGCGCGAGCCATTCCCACAATCCGCACAGTACTAAGGTGGAAAGAAAAAAGCTCAGCCGAATCATATCTGGGTTTTGCATTGAGTATCCTTACGCTTTCAACTTGCAACTGACGCCATGGCGAGTAGAATTTGTCGCCCAACTATTATTATCAATGAATCCGAATGAGAATCCACGCATTTCATCGTCTTTTCCTCCACAGGCAAGCTGTCGCAACCAGAGTCTTTAACGCGAGAGGCAGCAAAGTTGTTCGCTGTGATTACTGCCAAGTTGCTACTAAGTACTGTGTTTGTGCTTATCAGCCTGATATTGAAACTGAGGTCGCGGCGATGTTGATCGTGTCGGAGAGTGAAGTATTCAAGCC
The DNA here is from genome assembly GCF_000222605.1 of Vibrio ichthyoenteri ATCC 700023. Classification (GTDB taxonomy): domain Bacteria; phylum Pseudomonadota; class Gammaproteobacteria; order Enterobacterales; family Vibrionaceae; genus Vibrio; species Vibrio ichthyoenteri. The sequence goes on along the minus strand of NZ_AFWF01000308.1, from coordinate 32,711 downwards.
GAGCAACACCGGACGCTTGATCCTTGATGCGGTTAAAGAAGGCTATGTTTATCAATGGAACCGTACTGAGCCAGACCCAGAGATGATGACGTTGCTGGTAAATGAAAACTATCAGCCATTTATTGTCTTCCCTGATGAATATGTAGATGTAAAAACACGCCTCATCGAACAGCCAGTGCAAACGTTTTGCCATGGTAAAAAACCGTTGATGATCCTACTTGATGGGAGTTGGCGTGAAGCGCGTAAAATTTTCCGCAAATCGACTTATTTGCAAGGGTTGCCAGTGTTGTCGATACAGCCACAAGTATTGTCCCAGTACATGATGCGTAAGTCAGAAAATGAACAACATCTTTCTACAGCGGAAGTGGCCGTGTTGGTATTGGACCAATTGGGAGAACATAAAGCCTCTAAAATACTTGATGAGTGGTTTTGTGTCTTCCGTGAAACCTATTTGCTGAGTAAAACCCGCATTAAGCCTGATTTAACTCGTCCAGAGTTAAAACGCTACCTTGCCGCAAATCCAGAGCTAGATGATTGATTTAGATGGTTAAACCCTGTTCAATTGGTTTATAAATGGTCATAGGTCACGGATTATGGCCACTGCCTTATGGATAATGACCCAAGTTTGGATTTAATAAATTATATTCTGGGAGTGAATACAATGTACTACGGCTTTGACGTGGGTGGCACCAAGATTGAGTTTGGCGCATTCAATGAAAAATTAGAACGTGTTGCGACAGAGCGCGTGCCTACGCCAACCAGCGATTACCAAGCATTACTTGAAGCTATTGCAGGCTTGGTGAATAAATATGACCAAGAATTCAACTGTGAAGGTAAGATTGGCCTTGGTTTGCCTGGCATGGAAGATGCTGATACTGGTGCAATCCTAACGGTAAATATTCCGGCAGCGAAAGGTAAGTTGCTGCGTAAAGATTTGGAAGCAAAAATTGGTCGTAGCGTAAAAGTTGATAACGATGCGAACTGTTTTGCGCTATCTGAAGCATGGGATGAAGAGTTAAAAGATTCACCATCTGTGATGGGCTTGATCTTAGGAACTGGTTTCGGTGGTGGTTTGATTTACGATGGCCAAGTATTCTCTGGTCGTAACCACGTAGCCGGTGAAATGGGTCATATGCGTCTACCTATTGATGCATGGTTCCATCTTGGCGACAACGCGCCATTACTTGATTGTGGCTGCGATAAGAAAGGCTGTATCGATAATTACCTTTCTGGCCGAGGTTTTGAATTGCTATACGCTCACTACTTTGGTGAAGAGAAGAAAGCGATTGAGATCATTAAAGCGCAAGCTGAAGGCGAGCCTAAAGCGGTTGAACACGTTGAACGCTTCATGGAACTGTTGGCGATCTGCTTTGCTAACTTGTTTACTGCCAACGATCCACATGTCGTGGTGTTAGGTGGTGGTCTATCAAATTTTGATATGATCTATGATGAAATGCCAAAACGAATTCCTAAGCATCTGCTCTCTGTGGCTAAATGTCCTAAGATTGTAAAAGCGAAGCATGGTGATTCAGGCGGTGTGCGCGGCGCAGCGTTCTTGAATATCAAGTAGTCGTAAATTACGGGCTGATCAAAATGAAAAAGGGCTTCCAACTGGAAGCCCTTTTCTTTATTCATGCTTTTGTTGCAAGCGCAAAGCAAGATTACTTGTTCTTTTTACCTACGCCCAAGTTCTCTTTTGGCTTAAGGGTTATTTTACCAAAGCCCAATGATTTGAAATGGCTATCACGGTAGTTACGCACCGCTTTGGTATCAGAGATAAGCTCAAGTCGAGTTTCCATCTTGAGGAATTCAGTAATATCGATACCTTCCGCTTCTGCTACGGCTTCGTGAAGGTTACGGTGTTGTTGGTAAGAGAATAGCAGTTCTTTCTCTTTCTCTTTGTAGGTGTAGATAATTGTACGAGCCATAATGCTTCTGTTTCTATGTCACTAAATGGGAAGGCCAGCAAAGTGAGCTGACCTTGAATGGGCTAGATTCTGCCTTGAAGTGGGATAATTGTCACGCTTTCTCCGACTTTTACTGTATCAACCGCCGGTGAAATTTCAATAAGGCAATTTGCCTCACTCATTGAGCGTAAAATACCAGAGCCTTGTTTTCCGGTCGTGTGCACCGTTAGGCGGCCGGCTGGGTCTATCTGGAATACGCCGCGACTATATTCCGTTCGACCTTGGCGCGAGCGCAAATCTTCGGTCGCAATTGCATTCACTTTTAGTGGTTGCCAGTTGCGTTCACCTTGCATTTTACGCAGTGCAGGTTCAACAAAGTTAATGAACGACACCATCACTGCGACCGGGTTACCCGGTAGGCCAAAGAAAGGTTTGTCGTTTACCTGACCAAACGCAAGTGGGCGACCCGGGCGCATATTGATACGCCAAAAATCGATTTGCCCCAGCTTATCCAGCGCCAGTTTCACGTAGTCGGCATCACCAACAGAGACACCACCGGAGGTGATCACTACATCGGCTTGTTGGCTGGCTTGTTGGATTGCATCAATCATCACTTGTTCGTTATCTTCTAAGATACCGAAATCAATCACATCGCAACCCAGCTTTTCCAGCATACCCATCAAAGTAAAGCGGTTTGAATCATAAATAGTATTTGGCTTTTGTTCGCTACCTGGTGCTTGTACTTCATCTCCGGTAGAGAAGAGGGCGACTTTAAGTTTGCGGTAGACATTGGTTTCGCCAAAACCAAGCGACGCTAACATGCCCATTTCTGGTGATTCAATGCGTAAACCTTGGGTAAATACATCACTGCCTTGCGCTAAATCTTCACCAGCTTGACGAACATTTTGGCCCGCTTTGATGTGCGCACCATTAAAGGTTACCGTGTCACTAAGTTCAGTTGCTTGTTCACGCATCACAACCGTGTCAGCACCAATAGGCATTGGAGCGCCGGTCATGATTTTAACTGCTTGGCCAAGTTGCAATTCACCTGAGTAAGCATGGCCAGCCATGACTTCGGCAACGACTTGGTATTGGCTGCGCTCAAGATCATCACCACGGATGGCAAAACCATCCATCGCTGAGTTGGTGTATTGCGGTACATTGACTGGCGACGCAACATCTTGCGCTAAAACTCGGTTATAGCTCGATTCGATCGCACATGATTGGGTCTCAGTGACTTCATTGACCAGCGATAATATTTTCTCTTGGCCTTGAGTTACCGAAAGAAATGCAGGGGACAAAATATCACAACATGAAGAGGCGGCTTTATGCTCATTATTGTCGATGTTTTCGGCCGTATTATTAGTGCCTGCGACAAAATCGAGAATAAACTGAGTGATCGCATCAAGATCATTGATGCTCATTTGTGGCAGTTCGCTGTCAGTCACGACCGTGTCTGCGGCAATCGCAATAATGTTATCGTCACTAGGGTAGAGCCAAGGTTTACCTACTTCTTCGCGATGCAATTCTATTTTAGGGAAGGCGATATTTTTGCAGCCTTCAACCAAAATGACATCCAGTTTTTGTTGGTCGAAGCGGCTAAGCAGGAAATGAAATTCTGACTCTTCTTCCGGTGTTTCTGTCATCAATGCGTAACGATTACGCGATGAAATCAGCATTTGGCTCGCGCCGGCTTTACGTAAGCGGTAGCTGTCTTTGCCTGGTTGGTCCACATCGAAATTATGGTGGGCATGCTTGAGCATGCCAATACGCAAACTCGCTTTGGTTAACTTAGGCAGAAGCGCTTCAATTAGGGTGGTTTTACCTGTGCCTGAGTAGGCAGCGAAACCAATAACAGGAATTAAGTGGCGAGCAGTCATGATTCTAAAGTCCCAAATTGAGCCAATTCTTGCGGCGTATTTAGATTAACAAAGCAGTTTGGTGAGTCGCTAAAGTCGACGTAAGAGGTGTTGCACTCTTTGTAGAGTAGGATAATTTTACGATCGCCGCGCTCTAAAAATGCTGTCAGTTTTGGCAACACTCGCTTGTGATAAAGCGTAAATACGGGTTGTTGATGATCGCCATCATGAGCAACCAAAATGTCACTTTCATCGGTGACTTGTGCGCAGAAACGCGCCACTAAATCATGATTGATCTGTGGGCTGTCACAGGGGACAAAGCCAACCCAATCGGTTTCTGCATGCAGCAAACCGGCGTGAATACCACCCATTGGACCAGGGTAGTCAGAAAATTGGTCACTAAACACCGGGCCAAAGTTTTGGTATTCACTTTGGTTGCGGTTAGCGTTAATCAAGATGCTAGGGGTCTGTGGTGACAAGCGTTCAATAACGTGCTGTATAAGCGGCTTATTATTTAGTTCGATAAGGCCTTTGTCTTTGCCACCCATGCGGCTGGCTTGGCCACCAGCTAAAATAACCCAACTAGTTTGCGTTGGATGTAGCATAGTCGTTCTCTTGTTTTTCATCGGTGATGATTTGTAGCAGCGGAGACTCTATCAGAGTTGATTCTTTTATCCACCACTGTTTACGACATAAATCGGTTAAGGCATTTTTTTGATGGCTAGTAATGACAATGCTTGAGCCTTTTTCGAGCAAATCTTTTGCTAACAGCACTAAACGGTCAATTGATTCTTGATCGAGCGAGGCGCTTGGCTCATCCATCAACAAAATCGAAGGGGTGAGAATCCACGCTCTTGCCATCGCAACACGTTGTTTTTCGCCACCTGAAAGCACAGAAATATGTTCATCGGCGAGGGTTTCTAAACCGACTTTCCGTAGTGCAAAGATTACCGCAGCGCGTTTATCTTGCGACGACATTTTTTGATAGCGAATACCATAAGCGACGTTCTGATAGACTGAACCATCAAAAAGATAGGGTGCTTGGTGCAAATAGACGACATCACGTCGGCCGCTTCTTGCCGAAAACCGTTGGATGAAATTGTCGTGTGGTGCGATAACTTTACCGGTGGTTGGCTTGAGTAGGCCAGATAAGATTTTTAGCAACGTGGTTTTACCTACGCCGTTATCACCTTTTAAGTAAATCGCATCATTTGGCCCAATCGATAATTCAGGAATGTGAAACAACACTCGATTCTTAAATCGCATTGAGAGCTGTTGTGCAGTTATTTTTATCGTCATACAGCGCCTTAGTTTCTCAAATAGCCACGACCGCGCATGCTACCTAACATAAAGTTTAGCAGCAGTGCTAGCGAGAGTAATACAATTCCCAGTGCCACGCCCTGAGCGAAAGCACCTTTATGGCTTTCCATTGAGATTGCGGTTGGAATATTGCGCGTTACGCCCATAATGTTGCCACCGACCATCATAGAGCAACCCACCTCGGTGACGATGCGGGAGAAGGCGGTAATTGTAGCGGCAAGTAGGGGAAATCGAGTTTCCCAAATCATAGTGGCAGCCACACGGCATGGTGAGGCACCTAAAGTTATGGCAGTTTCGACTGCTCGGCGATCACTGGATTGCAGTGAACCATGCATCATCGCCACCAAAACCGGGAAACAAATCAGCATTTGACCGAAGACCATTGCTTTTTGGGTGAATAGCATCTGCCAATCACCAAGAGGGCCTGCGCGTGACAGCAACATATAAAGCAGCAAGCCGATCACCACCGTAGGCACGGCTTGCAAAGTATTAATAATCGATAGAAAGAACCATTTGCCACGGAAATCCGTGTAAGCAAGGATGAAAGAGAACAGAATCGCTGGCAACAACACCAGAGATATCGCAGTCAAAGAGACATTAAATGAGACCGCAACAATGGCTAGCAGGTCAGGATCAAAGGCGACCAAAAGTGCCAGCGCGTCTAGTGTAGTTTGCCAGAGACTCATGAATGGTTATTTCTCGTTCGCGTTAGCGACAAATAGGTGCTTACCATTGATGGTAAAGTTATTGATCAGCTCTTGACCACGTGGGTTAACCAGCCAGTCACTGAAGACTTTTGCACCTTGGTAGTTAAGAGTTGGGTAACGCTCAGGGTTTACCAGGATAACTTGGTATGGGTTGAACAGGTTTTTGTCACCTTGGAATAGGATCTTAAGCGCCAGTTTGTTTTGGTATGCCAACCATGTACCACGGTCTGTCATGGTGTAGCCTTCCATTTCAGACGCCATGTTCAGTGTTGGGCCCATACCTTGGCCTACAGAGCGGTAACCACCAAAGTTTGGTTCAATTTTGGTTTGTTCCCAGATGCCTTTTTCTTTTTTGTGCGTACCAGAATCGTCACCACGAGAAACGAACGTAGAATTGGTTGAGGCAATATTCTTGAATACGTCGAAGATATCTTTTTGCTCAGCAACTTTTGCTGGATCAGATTCTGGGCCGACAATGACAAAGTCGTTGTACATTAATTTGCGTGGCAGTACGCCGTAACCATGCTCTACAAAGCTAGCTTCTGCTTTAGGCGCGTGAGTCATCACCAAATCAACGTCACCGTTCTCACCCATTTTTAGAGATTTACCGGTACCTGCCGCGAGAACATCTACTTTGTAGCCGGTATCTTTTTCAAACTCAGGCAAGATGTAATCAAGTAAGCCAGAATGGTATGTACTGGTGGTGGTTGCTAAGCGAATATGCGGTTGTTCTTCCGTTGCGCTTGCGGTGTGGCTAAATAAAACAAGTGACGCTGCTGCTAAGGTATAACTGATTGTTGCTTTCATTGTAATGTTTTCCATATTGTTTGCCGTTAGGCGTCAATTTCACTACCTACGAATGGCGATAGCCAAAAATTGGCTGCTATGCCTTAAGCAAACTAAATGCCAAGATTTCAGTCTATTTTTCAAGCAGATTAGTTTGATTTTGTGGACAAAAAGGGGCTCTGGGACAATTTGTCGCACTATTGCTCGATCCCGAAGACAAAACCTTGGTACACTCTGTCCCAATGACGGTGATTTAAATCGAGTAAAGATATGTCTACTTCTTTGGATGCGAACAAACTCTCTCAATATCAAGCGTTTTCAGTTTTGGTTGTCGATGACGAGGCTGGCATGCAAGCAATACTACAAAAAGCGCTCAGTAAATGGTTTTCGAAAGTGGATACGGCTGGCAGCATCGAGCAAGCCGAAGCGTTAAGATTCGCGAATCATTATGATCTTATTATTTTAGACATTAACTTGCCTGGACGCTCAGGTATTGAGTGGGAAGAAGCCTTTAATGACGAGGAAAGAAAGGCGGATGTGATTTTCATGACCGGCTATGCCGACCTAGAAACCGCGATCTCAGCTCTCAAATTGGGCGCCACCGATTTTATTCTCAAACCGTTCAACCTAAGTCAAATGCTGCAATCGGTACAGCGTTGTATGGATAAACGTTTAAACGAGCGCTTACAATACGCATTGCATCGCGATGTTAAACGCCATATTACCACTGAGATTGCAGGTACTTCCGATAAAACTCGTCAACTTAAGCAATTGATCAGTCAATTTGCCCCTTCTCGCGCTTCGGTGTTGATTGAAGGTGAATCTGGAACCGGTAAAGAACTTGTCGCTCGTGGAGTACACGAAGCCAGTGGCCGTAAAGGACCATTTGTCCCGATTAACTGCGGTGCGATTGCACCTGAATTACTCGAAAGCGAACTATTTGGCCATACGATGGGCGCATTTACCGGCGCCAAGAAGAGCCGTGAAGGTCTCTTTCGTGTTGCCAGTGGTGGTACGCTATTTCTCGATGAGATAGGTGAAATGCCTTTGGCGATGCAATCTGCACTATTGCGTGTATTAGAGCAGCGCGCCATTCGTCCTGTGGGCGGTGAAAAAGAAGTGAGTGTTGATGTGCGCGTGGTTGCTGCAACCAACCGTAATCTGCAAAAAGAGGTTAAAAGTGGCCGTTTTCGCGAGGATCTTTTTTATCGTCTTAATGTTCTTAAGATCGATGTGGCGCCGCTTAGAGAACGTAAATCCGATCTGGCAGAGCTGGTTCCTTATTTCACCAAGATGTTGTCAATAGAGCTGGGGATTGCAGATCCTAAGTGGGCACGTGAAGACATCGAAGCGATGCAAAACTATGATTGGCCGGGTAACATTCGTGAGCTTAAGAACTTAATCGAGCGCTGCATTTTATTGGCCAAACCGCCGGCACACTACTGGCGAGAACTGGCGGGCAGTCATGTACAACCAAGTATTTCGGTGTCAGTTTCTTCTGGCTCTGAATTGATTGAGGTGGCTGAACCAATGAAAGCACCTGGAAAAGGTTATCCTAATTCTTGGTCGCTTAAAGAAGTTGAAAAGTCCCATATTCAACAACTGGTTGAATTTTATGATGGCAATAAATCTGCAGCCTCGCGAGATTTAGGTGTCGCGCGTAAAACCCTAGAGCGTAAATTCAAAGAGTGGGAAGCTGAGGATATGGGCTATGGCCAATAACGGCGCTTCAACTCGCACAGGGTTGATTGCTAAGTGGCGCTACCGCTTTAAAAGTATGGTGCGCTACCGTTTGATGATCCTAACTTCAGCACCGATTTTCTTAACGCTACTGGCGCTCATTGGTATCACCATTTATTGGTCGATTCATTATACGTGGCAGAGTGCTTTACTTGATGTCTCGGAACGATTAGGTGTTGCCAATAACAGCATTGAATTGATTCAGCAAAAACAAGCGAATCATGTTAAAGCGTTTGCGGAATCTTATGACTTTCGCATTCAATTGGAAAACAGCACGGATGAACAAGCGCTGCAACAATGGATCGCGAAACAAAAGAAACGCTACAACTTAGATTTCCTTTGTTTGCATCGAGTTGATGGTTTTGAAAGTCGTTTTCGCTATCTAGATTTGACCCACAGCGAGTCTTTTTTTGACTTGCTTTCACAGCAAGAATTGAATGCGTTAGATAGTGATTTAGCGATACGGGCGCAAGTGCCTATATTGGACAGCCAACAAGTGGAAAATCGCGGCCTTGTTAGCCGTACCGTCATTCCAGTACATGACAAAGAAGGTCATATCGTTGGTTTTCTCGATGGCGGCTTGCTGCTCAACAACAGTACCGTTTTAGTCGATCAAATCCGTGACTTAATTTACTCAAGTCGCGAGGACAGTTTGCGTCCGGTGGGAACGTTAACGTTATTTCTAGACGATCTTCGTGTCAGTACCAATGTACCTTTGGACAGCAATGAAGGTGTAGGGCGTGCTATTGGTACGCCGGTGTCTGACAATGTGAGACAAAAAGTCCTGATAGAAGGACAAAAATGGGTTAACAGCGCTTACGTTTATGATGCTTGGTATATCACCGCCTATCAACCGATCCGAGATAAATACGACAATGTGATCGGTATGCTTTACACCGGCTACTTGATTTGGCCATTTCTCAAAGCCTACATGACGAACATTGCGGAAATCAGTGTCACGACGCTATTTTTATTGTTGGTGTCCGGTTTGATGGTTTATCGCGGTTCTCGAGATCTATTTAATCCGATTGAACATATCCATCGCGTAGTGAAAATGATCCAGCTGGGTAAAGACACGCGCATCGGCCCGCTGGGTTTAGATGACGAGCATGAATTAGCGCAACTAGCAAAGCAGTTCGATAACATGTTGGATTTGCTACGCCAGAGAAAAAATGAGCTGAAAAATGCGGCGGTTGAGCTCGAAGAAAAAATCCAACAACGGACAGCTAGTTTGGAAGAGAAAACCACCGAACTGGAGCTGCACATTCAACTGTTGCATCAAACCCGCGATAAGCTGGTGGTGCATGAAAAGTTGGCGGCATTAGGGGAATTAACCGCGGGCATTGCCCATGAAATTAACAATCCAAGTGCGGTGATCCTGGGTAATGTCGAATTGATTCAGTTTGAACTTGGTGAAGAGTCAGAACGAGTCAAAGATGAACTGGAAGCGATTCATGCTCAGATAGACAGAATACGTAATATTACCCGTAGTTTGTTGCAGTATAGCCGTAAAGGTGGCGTGCAAGACGAGATTACTTGGCAGCACGTTAATCCTATTATTGAAGAGAGTATTACCTTGGTCAAAACCGGTAGTAAGAAGCGTGATATCGAATTTATTACCGATCTTCATGCTCATACTTCGGTAGAGATCAATCGCCATCAACTGTTGCAGATTTTGGTCAATCTACAAATGAACGCCATTCATGCAATGCAGGGAAAAGGGCGACTCACGGTGATCAGCGAAGATTGGTGTGAAGAGGGTGTGGCTAAAGGGGCTCTCATTCATATTGAAGATGAAGGGTGCGGGATTAAACCTGAAAATCTTAAGCGCATTTTTTCGCCGTTTTATACCACTAAGCGTGAAGGTACTGGCTTGGGGTTGTCGGTATCACAGAGTATTCTCAGTCAAACTGGTGGTGAGTTAACGGCGACGTCTGAATGGGGTAATGGTAGCCGTTTTACCATTAGACTACCCAATAAAGCGGAAACGCATTTGTTGGTTTCAACTCGAAGTTAACAGTAATGGGATCAGTTGCAACTTACTGACCGTCAACACCACTAATCCCAACAAAAAAAGACCACCGTAAGGTGGTCTTTGCTATCAAATTACTCTGTTTCTAAGTCTCTAAATAACTCGATGTTAAGTTGCTGTGTCGGCGTATTTAGAACTTAGCGATAGGTGTACTGACCATGCCTACTAGAGAATATCCAGCGATTACCATTCGACCAGTAGACCTCAGGCTCTTGAACGCATTGGCCGCCTTGGTTTATATAACCAACCCCATACCACTCACCATTGCCAGTTAAGCTGCATAGGTTAGCATCGCTGCCCGGTTTGGCTTTAATACGTTCACCTACTTGTGAATGATTGATTGCTGATAGCCATTCAAATTGGTTAATCTCAGAGAGCATTGGACGCTCACCTTGGCTGTCACGTATCGATATTTCACTGCCTCCCGTACATTGGAATTGTCCTTCAGTGAGTGATTCCACGTAACCATGCAGCACTTTGTTTGTCTCATCCACAAGTGTTTCGAACCGACACACATACTCACGGTCATTGCCTTTACGCATTGTGACTAAAGTCGCTCGGTCTTTTTGTTCAAGCGTGGCTGGGTCAAATGAATCGGAGTGAGCAAACCAACCTGCTGGTAGGCCGGATTGGCTCGCTGAGTAACCGTATTCTTGGCCAACAATGATCGGTCCCATTAACTTATCGACTGAACTTGGACGCTCAACTTGGACATGATCGAGAATGGTCACTTCACCATTGCCTGCACGACAAGTTACGTTGAGATCAGTCGGGTGTTGACTGGCGTCTAAGTTTAAGTGGAACTTATTGCTCTGATTACCGGTATGGCGAGAACCTGCTAGAGCGATTTCGTCTATACGGCCATCAGGATAGGTCACATTAAGCTGACATTGGTTTTGCGATTTCAATTCATATTGAACAACACCACCTTGGTGAGTGGCATAGGTCCAATCACGGCCATTAGTGTGTTTCATGCCGTTTACCTGCTTACAACGTCCATCGGCTAGGAAGCCCGCGCCATCATGTGAAGTCCCGCCTTTATTGAGTGTGCAAAGGGTTTGTTCACCAAGTTCTGGGGTTGGAGTGTAAGTCACCGCGCCAATCAGGCTACCTTTGCTTGCCAATAGTTGGTAGTCGTTTTCTTGAGATACCGGGTGCTCACGTTGTGCATTGACACTCCAATACATATCGGCACTGGTTCGACACACGCCTTCGTTGCTGTCTTCATAGCCGACAAAGTTGGCTTGTTCACTATTGCCGTTTGTGTAGCTAAACTGACAAAGTGAGCGTTGCTCCCCATCAATGGTCATCGTTTGCCATTCCGTCACCAAGCGATCCTCGGCGTTAAGATCCGAGACCGATTGCCAACCTTCAAGTTGCGGTTCAATAGCACTTGGCTCAGGCAGTTCAAACACATTGCCGTAGTTGGAGTAAGTCAAAGGATAAATTTGACTCGGATTGAGATTCATTGGGTCGTAAATCCCCAAAACGGTGATTACAGGGACACCATTAGCGATTGGTGCGGCATGATCCACTTCTGCTGCGACATAGCGTTGTGCGGCGTGATCCCATGTTAGATAACCGGTTGGACTTTCAAGGTCAATGTTTGGTCGGTCATTGAAGAAACGTTGGATCGCTTGAGTTTGGGTTGGGTGTTCCAGTGTAAATAGACTGACTTTACCAAGTCCTGCACTTTCTCCACCTGCTTGTGCATCGCGGGTGAAACGATAGATCCCTTCAAATGGAGGCACCACCTGCCCACCGAGAGAGATCGTGGTTGCTTCACCAGACCAATGCAGATTGCCGACAAATCGGTTGTAGAACGCATCCCAACCCCAGCCAGTGGTCAGATCGTGAACGGAAGCGTTCGTCGGGTAGTGGCTACGACCATAGTTGTGGCCTAATTCGTGTGACCATTCATTTCCTATACTACTGCTGAGGGTTACCTTGCCGCCCCCGCCACTGAGACCATGATTAACAATACCATTTTGGTAAACACCGCGATTGTTGTGCGCGGTGATATGGTTAGTGTAGCGGAACCAACCTTGAGAATAGCCAGCGGTATCGACGATACCAAAGTTCGCGTTGTTTATGCCGGTTGAAACCAGTGCTTTACCGATGGCTTCACGCATATCTCCGCCGTACACACCACCTTCATCGTCACTACGCTCTGTATACACTTTGCCGTTTGGCAGAGTGACTTTTGTTAAGTGGAGCGGGGTGTAATCCGCCATGATAAGTTTAGACGCAGGAATTTTTTGGAAGTAATCAGGGGCCAGTTGATGCATTTCTTCAATCATGCGGTACTGATCGCGAGGTTCAGTCAGCATACCGATATCGATATTTTGAATCACAAGTTCTGGCGCGCCACCAAATATAAAGCGATCTTCACTGAGTTCACCGACACGGTTAAAGTTATCGGATAGACGCAGTGATATCCCCGGCTTCATCCATTGCCAACTGATAGGGGTAGTCCAAGAGTGGTTAGAGAAAACGACAGTCTCGCGTCCATGATCTCGTTGGTCGGTTTCAGGCTGCGCACTGGGTGGATTCATGGCAACGCGTTCAACAACGACACCATCTTGTAGCACTTCCAACCACAAATGATTGGTCCAGTAAGCCTTAGGTGTCACAAGAAGGAGGGCGGTTCGCTCGGCGATCAGGAATGGACGGGCTTGGTCTTCATTTCCATCGGGGGTTACGCTGGTGTGAGTCTGGGCTAAATTGATGTGCGCAGCAAGGTTTCCAGAAAGATGATTATCCGCTTGGCGAGCATCATTGTAGGTATAACGTTCAGCCTGCGTTGTAAAAGTGAGGGATTCACTGCTGCTACAGCCATTATCGTTGCAAACTTTTACGATTGCTTCGTATTCCGTGTTTGGGGTGAGATGGCCACGATAAAAACCCGACTCGATCGCATCAGCACGATAAACGATCGGTGATGAATTCGCTGGACGCTCGATGATGTCCACTTCGTAGCGGTTGTTTTTTCCGCTGCTGTTCCAGCTGAATTGCACTGCTACATCAGAAAGAGACGCTACGTGAAATTGTTCAATTGTTGGAGCATGCTCAACCGAGGACTGACTTTTGATATCGATTGAAGCTGAGGATGGTATTGATGCGAGAACCAAACTCGAGTGACCACTGATCGCGACCCCAATCATGAAAGATAACAATTTTATTTTCATACTTTATCCTTATGTTATTTGAATGAAAAATTGCCATTGTTGCTTTGATATTTTGAATTGGTTCGCAGAAAAATCGATTTGATAAATTCTTTAGTGAGATATTTGTTCCGCAATAAAATGAAGATATTTGAGCTTGTTGCCAAAATTTAGCGAGTATTTTTAATTTGAATCTCGTGATGGGAGCAATGTCGAGTTATGGCAATACATCGCGTACTTGTGAGCAAACGTAGACGAGATTGGCCTTGCTTGATGTCTACTCGTAGCCAAATATTGGTTCACCTAAAAGCCCCAAGTTTTAGCTGATTTTTTAAATGCCCTTTCCAGGTGTTCGTTAATTGCCCACCCTGTGATTAAAGAATAATCATCTGAATTTTCTGTTTGATTCATTTGATTTTTATATGATTAGTTACAAAATTATTTAACTTGGCAATAAATCACTTATTAAATCATTGAGTACGAATCATTTGGAATAGAGATCTAAGTTAACAAAACTGTCATTGGCTTGTCTTTGAATAAAGGCTCTAAAATTCTAGTCGAAGGGGCCTCTTCGTATCTGATCGTGAATCTCAACTTTCACAAGTAAACAATAATTAAAACAGAGACTAGATATGAAAAAAAGACTATTAGGGCTTATGGTTGCGTCTGTATTGGCGACGAATGCGAACGCTGCAGAGTTAACATTAGAGCAAGCTAGCGTTAAAATTATGACCAAAATGGAAGAGCTAGCACTATTGGCTGCTCAACCAGAAAATGTTATTCAACAAGGTGATTACCAGTACTTGCAATACAAAGGCAAGAATCTGCGCATCAACTTTGATGGTAACGTCATGTTTGATCTGTTCGATATTGAATCAGAGTTCCAAACGGTGTTCGACTTTATCCCGAAACATTGGCAGTACTGGGGTTACGCGGGTGGTTTTGACTTATTCCCGGAAGGCTACGACGCGCCAAACTGGGAAAAATGTACCTTTGCTTTGTATGCGGCCGGTCGTGGCTCAAAAGACAATGAAGGGAATTACATTTGGGAACGCCCTCTAACCACCATTCTTGATAACTCTGAATGTACTCCTGTTGTTCAAAAACCATCAATCTTCTTTAATAATAATCAGCTTGAAAACATGCTCACCGGTGAATTGAACGGTGCGGTTTTATTCGCGCAAGCACACATTGTTCCGGCGAAACCAGCCAGCGATGAAAAACGCATGCACTTGGTGGGTGAACGAAATACCAAAGTGATGTTCAAACCGGAAGCTGCATTCGAGCCTCACTCTAAAGTGACCGTGACGGCGAAAAACCGTCAGGGTGAAATTCTTGGCTCACTGGATATGCGTGCGCCTGAACTGCTCGCTCGTAACGTGCTTGCGATTCCTGAAATGAGCACGACGGATATTGACTTTAGTTATGATGAATCGGCTGTGTTTGCGGTACGTGAGGTTTCTAGTACGGCAATTTCTAGCGCATTAGCCGAGCATGATGTAGTGCAACTAAACACGTGGAATGGTCATTGGATTCGTGATATTGCTTTAGAACAAAACAACCCAGAACTTGATGGCAAAACATTTATCTTCCAATCAAGTGCAGGTTATAACTCAAACGTAAGCTACTACCAAGACCGTACCCGCACGATTACAAATGGTACGACGACGGTATTTAAAAACGTAAACGGTGCATGGGTACTCGAAGAGGATTTGATCTTTAACGAAATCGGTTATGCCGATGGTTATTGGTCAGCAGAACTACCAAAAGAGTGGCTCGTACCTGGTCTGAATCTAACCTTTGCTAATAACGGTAAGTCTGGCAGTTTAACAGGGATTAAAGTCGGCGCACCAACCGAGTTACTTCTGCATACTATCGATGTAGGCATGTTGGTTGAGCCTCGTGAACGTTTTGACTTCCAACAAGACAAACAAGCACAGCGTGAATATTTTGAAACTGCACCGTTGAGTAAAATGGTGGTGAATGAGTATGAGCCTGTTCACCTGCTTGAAGTGATGCTACCGGACGGCACGTTACTGACCGACCACGATCCAAGCGAAGGTGGTTGGCATGGCGGCACCATGCGCCAGCGTATTGGTAAAGAGTTATTCTCAATTGGTATCAATAATGCTAACTACGGAATTCACTCTACCGCGGGTGTTGGTGAGGGCGAACATCCCTATTTTGTTGCGCAGTTAACCGCGCATAATACGCGAGGTGTCTATAGCAATGGTGTGGTAACCCATGGTGGTTCTGGTGGTGGTGGCATGGTTACCCTAGATAGCTCAATTGGCAATGAATTTAGCCATGAGGTAGGGCACAACTACGGTTTGGGTCATTACCCTGGCGGTTTTGAAGGCTCAATTCATAAGCCAGCCAATATGAGTAACTCAACTTGGGGTTGGGATTCATCACGCGATGTCTTCATTCCTAACTTTGCCCCGCAAAAAAATGGCGGTGAGAGCTGTTTAGATGGGCAATGTGTCCCTGCATTTAACGACATGTTTAGTTTTGGTAGTGACGCAATGGCTGGTGGTTGGGCGATGTATAACCAACAGCGCTTTACGATGTATACGCCATATTCGATGTTCTTTATCCAGAATAATTTAGAGAGCAAAGCGGTGTTTGATCAAACGTCTTCGACGGGCTTTAAAAAGTGGAATGAAGAGACTGAGAGCATGGAGGAATACACCCACCGTGTTGATACTCTAGAAATCACCAGTGTTGCGCCATGGGAAGCAAACGCTGAGCGTATTGCTGCCTTGCTAAGTGACTTTGACAAAGTCGAGTTGTCTACTTGGAATGGACACTGGGCGCGTGATATGTCGGTTCCTGAAGCCAGTTCGAGCAATAAAGGTAAGATCTTTACCTTTAACTCTGATGCGGGCTATCACTCGAACTTAACCATTAACGGGGAGTCGATGGTGGTGCCTTACGGCAGTCGTTTGGTGTTTGTCTCTGATGGTCAAACATGGATGAAAGATGCAAGCTTTGAACAACATCAGGCGATCAAACCAACTCAATATGGTGTTCCTGTGACGACATTAGTGGGTTACTACGACCCGTCGAAGCAACTAGAAAGCTTTATCTTCCCAGCTCTGCATGGCTCATATGGTTATGTTTACGCTGCTGAAAGCGCAAGCCTTGCTGCAAACTGTGCACTAGAGGTCGAAATGGCTAACGGCGATGTCGATACCTATGCACTGAAAAACAATCGCCGCAATGCAGATAACATGAACAAGTTCCACGTTAACGTAGCACGTTCTGATAACCCGAAAACGGCGAGTGTTGTTTGTGATGGTGATGTGCTTGATACCTTGACCATCGCTGCGCCAACTCTAGAACCCGTTTACACAGTTCAAGGTGGTGATGAGCAAGCTAGATCGTTAGCAAACACTAAAGCATTTACTAAAGCATTTGCGATGCCAGCAAAAAACCTCACTCAACGTGTATTGGCAACGCGTTACGAGCCAACCCAATGTGATCACGCAGACGGCGAACATAATCACTAATATATCTATGATCAATAAGATAAAATACCGATAAGAAAAAAGCGCCAAATCAGGCGCTTTTTTTATTCCGATAAATCGAGATTAACTCGCGTTAACCGCAATCTTCGGCGGATTGATGTTGTGTTTTCTAAACTCTTTCATTACGCGCAGAGTAATGTCGGTTTCAAACAACTTCTCGTATGCGGTATCAACAACATACGCTTTACAGGTTAATTGAATCGCTAAGTAGTTATCAGTGATGGTTTGCTTCACTAATACGGTCACCGGTTTAGGCAGGTGAATATAACGACTTGAAGACGCCGCTTCTTGGATCAAATCACGGGCGAGGGTGATGTCTTCATTCATACCGACATAGAACGGAATTACCACCTGCATATCGAGCGCACCATAGTTTCCGCTGACAACCACTTCATTCAAAAATTTGTTATTCGGAATAGTAATGATGTCATCCGTTAGCGTTCGCATGCGCACCGAACGCAAACCAATGGTAATGATATCACCATAGTTACCTTCAAATGTGACACGGTCACCTACTTGGAACGGACGATCGACCATTACCGTGATACCTGCGATGAACGATGCCGCAAGGTCTTTTAGTGCAAAACCGACCGAGACTGCTAACGTACCACCAATCAATGCGAGTATTTGATCGTTGATGCGAAAGCTCATCATAAACACCACAATACCAGTACTCATATAGATGAAGAACTGAGTAAAGGATTGCAGTTTTTGTAGCAGCATGCGGTATTGAACGAATTGGCTACCGAAGCTTTCCACCATTGAACTCATGAACTTGAGTAGCAACCACGCACCAGCAATAACAAAGAGTGAGAAGAAAACACCACTCCAACGCACCAAGCTAGCTATTTTAGAAATGTTTTCTACGTTGGCGATCTCTTCCGTTGCAAAACACGGTAAGGCAGCAAAGCCAATAAACAGTAGGATTATTAATCTTTTCATACTACTTCACCAAAAGATGTTGACGGTCGAGAACGTTAGTAATGTGACGGAACCAGTGATCCGAAACACGCGCTTGATCTTCACTCCACTCAATGTAACCACGGCTTTGGAAGTAACGCAAAATACCCGTGATTTCGGCAATACTCAGTTGAGTACAGTCAGAGAGAATCTCTGGTGATGCAATTTCTAGTTGTACGATTGAACGCAGTACCGCCAGCATTGGTTTTGGCATGTTTTCAAGCTCTTGCGATTCAGGTACATGGAACAATCGAACCACCGCTTGGTCGCTTTCTTTATTGCGGTTGATCGATAAACGGAAGAAACGCAAGGCGACGGTAGGGTTCCCGTCTGAGTAGTGCCAAAGAATGCGGTAAAAGCCTTGTTTCGCACGCTCTTCTTCGCTCATTTCATCTTGATCCCACTGTTTTGGTACCACTAAACCTTCAAAAGAGAGCGGTTTTTCAAGATCTTTATTGATGCGGCTATCGAGCAGTTCACCGATTTGTTTTTCGTTCCAACGAGGTAGGAAACAAACCAAATCAAACAGCAAGCGTTCACCACGGGCACGATCAACAAAGCGCCAGCTTGATTTCACGATAGAAAGCACAACACGGTGATTCTTTTTCGAGCGACGAAGTAGGTTAGTGACGCGAATAAGATCGCTAAGTCCACCAACCATTGGTTTCACCAAGCGATGCGCATTATCGATCGCAATTAAGTAGGTGGTTTCGCTCTTACGCAAATACGCTAGGATTTGAATCTCACTTGATTCTTCATCAAGACCTAAGCTCAGAGCCAGTTGCGCCAACAGTCCTGAATAGCCGGAATAAGGGCAGTTGAGATAAATTGGCTCGGCATTTGATACCTTGTTTAGCATGCTGTTAAGCAGTGTCGTAGAACCAATGCCACGTTCGCCCGATACCACGCATATCGCGGGGTTATCTGACATCAGGTAACGTGAGAGCTGTTTAACTTCTTCCGTAGCGTAGTTGATTAACGTGCTATCCATACTGCCTGGTAAGACGTATTCAAACACTTGCTCGCCTTTAATGCGCACTAGGTGATGTTGGCACTTATCAATATCAGATTGTTTTGCTACTTCAATGCGGAATAGGTAGGCCAACGCCTGACTAAATAGGGTCGAGCGTGATAGCAGCGCCATCAGGCGGTGTTTGGCACTTTCAATAGTTAACCATGTAATACCAATCGCGGTCGCGGCAATGTTGAGTAACATCGTATCTTGACGATTAATTGCCCACGAGACCCATACCGGTCGCTCAGTATATTCATTGAGGGATTCAAATACCTTTTTACGCCATAAACGCAAAATGGAAATCGTCACCAATACAAACCAGAAGAATAAGGCGCTGTAGATCCAAGTGTAGATGGTGCCTTTTCCTAAAGTTCGCATTGAAATCTGCATGATCACGCCAGCAATAATGATACTCCATACGTAGCGACGGATGGTCGATAAACGTAGAGCAATCACATCACGTGACGATGTGCGGCTATTGCGGTAAGCAAATTCTAAGATAAAGCTGATAGCAATTGAGCCACCCAATACCCACCAAGTAAAGATCTCTAGGAAGATCAAATGCTGCAGGCTTGGAATTTGCGAAAGTACGCGCAATGACAAGGTAATAGCGATTAACCATGCAATTGCACGATGCGCACGACTGATGTACCAAACGATACGTACCCAGAATGGTGGTTTGTTATTGCTTTCCAATTGACTAACGCGGAATAGATCAATCAGTCGCTTGCTGTTGGACAACCACCATACTAGACCAAAATAGATAAAGAGCACTTTTAACGCCGCCCAGATAACCGGAATTGGCGAAATAAAGATATCTTTGATCAGCGCCTTAAAGCTACCAATCTGGAAGTAGAGGATATATTCAGCATTGAGTTTGGTTAACTGCCACTCTTGCTTAAATTGCGTCACCCCATAGGGGCCAAAACCCGTTAAACGATCGCGATTAGCCGGATTGGTCAATGCTAATAATGCTTCTTTACTTTGGTTGAGACTGGTCAATGTAAAGTAGCTGTTTTGTACGTCTGCCCATGTTTGGGGGGAGCCATTTTGGCGATGAGCCACAAGCTGAGTATCAAACTTCGCGATCTGCTCTCGTTGAACACGCAGCACCTTGGCGAGCAAGATATTGACTTGGCGTTTGTCTTTACTCGACATAAATAGGGGTTCAGGCAAGGCTGAAATTTGTTGAGCGATTTCATCCGCAACGGGAGAACGTTGAGGTTGAGACTGAAAGCCGTAGTCATTGTTCGCCAGCGTTGGCCAAGCCATCAGCATGCTGACGAGCAATAAACAGCGCACATAAAAACGCATAGTTATCTCTTAAATTAGTTATCTAGGAATTATTGTAGTTGTTTTAACGGAAGAGGAGTTTCCGCTATAAAATAAGGGGGGACGCATTGTATTGATAAATGATAACAAAATGTCAGGAACGTGTCATAAAAAGGCACCACGGCTCGCCTCTGAGTGAGTCGTGATACATAGCAAATTGGGTGGCATAAAGACAAACATCAGGGGATTGCATTTTTATCGGGTTATATCTTGGCCAATAATCCACAAATCGAGCTTTTACTGCCACAATAGGATAACGGCGCGCTCGCGGTGAGCCTGGTTGGTAACGAATGCGAACACACACCGGTAAAAGTGCATAAGTTTATTGAGTTCTTTACAGCTTGGTTCGAAGAAAAGCTCGGCTCTTAAATGGGCGAAACTGAAATCAACACTTGCAGTTAGGGGACTTTATAAGTAACGTGGCGCGGTTTTTTGACGAATTAGATTAGGATACAGGTTTTGATCTCCACAGCGAATATCACCATGCAGTTTGGCGCTAAGCCACTTTTTGAAAACATCTCGGTTAAGTTTGGCGAAGGTAACCGTTACGGTCTTATCGGCGCGAACGGCTGTGGTAAATCGACCTTTATGAAAATCCTGAGCGGCGAGCTAGAGCAAAGCGCAGGTAACGTAAGCTACGATCCAAACGAGCGCGTAGCAAAACTAAACCAGGATCAGTTCGCTTACGAAGAATTCACCGTAATCGACACGGTTATCATGGGTTACAAAGAGCTTTGGGCTGTTAAGCAAGAACGCGATCGTATCTACTCTCTACCAGAAATGAGTGAAGAAGATGGTATGAAGGTGGCGGATCTAGAAGTTGAATTCGCAGAAATGGACGGCTACATGGCTGAGTCTAAAGCGGGTGAGCTTCTTCTAGCGGTAGGTATTCCACTAGAGCAGCACTTCGGCCTAATGAGCGAAGTAGCACCAGGTTGGAAACTGCGTGTGCTATTGGCACAGGTTCTATTTGCAGACCCACACATCATGCTACTAGACGAACCAACGAACAACTTGGACATGGATACGATCGGTTGGTTGGAAGATACGCTAAACCAACGTAACTGCACCATGATCATCATCTCGCATGACCGTCACTTTCTAAACTCAGTATGTACCCACATGGCTGACTTGGATTACGGCGAACTACGTGTTTACCCAGGTAACTACGATGAGTACATGACAGCGGCAACGCAAGCTCGTACTCGTCTACTGTCTGACAACGCGAAGAAAAAAGCACAGATTGCTGAACTGCAAACGTTCGTTGCACGTTTCTCTGCTAACGCATCGAAAGCAAAACAAGCAACATCACGTGCAAAACAGATTGATAAGATTCAACTTGATGAAGTTAAAGCATCAAGCCGTCAAAACCCATTCATTCGTTTTGAACAGTCTAAAGAGCTATTCCGTAACGCACTGAACGTAGAAGGTTTGACTCAAGGCTTTGATCAAGATCTATTCAGCAACTTTGATGCGATTTTCGAAGTAGGTGAGCGTGTTGCAATCATCGGTGAGAACGGTGTGGGTAAAACAACACTATTGAACACACTTGCGGGTGTACTAGAGCCACGCAGCGGTGAGTTCAAATGGTCTGAAAACGCAAACATCGGTTACTACGCGCAAGACCACGCCCATGATTTTGCGGAAGATCTAAACCTAACGGATTGGATGGGTCAATGGCGTCAAGAAGGCGACGACGAGCAAGTGGTTCGTGGTTTCCTTGGTCGTATGCTGTTTGGTCAAGATGATATTAAGAAGTCAGTTAAAGTTCTGTCTGGTGGTGAGCAAGGTCGTATGCTGCTTGGTAAGCTAATGATGCACAAACCAAACATGCTGCTAATGGATGAACCAACTAACCACATGGATATGGAATCGATTGAAGCGCTAAACACGGCTCTTGAAGAATACAAAGGTACTTTGTTCTTCGTATCGCACGACCGTATCTTCGTAGACTCGCTAGCAACGCGTATCCTTGAGATCCGTGATGGCAAAATCCACGATTTCCGTGGTACTTATGCTGAATACCAAAAACACCGTGGTATCGATGCGTAAATGACATTTTATTAGTCTTGCTGTCCAGCAAGGCTAAACAAAAAAATGCATAAAAAACCCCGAGTTAGAATTACTAACCCGGGGTTTTTGCTTACTTGCCGTCTAGTTATGCAAAAAGTGTGAATATTGGTAAGGGTTTCTGACGACTACATTGTGCTGCTGAAGCGCTAGTAGCGAAATTGCGCCACAATGGCATCCAACTTTACACTCACGTCACTGACTTGCTTGCTGCAAGTGACCGACCCTTTAACTTCGCGATGCGTATCATTAGCAAGGTTTGCTATCTGAGTAATATTTCGATCGATTTCAGCTGATACCATCGATTGCTCCTCCGATGCTGTTGCTATTTGCGCGTTCATATTAAATAGATCTTCAATTTGCTGATTGACGCTATCAATCGCTTCTACGACTCGTTGGGTTTCTTGCTTGGTCGACTCGGCTTGCAGCTGACTTTCAGACATCATGCTAACGGTGCTATGAATACGTTCTGTCAGATTACTGATGGTTGATTCAATCTGGCGAGTAGAGTTATCTGTTTTCATCGACAGATCTCTTACTTCATCGGCAACAACAGCAAAACCACGTCCATATTCACCCGCTCGTGCTGCTTCTATTGCTGCATTTAAAGCCAACAAATTGGTCTGCTCTGCAATACCTTGGATGGTTGAAATAACGGAATTAATTTCACGGCTTTGTTCTTCTAATTGTTCAATCAGGTTTTGGGAGTTGGCAATGTCATTGGCCAAGTTCTGCATGCTGTTACTGGCATTATGGGTAATGTCTAACGCACGATGAGAGCCTTCTTTCATTTTTGAGGCATTGCTAGCGGCATGCTCGATATTCTGCGTAATTTCGTTACTGGTTTGCACCAGTTCATTCACCGCAGTCGCCACCGATTCAGACTCAATCCGTTGTTGCTCTGCATTTTTAATGCTATTTGATGCGGCTTGTTCACTCTCAATTGAGCTTTGGTTCAGTACTTCTTTGACCCCAGCAACATCTTGGATAAGTCCGTGTAGCTTAGATATGAATCTATCAAAGGAGTTGGCCAGTTGAGCCAGTTCATCACTGCCTTGCGCATCCATGCGTGCGGTAAGATCTCCGTTACCACTGGCGATATTACTCATCATCGAATTAATATCTTGTATCCGATTTAACACACTACGGCCAATCAAAATGAGTAGTCCTGACACGACTGCGGCAATAATAGCGCCAAAGATATGCAGTTGATTTTTAACCTTGTCCGACGCTTGGACAATGGCAGTTTCAATTTCAGTTTGTAATGAGAGGATCTCTTGTTCGGTTTGATGCACTGTTCTTCTTAACTCACCTCGCAAACCTTCATTGGGTGTTAAGCCTAATGCGATATTAGCTTCAAATAGATTGACTAGGGCATGCTGGTAATCGTCAAACGCGTTACTCAATGATGGGTGTCTTGCATAGGTCTGATGGAACGACTGCAATGATTGTGACAGGCCAAGCTCGGTTTGTTCACTGGGTTTGCCTATGTACTTAAAATCATTTTCCATCAGTGATGAAAACGCGACTTTCGCTTGCAGGTTGTTCAGCGCTACAACGTTTTCACGTAATGTTTCTCTCGCTTCAACTAACTGGGGCAAAAGAGCACTGCTATTGGATTGAGAATCAATCTTTTCAATTTGCGTGACGAGCTGCGAAAACTTTTCGTGGTAGTTATCCAATGTTGACACGATGACACCCATGCGAGTATCAAACTGAAGTCCATGATCGTGAATGCGCTGATCCAAATCTGTCAGTCGAGTGGAAAGCTTGGAAAAGGTTTGTTCAAATCGTTCTTGATATTTTAATTCGTGACGCGCAAGAAAATCTTTTTCATGGCGACGCAGGTTGAGTAGATCAACTTCAGCGGCGGTGTTTTCTACTGAGGCTAATTCTAATTCATGTAGGTTGTTGAGACTGTACTGTTCAAAAAAACCGTAACAGATGACTCCAATAATAAGTACAGCATTGAGTAAGATTAATTTAGCACGAATGCTAATTCCATTTAGAGCGCGCGAAACATTGGGTGACTGAGACATAGACACCTCCCTAGCTGATGACGTTTAAGGTCCGCTTTATCATATTGTTCACTTGATGTGATTTTGGTTTTAAGCGGTTATTAAACTAATAGCAGTGTCGAGGGGTTTTGCAACTCAATAAAGACAGCAGTAAGCCCCAATATATATAGGGGCTTACTGTGGATGAAGCGGTTATTGTTCAGTTTGGCCTTTGACATCGAAGGTGATTTTGTCTGCTCCAGTAAAGACTTGGAAGCGTAAACCTTTCGCGCGGGCAATGGTGGTGATGCCGAATTTCTGCGCCAAATCAAGCCCCATTTGTGTCACTCCTGAACGAGATAATAATACTGGAATACCCATTTGTGCCACTTTGATGACCATTTCAGACGTCAAACGACCTGTAGTATAGAAAATCTTACCGTCACCGGTTTCTTGATTAAGCCACATTTCACCGGCCAAGGTGTCGACCGCATTATGACGGCCTACATCTTCCACAAATGACAGCACTTGGTCATCATGACAAATCGCACAACCATGCACGGCACCCGCTTTTTTATAGGTGTCGTTGTAATGTGTTAATGCTTCTAGGGCGGTATAGATTTCAGATTGCTTAATCGGAGTTTGCGGCACTTGGTAATTTTCAAGTTGCTTCATGACATTGCCGTACATCGTGCCTTGGCCACAACCAGAGGTCACCGTCTTTTTCTTCAAGGCACTTTCAATGTGTTCGGTGTTTTCTTTGGTGATCACAGCCGCGGAATTGGTTTCCCAGTCAATAATCACCGACTCTAGCGACTCAGGATCAGACAGAAAACTTTGGTTTTTCAAATAGCCTAAGACTAATGATTCAGGGCGCGATCCAAGCGTCATTAGTGTCACCACTTCGCGCCAGTTAAGCATCACGGTAAGAGGGCGTTCACAGGCAATCTGCTCTGTGAGTTTCTCGCCATATTCGTCATACACTTCTACTTCGATGGTTTGTAGTGGGTTTTCACTGGTTTTAATTATATTTGGCTTAACCACGGTAGTTCCTATAGCTAGTCACTAACTTGAGAGAGGCTCTCAAGCAAGCGGGATAAAAGTTATTACACGCATCAAATTGACGCAATCTCACGGACTTAATACTGCTTAAGCAATTACTGTACCCCATTTAGTCACCACAATGACGGTTTGCGTTAAAGTATCCGGATAAGCGTCCATCGGCTAGAATTTATCTTAGCGGTAATTGCGTTGTTTTTCATTGCTACTTGTCATCGATACTTTGGCTAGAAACACAATTCTTTATTGGTGCGAGTAGTATTGGGAACAAATATTGCTTAAACATCGCGTAAGTAGGCAGTATAACGAAAAACAAAGGTGAACTATGTCCATTTTAACGCTTGAAAAAACCGATGACATTTGGCCAGTTGAATGTGATCTAGTCGCTCGTGAAATACAAACGGGTAGATGGACAACCACACAACAAGAGTTGACTGGTTTTAATATCAAACCAGAACAGCAGAGCGAGCGTTTGACCTTGCTGCAGTTGCATCGTGACGAGCGTACTGATTACCGCTTTAACCTTAGTTCTCAGCAGCCTAAGCTGTTTCTTATTCTGGATAACTTTAATGGCAATGACGTGGTTAAAGTGGTCACGTTGACCGCCTCGCAAAGTGTAGCTGCACAATATATGGATGGCGACTACCTCGTCTTATCAAATGATATTCCTTTGCCA
This sequence comes from Vibrio ichthyoenteri ATCC 700023, assembly GCF_000222605.1. GTDB lineage: Bacteria > Pseudomonadota > Gammaproteobacteria > Enterobacterales > Vibrionaceae > Vibrio > Vibrio ichthyoenteri. Next base: position 6,557 of record NZ_AFWF01000308.1, on the reverse strand, counting down.
ATTCAGGCGTGGATGGAAGCTTTCATCGGTCGCCATGGTGAACTATTAGAAACGCGACGTAAAAAACGCAAAGGTGCAGGACGTTCAAATGGCAACTAACTTTTTAAGCCGCTGGTCGAAACGTAAACTGGGTAGCGAGGCCGTTGAAAAAGAGTCTGATCATGCTCGCGAACCTATGACGCTAGCAGAAACTCAACAATCAGAATCAATAGAATCACAGGTTAACGATCAAGATACTGTGGATGCTTTAGAGCGCTCATCAAGTGTAGATGCGACAACAACTACAGGTTCAGCATTAGCGGAAGAGGCTAACGAAGCTGAGGCGACAGAGCCTGACACTCAAGATCCAGAGGAAATGTCACTGGCCAACTTATTGGTTTCTCAGGTAGAAGAGAGTGCCAAGAAAGCGGCTATGCGTAAGATGTTTATGTCGGCAGAATTTAATATTCGTGATGGCTTAGATGACTATGATGAGGATTACAGTAACCTCAAGACGTTATCACAAGGCGTGGCGGAAACATTACGTGAATGGGTGAAGGAAAAACCGGAAGAGGCGGCAGAACAAAACGCAACGTCAGACTCAGCATTTGAACAAGAAGATGGCACATTATCTGATGATTCAATCACTGAAGAAAGTTCAGATAACACTATTGTTGATAGTGAAGCGGAAAGCGCTTATGCATCCGATGCTGAGCCTTCGCAATCAGTGGATTCTGACAGTGATTACGAAACTGAGATTAGCGAAACATCGAAGCAAAGCGAGCCCACCGATTGTGCAGATGATAATGGTGCGACTGTCGATAAATCGCTGTGATGATCGACGAATAAAATGCATTGCTCATTTTTTGTTTAGCGGCTTATCTATCAGGGCTAGAAACCACTGAGACAAAATATACCACACTAAAAATAGGTACATTTTGACTTATTCAAGCCAACGTCGAGTGAGACAATTTGTCTCACTCGGTTTTTTTTATCTGATGACTTCGCAATTTCAACTTTAAGTTATTGATATTAATTAAAATAAAAGTTGGTACGGCATTTGCTATTAGGAGGGTAGATAAGATTTCGGTGTAACCGAAGTTAAATTCATCTGCTTAAACCCTGGAACTGAGCGATGCTAAAACAACTATTAGAACAAGCAACATCTACAAATGGTAAAGCGAGACTTTACGCGTTTGACAACACCGTCGAGCTAACCAATTTGATCCCACCAACGGTCAGTTATGAAAGTGGTGGTAATACGCTTATTGTCGGTCCTACGACCATCATTGAGAGCGCAGCACAACAACTGTCGCAAATGAAAAGTTTGACACTGCTCTCTACGGATGGGGAAAAGGGCACCAATAGTCAGCTTTACTACGCTAATTCAGTAGAAGTGACCGGTTTCCTTGGTACCTTTGAAGTGACGATTGAAAACAACCTGCTACGTAGTAACTTAGCAGAAGTCGCGATTGGTCATGATTGCTTTGATGTGGTTTTGGATCTTTGCCTAAATAGCTGTATGAGCGAAGAGGTTCCAGTTCCTGGTTATTACCCTGTTGGTCGTGGTTATCCAAAACTAGCCGATGCTTTGGAAGAGATCCCAACCTTAATGGGGACTTTCGATAAGCCTAAATTTTTCCGTTTAGATACCGATTTGTGTGCACATAGCTCTCGCGGCGTAAAAGGTTGTGAGCGTTGTGTAGACGCATGTCCGGCTGGTGCATTAACCAGTCAAGGTGACGATAAAAGCGGTCACCATATCGAAATTAACCCATACCTTTGTCAAGGGGTGGGAACGTGTGCAACGGCTTGCCCGACAGAAGCTATCCACTACGCACTACCAAATCCAAGTGATACACAAAAATTCATTGAGCGTACTCTCGCCAATTATGAGCAAGCTGGTGGTCTAGATCCGATCGTTCTTATCTGTAGTTCGCGTCATGAAAGTTACAACGTCATGGCACTTAAAGCATTGCCAGATAACGTCATTCCGGTCGTTGTAGAAGAATTACCATCCATTGGCATTGATACTTGGTTCGCCGCGCTGGTGAATGGTGCGACTCAAGTTCTGTTTGCTGCTAGTCGCTTTATGCCGCCAACGATCATTCGTATTTTGAATAATGAAGTATCAATGGCCCAAGAGCTATTAGCTCATTTGGGAATTCAAAAAGAGTGTATTGATATCCTTTATCTTGAATCATTACGCGAAGGCCCTCCAACACTTTGTACTGATTCATTTGATCTGGCATTAGGCGATTTAGAAGGCAATAAGCGTCAACGTTTGTTTACCGCTCTTGATGCATTGGCAATGTCACGTATTCCAGTCGATAACATTGTTGAACTTTCAGCGAGTGCGCCATACGGCAACGTAGAGTGTGAGAGCAAAGATTGTACATTATGCATGAGTTGTGTGGCGGTTTGTCCAACACGTGCTCTGCATACCGATGGTCAATCTCCTTCACTTATGTTTGTTGAACAAGACTGTATTCAATGTGGTTTATGTACCAAAGCGTGTCCAGAAAATGTTCTTACATTAACTCCTCGCATCAACTGGGATAAGGAGTCGCGTCAAAAAGCGACTATTATTCATCAAGAGAAAGCGGCGGAATGTACTCGTTGTCATAAGCCATTTGCACCTCAATCTATGATTGATATGTTGCAATCAAAGTTACGCGGTCACTCGCATTTTGATAACGAAGCGGCCGTGAGTCGTATTGCGATGTGTGAAGACTGCCGTGTGATCGACATGTTTGAAAGCATGGCGAAAGATCCAACTAACCAATTGAAATATTAGGAGCTGTGCGTGGAAAACATTAACGAACAACAATCACTACGCAGCGATATCTATCTCTTGCTTGCGACTTTATTTCGCCAAGCCCCAAGTGCCGAACTGATTGAATTTCTGACTGCGCTTGAAGTAGAACAAACAGAAAGTGCCATGCAAAAAGCTTGGTTTGCACTCCAAGATGCCGCTAAACATGCCGAACGCGAAGCGTTAGAAGAGGAATATCAAAATCTCTTTATCGGTATTGGTCGCGGAGAGGCGGTTTTATTTGGTTCTTGGCATATGACGGGTTCACTAATGGAAAAACCATTAGCGGATATTCGACATGACCTCGAATTGCTTGGCTTTGAACGTGAAGATCAAGTGAAGGAGCCGGAAGATCATATTTCTGCTTTGTGTGAAGTGATGGCGATGCTAACGGAGGAAGAGGTTGAGATTCAACAAGCTTTCTTCAATAAGCACATTGCGACTTGGTATGACGCATTCGCGCAACAGGTAGAAACCGCCAATAGTGCTGATTTCTACCGCTCAGCAGCAGCGCTGCTACGTGCTTTCGGTACGCTTGAGCAAGTGCAGTTCAGCAAAAATACTAAGAGCAAAACGCATTTAAAAATTGATGTAAAAAACGTAACTGAGTACGAGTAATAACATCGATAAGAGGGGCGTCAAGCCCCCAAAAAAACTACCTGAGGGTAAGGAAGCAATAATGAAAGATAATAATGATATTAATACAAGCCGCAGGGATCTCCTGAAAGGCTTAACGACTGCCGCCGTAGCTGGTGCAGTTGTCGCTGGTGCAACCAAAGCGGCAACCGCAGCAGAAACTGTGGAAATTAAATCTGACGAAAAGAAGACGGGCTATCGTGAAACTCAGCATGTTCGCGATTATTACGACTCATTGTAATTTGGAGCTTAGCGCATGAAATTAGTAAAACGCTCCGATTCGGTGAGCAAAGAGCAAAATCAACTTGGTGTATCACGTCGTACGTTCATGAAGAACTCTTCATTAGCGGCTGGTGGCGCGGTAGTTGGCGCAAGTTTATTTGCACCAGGCATGATCAAAAAAGCAGAAGCTAAAACGGTCGACCCAGAAGCAAAAGTAGAGCAGAAACGTACTATCTGTTCACACTGTTCTGTGGGTTGTGGTGTTTACGCGGAAGTTCAAAATGGCGTATGGACGGATCAAGAACCAGCATTCGACCACCCATTTAACGCTGGTGGCCACTGTGCAAAAGGCGCAGCACTGCGCGAGCACGGCCATGGTGAGCGTCGTTTAAAATACCCAATGAAGCTTGAAAACGGTAAGTGGAAAAAGCTTTCGTGGGAACAAGCTCTAGAAGAGATTAGCCAGCAAGCGCTGAAGATTCGTGAAGAATCAGGCCCTGACTCGGTTTACTTCTTGGGTAGTGCTAAGCACAACAACGAACAGGCTTACCTGTATCGTAAAATGGCGTCGCTTTGGGGTACCAACAACGTTGACCACCAAGCACGTATCTGTCACTCGACCACAGTAGCCGGTGTTGCAAACACTTGGGGTTACGGTGCGATGACAAACTCATTCAATGATATGCACAACTGTAAATCGATGTTATTCATCGGTTCAAACCCGGCAGAAGCGCACCCAGTTGCGATGCAGCATATCTTAATCGCTAAAGAGAAAAACAACTGTAAGATCGTTGTTGCTGATCCGCGTCGTACGCGTACAGCAGCAAAAGCAGATCATTACGTTGCTCTTCGTCCAGGTACTGATGTCGCCTTCATTTGGGGCGTACTATGGCACGTATTTGCAAACAATTGGGAAGATAAAGAATTTATCTACCAACGCGTATTTGGTATGGATGAAATCCGTACTGAAGTTGCAAAATGGACTCCAGCAGAAGTAGAGCGCGTGACTGGCGTCGCTGAAGCTCAAGTTTATGAAACGGCGAAATTGCTTTCTGAAAACCGTCCTGGCTGTGTTGTTTGGTGTATGGGTGGTACTCAGCATACGACCGGTAACAATAATACGCGTGCTTACTGTGTGCTTGAACTAGCACTGGGTAACATGGGTAAATCAGGCGGTGGCGCGAACATTTTCCGTGGTCACGATAACGTACAGGGTGCAACTGACCTTGGCGTACTTTCTGACACGCTTCCAGGTTACTACGGCCTATCAGAAGGCGCTTGGCGTCACTGGTCGAAGGTTTGGGATCTAGATTACAACTGGGTTCACGGTCGCTTCGACGATAATTCATACGCTGGCCAAAAACCAATGAACAGTGCAGGTATCCCTGTATCTCGTTGGGTTGATGGCGTTCTAGAGAACAAAGACAATATCCGTCAACGCGAAAATATTCGCGCAATGTTCTACTGGGGTCACGCAGTAAACTCTCAGACTCGTGGGCCTGAGATGAAAAAAGCGATGCAAAAGCTGGATATGATGGTTGTTGTAGACCCATACCCAACGGTTGCCGCGGTAATGAATGATCGCACCGATGGTGTTTATCTGTTACCAGCAACGACTCAGTTTGAAACGCACGGCAGTGTGACTGCATCAAACCGTTCAATCCAATGGCGCGATCAAGTTATCCAACCATTGTTTGATTCTAAACCTGACCACGAAATCATGTACCTGCTTTCACAAAAGCTAGGCATTTCTGAGCAGCTGTTTAAGAACATTAAAGTTGAAAACAACCAACCGGTTATCGAAGACATTACCCGCGAATTTAACAAAGGTATGTGGACCATTGGTTATTCAGGTCAAAGCCCTGAGCGTTTGAAGGAGCACCAACAAAACTGGCACACATTTGACTTCACAACACTTGAAGGCATTGGTGGTCCAGCAAATGGTGAAACTTATGGTTTGCCATGGCCATGTTGGGGTACGCCTGAAATGAAACACCCAGGGACGCATATTCTTTACGATACGTCGAAGACGGTTGCAGAGGGTGGCGGTAACTTCCGTACGCGTTTTGGTGTTGAATTTGAAGGTCAGAGCCTACTTGCAGTAGATAGCTACTCAAAAGGTTGTGAAATCAAAGATGGTTACCCTGAATTTACCGACAAGCTACTAAAACAGCTTGGTTGGTGGGATGACCTAACGGCAGAAGAGAAAGTGGCTGCTGAAGGTAAAAACTGGAAGACCGATCTATCTGGTGGTATTCAACGTGTTGCGATTAAACACGGTTGTATTCCATTTGGTAACGCGAAAGCACGTGCCATTGTATGGACGTTCCCGGACCGAGTTCCTCTGCACCGTGAACCACTGTACACGCCACGTCGTGATCTTCTTGCTGAATACTCAACGTGGGATGACAAAGAAGCAATCTTCCGTCTACCAACGATGTACAAATCAATCCAAGAACAAGATAAATCGAAAGAATACCCGATTATCCTGACTTCTGGCCGTTTGGTTGAGTACGAAGGTGGTGGTGAAGAAACGCGTTCTAACCCATGGCTTGCTGAGCTTCAACAAGAGATGTTTGTTGAAATTAACCTGAAAGACGCAAACGACCTTGGCATTCAAGATGGCGATGACGTTTGGGTTGAAGGTGCAGAGAAAGGCCGTATTAAGGTAAAAGCGATGGTAACTCCACGCGTTATGCCTGGCCTTGCATTCTTACCGTTCCACTTCGGTGGTCGCTTCGAGGGTGAAAGTCTTCTGGATAAATATCCTGAAGGTTCAGCTCCTTATGTGCTTGGTGAAGCTGCTAACACGGCGACCACTTACGGTTATGACCCTGTTACTTTGATGCAAGAAACCAAAGTGACTCTCTGTAATATTCGCAAAGCGTAAGGACTCCCAAAATGG